>NZ_JBAKHR010000021.1:0-146957 GCF_036902955.1 Micromonospora sp. CPCC 205558
TCGAACCGGCGCTACCGCCTTGAGAGGGCGGCGTCCTGGGCCACTAGACGACGGGGCCAGAACAACTTTCGCTCCCCCACCGTGACGGCGGAGGAGCTGCACTCTTTCGAAGACCACCCTCCGCCCCCGGAGGGGCGGAGTCGAACTCCGTCAGAATCCAGCGTCTGGAAATTCTCGCGAATTCCAGCAGCGCTGGGGTACCAGGACTCGAACCTAGACTAACTGAACCAGAATCAGTCGGGCTGCCAATTACCCCATACCCCATTGGCCCCTTGCGGCGCCGGGAGTGAACTTTACCCTCCCGGTGCCGACAGGCCAAATCCGATCCCCCCTAACCACCCGTGAGCTGCGGAAACAGGGGCATCAGACGGATCAGGCGACGGGAACCACCGGGTTGGTGAGCTCGCCGATGCCCTCGATCCGCACGGTGACCGTATCCCCCTCGACAAGCGGGCTAACCCCGGCCGGAGTGCCGGTGAGAACGACGTCGCCGGGCAACAGAGTCATCACGTGCGAGATGTACGACACCAAGCCCGGCACGTCGAAGACCATGTCCTTCGTCCGGCCGAGTTGGCGTACCTCCATCTCCTCCGGGTTGCGACCCACCTCACAGCGGATCTCCAGGTCGGAGACGTCCAGCCCGGTGGTGATCCACGGGCCGATCGGGCAGAACGAGTCGAAGCCCTTGGCCCGGGTCCACTGCCCGTCCGACCGCTGAAGGTCCCGAGCGGTGACGTCGTTGGCGCAGGTGTAGCCGAAGATGGCGCGTTCGGCGGCGGCCCGGTCGGCGCGTCGCGCACCCGGCGCCCCGATCACGACCGCGAGCTCCGCCTCGTGCTCGACCTGCTTGGAGAAGATCGGCAGTCGGATGGCGTCCCGGGGGCCGATCACCGAGGTGGATGGCTTGAGGAAGAGCAGCGGCTCCTTGGGCACGTCGTTGCCGAGCTCGGCGGCGTGGTCGGCGTAATTGCGGCCGACGCACACGACCTTGCTGGGCAGGATCGGCGAAAGCAGCCGAACGTCGGAAAGGGCCCACCGGGCCCCACTGAAGGAGAGTTTGCCGAACGGGTGGCCCTCGATCTCGGCGATGGTCAGGCCCTGCGGCCCGGCCCCCGGTTCGCCTTCGACGGCACCGAACGACATTCCCTTGGCATGGGCGAAACGAGCGATACGCACCCGGCCAATCTAGCGCCGCCGACACCCCAACCGGCCAGGACCGGCGCTCGGGTGTGCTCAACCCGTCAGCGCGCGGCACCCTATCGGAGCAGGAGGTGACCGGGGCTGGCTTCCGGAATTCGTACCCGCACGGAAGCGGCTCGCCCCTAGCGTCGGCTTCCGGAGGTTCGTTCGTATGCCTGCATCGACACGACACCACAGAGCCCTCGCAGTGTTCGTGCACTGCCTCGGCATCCTCGCCGCCGTGCCGGCCCTGCCGGCGGCGGCTCCGGAGGCGGCGGCCACGCCACGACCACCGGCGGCCACCCCACAATCCACGGCGGCCACCCCACAACCCACGGCGACTGTCACTCGGCCACCGGTGGCGATGGCCGCCCGGGTGACCGAGCCCACGCCGCCCTCGGCGCCACCGGCGATGGCACCGCCCTCCCGGGCGCCGGCGTCGGCGCCCCCGCAACCGGTCACGGTGGCGGTCGCGACGGAGAGCAGCCCGGCACCGAGGTACCGGATCCAGGTGCGCAACGTGAGCAACTCGACGCTGGACACCACCGTGCGCCAGGAGTTGCCGCCCGGCTCGACGACGACCGCGATCAGCGGCGGTGGTTGGTCCACCCCGGCCAACGGATCGGCCACCGAGGTGACCTGGCGGCTGCGGCTGCCCGCGCACAGCACCACCACGCTGGGCACCGCGCTCGCCGCGACCGCTCCGGGCCAGCCGCTGACCGCGCCGACCTGCGCGTTCACCAGTGACGGCAGCCGGCCGTACGACTGCGCCACGGCCACCTGGCAGGCGGCAGTGGCACCGGCGGCCGAGGTGACCGAGGCGCCGGGCTGGCGGCGCTACCCGGTGCTACTGGCCGGACTGGCGATCCTGCTGCTGATCAGCGCCGCCCTGGTCTGGGTGTGGCGACGCCGACGTGGGCGTCGGGTGACGGCTGCCGCGCTCGCCACCGACGGCGGAGCCGAGGATGGTCGCGGGACGATCTACCCGCGGCCGGCGGCCCCGAGCCCGGTGCGGCGTCGGCGTACCCCGCCGGTCTGGATGTTGGTGGGCGCCGCCGTCGTGGTGCTGGCCGGCGTCGTCGGCACCGCGGGTTGGACGGCGACCCGGCAGGTCGCGGCGATCGACACGCAGAAGCAGCCCACCAGCGGCGCGTGGATGGGCACCGGGGTCACCGGGTCGCTGGGCGTGCCGCTGCGCGAGTCGGCGTTCGAGTTCACCGTCTACCGGATGACCTGCGGCGCGCCCGGCAGCGCCGGGAAGGCCGACGGCGGCGGACCCGCACCGGCCAAGGGTCGACGCTGCGAGGCCACCGTGGGCGTGCGCAACGTCACCGGCGACCACCAGCCGTGGCACAGCGAGCTGCAACGGGCGTACCTGCCCGGCGGGCGCTGGGTGAGCACCGACGAGTCGGCCACCCGGTCGGCGAACCTGGGTCGGGACGTCTTCGCCGACCCGATGGCGGCGGGCACCCGGATGGTGCTTCCGCTGGTCTTCACCATCGACGGGCGGGACCCGCCGCAGCAGCTGGAGCTGCGCAGCGGGGTGTTCTCCGCCGGGGTCCGGGTGCAGATGCCCTGACCGGGTGCGTGGGCGGCGGTCGTACCCTGGGGTGCGTGACCGCCGCCCTCGCCCCTGCCGTGCTCGACACGGCGCAGTGGCAGGCCCGTCGGCGGGCGCACGAGGAGCGGGTGGACGTCTGGCTGACGCCGCACCTGGCCCGGCGACGACGCGGTGAGCGGCATCCGGTGGCCGACTTCCTGTTCACCTACTACTCGCGCCGCCCGGCGCAGCTGCGTCGCTGGCATCCGGGTTCCGGTGTCGAGTTGCGCGACGCCGATCCGGCCGAGTTCGGCCGCGACTACCGCGCCAGCGCCGCCGGGGTCACCCTCGACACCGATGGGGTACGCGCGCGGCGCGGCGAGTCGATCGCCTGGATCCGCTCCCTGTTGGCGGCGACGCGTGGACGGGCGCCGCATTTCGGCTGCTTCGGGATGCACGAGTGGGCGATGGTCTACCGGCAGACCCGGGAGGAGTTACGGCACAACGCCTGGCCGCTGCGGTTGAGCACGGAGCGCACCGCCGAGGTCGTCGAGGAGCGGGGCGTACGGTGCAGCCACTTCGACGCGTTCCGGTTCTTCACGCCGCCGGCCCGCCCGTTGAACCTGCTCACCCCGACCCGGGAGACGCAGCACGCGAACGAGCAGCCGGGCTGTCTGCACGCCAACATGGATCTGTACAAGTGGGCGTACAAGTTGTCGCCGTTGGTCTCCTCGGAGTTGGTGGCCGACGCGTTCGAGCTGGCTCGGGACATCCGCACGCTGGATATGCGGGCCAGCCCTTACGACCTGGCGGCACTCGGCTACCCGCCGGTGCGGGTGGAGACTCCGGACGGCCGGGCGGAGTACGCGGTGGCACAGCGCGGGTTCGCCGAGCGGGCCGCGGTGCTGCGCGACCGGCTGCTCGCCGCCGTCCCGGCCTGACCCGGGGTCGGCCGCTCAGGTTGCCGGGCGGGTACGCAGGCCGTCGATGAGCAGCGCCACAACGGCTTCCATGTCGTCGTCGAGGCCGGGCTCGTTCCAGTCGGCCCGGTGGGCTGGGTGGTGGAACCGAGCGGTGGCCTGCAACAGGGCCCGGCCGGTCACCGCCGGGTCGGGCACGGCGAATTCGCCGGCCGTCACCCCGTCCGCGACGATCAGGCTGAGTTGACCGGCGAGGACCTCCAGGTGGGTGGCGACCGCACCCTCGGAGAGGGTGGCGAGCTGGTGGAAGTTGTCGAACAGCTCGGGGTCCTCCCGCGCCATCCGGCGTTTGGTGCCGCTCAGCTCCGCCAGCCAGCGGCGCAGCCGTCGCGGGGCCGGGCCGGGCCCGGTGGCCACCTCGATCAGCGGGGTGGACACCCGGGCCAGCCACCGTTCGGCGACCGCGTCCCGCAGCGCCGTCTTGCTGGCGAAGTGCCGGTAGACGCTGCCGTGGCTCACGCCCAGCGCGCGGGCGACGTCCAGCACAGTGGCCTTGGCCGGCCCGTAGCGGCGCAGCACCTCCTCGGCGGTGTCGAGGATGCGGTCGGCCGTCAGGGCGGTGGCGTCGCTCATCGTCCCAGCCTTCCTGACGGCGCGGCCGGCCGTGGCGCGACCCCCGGTCGGCGGGCGCGCCACGGCCGGGTGGTCACGCCCGCTCGCTGTCCAGGTGGGCCATCTGCGCCTCGTCGTAGCGGGCTCCGGCTGCCGCGCCCGCCGGGACGGCGGCTTCGATGGCAGCCAGGTCCGCCTCGGTGAGCGTGATCGCAGCGGCCCCCAGTGCCTCGGTGAGGCGGTCCCGGCGACGGGCGCCGACCAGGGGCACGATGTTCTCGCCCCGGGCGAGCACCCAGGCGATGGCGATCTGCGCCACGGTGACGCCCCGGGTCTCGGCGATGGCGCGCAGCGCCTCCACCAGGGCCAGGTTGCGGTCCAGGTTGTCGCCGGAGAACCGGGGCAGGTGGCTGCGGAAGTCCGTGCCGGCGGTTTCCCGCCGGGTCGTCCAGTGGCCGCTGATGAGCCCGCGGGACAGCACCCCGTAGGCGGTGATCCCGACGCC
The DNA here is from genome assembly GCF_036902955.1 of Micromonospora sp. CPCC 205558. Classification (NCBI taxonomy): domain Bacteria; kingdom Bacillati; phylum Actinomycetota; class Actinomycetes; order Micromonosporales; family Micromonosporaceae; genus Micromonospora; species Micromonospora sp. CPCC 205558. Next base: position 4,757 of record NZ_JBAKHR010000021.1, read on the forward strand.
GAGCTCGCGGGCCGTCGGCAGGATGTCGGTCTCCGGGTTGCGGGAGATCAGCGAGTATTCGATCTGCAGGTCGGTGATCGGGTGCACGGCGTGCGCCCGGCGCAGGGTTTCCGCGCTCACCTCGGACAGGCCGATGTGGCGGATGTGGCCGGCCTTGACCAGCTCGGCGAGGGCGCCCACCACATCCTCCACCGGCACGTCGGGCGAGAGCCGGGAGGGGCGGTAGATGTCGACGTGGTCGGTGCCGAGTCGGCGCAGGGTGTACGCCAGGAAGTTCTTGATCGCGACGGGTCGGAGGTCGATGCCGTTCCAACCGCCGTCGACGTCGCGCAGCGAGCCGAACTTGACGCTGATCACGGCGTTGTCGCGGTTGCGGCCGCGCAACGCGTCGCGCAGCAGCAGCTCGTTGTGCCCCATGCCGTAGAAGTCGCCGGTGTCCAGCAGGGTGATGCCGGCGTCCAGTGCGGCGTGGATGGTGGCGATGCTCTCGGCCTCGTCGGCGGCGCCGTAGAGGTCCGACATGCCCATCAGGCCGAGCCCGAGCGCGGAGACGGTCGGGCCGGTGGTGCCGAGGGTGCGGGTGTTCATGGGGTGTTCCTCTCACCTGGGTGACACGTTGAGCGTACACCTGTCAGATGACAGATCCCAGATTCTGTCACCGGAGGCTCGAAGGAATCCCCACGGCGGAGGACTTTTCGGGTGGTTCGCTACTCGCCGTCTGTTCGGCGGTCACGCTTGCGCTGAGACTGGCGCTTCTTCTCGGCCAGCCGGCGCTCCTTGGCCCCCCGGGACGGGCGGGTCGCTCGCCGGGTCGGAGGTGGGGGCGCGGCGGCCTCCCGCAGCAGGGCGGTCATCCGTGCCCGGGCCGCCTCGCGGTTGGCCAACTGGGCCCGGTGTTCGCTGGCGGCGATCGTCAGCACCCCGTCGACGAGGCGGTTGGCCAGCCGGGCCAGCGCCCGCGACCGCAGCCACTCGGGCACGGCCGGCGAGTTGGCCAGGTCGTAGCTCAGCTCGACCCGGGAGTCGGCGGTGTTGACGCCCTGCCCGCCCGGCCCGGACGAGCGGGAGAAACGCTCCCGCAGCTCTCCGGCGGGGACGACCCACCGGTCGGTCACCCGCAGTCCGTCGTCCACGCCCTGAGGCTAACCCGCGACGACCCGTCGAAGGTCATCGGTGCGGAGGCTCGCTCCGGGTCGGGGACTGGCTGGGCACCGGTCCGGCGGTCTCCTCGTCGGAGCCGACCGCCGCGTACGCCACCGCGCCGAAGAGCAGCAGCGCGATGACCGCGGCCTTCACGGCCATGGCACGGATCAGTGACCAGGCGCCCCGACGGGCACCCGGCACCGATTTCTTGACTGTCTGGTAGTCGGTCCACCCGCGTCGTGCCCGGGCGTACGCCGACCCCACCGCAACTCCGATGACCAGGCCCACCAGCAGGAGGACCGTGAGAAGAGGACGCTCCACCTCCGCCAGTATCCATACCGAGAGTAATATTTCCATGGTCCGATGCCGTCCGGCCGGATATCTGACAGTGGCCGCCCTCGTGGGGGCGTCCGGCCAGCTCAGCCGCCCTTGCCGATGATCGTGTCGGCGGTCTGCTGCACCTGGTCGATCGGGATGGCGAACCCGATGCCAATCGAGCCATTCCCATCGATGGTGGCGATGGCGGTGTTCACACCGACCACCTCCCCGCGTGCGTTGACCAGCGGCCCACCGGAGTTGCCGGGGTTGATCGACGCGTCGGTCTGCACCGCGCTGTGCCGGTTGTTGCCGAGCCGCACCTGGCGGTCCAGCGCGCTGACGATGCCCGCGGTGACCGTACCCGCCAGCCCGAGCGGCGAACCCACCGCGAGCACCGGCTCACCGACCCGGGTCGCGCCCGGCTTGGCCAGGGGCAGCGGGGTGAGACCGGCCGACGCCGGCACCTTCAGCACCGCCAGGTCGCTGCGCGGCTCCCGTCCGACCACCTCGGCGGCGAACCGGCGGCCGTCGGGCAGCTCCACGGTTACCGGCCCACCACCGCCCTTGGCCAGGATGTGGTCGTTGGTGATCAGATGCTGCTGGTCGTCCACAGCGAAGCCGGAGCCGGTGGCGGACCCGCCGCTCGCGCCGCCGGCCAGCACCGACACCACCCCGGGTACGGTCTTCGAGGCCGCGGTGACCAGCTCGGCAGGCACCGGGGCGGCGGACGCCGCGGCCGGGCCCCCGGGCCCGTCCCGGCCTGCCACCACGCCACCGGCGACAGCGCCGGAGACGGCGGAGAGCGCCACCACGGCCAGCGCGGCGAGCAGCCGTCGCGGCCGTCGCCCGCCCGGGTCGCGCTCGGGCGCGTCCCACCACCCGCGCCCGTCCGGGTCGAGTTCCGGTGAGATGAACCAGGGACCGCGCGGTTCGCCCAGTCCGGTCTGCACTGCCATGCGTACTCCTCACTGTCGACGTCGGTTGTGCGCAGCGGTCAGGGCAGCCGGGAGAACCACCGCATCGAGCCGGCGGCAGCACCCATCGCGAACACCAGTCCGAGGCCGATGAACCGGGCCGAGACGTCCTGCCGCTCGGTGCGGTAGCCAACCGAACTGCCGATGTCGTCGTAGACGGCGCGCAGCTCGTCGGTGGTGCTGGCCTCGTGGAACATTCCGCCGGTCTCCTCGGCGACCGCCTTGAGGGTCTGCCCGTCCACCGGCACCTGGATGGGCCGTCCACCCCTGTCGACGAACCCGGACGGTGTGCCGAACGAGATCGAGTGCACCGGCACCTCCGCCGTCACCGCCTCCGCCGCCGCCTCCATCGGGTCCATCCCGGAGGTGTTGGCGCCGTCGGAGAGCACGATGATCCGGGCCGGCGGCGGCTCCTTCGCGGCCTCGTTGTCCAGGCTCTTGACCGCGCCGAGTGAGGTGTTGATGGCCTCGCCGATCGCGGTGCCCTGCACGCCGGTGATCCCCTCGGCGAGCCGGTCGATCCCCTCTTCGAGGGCGTCCCGGTCGGTGCTCGGGGGCACCAGCACGGCGGCGCTCCCGGCGAACGCGACGAGGCCGACGTTGAACTCGTCGGGCAGGCCATCGACGAAGCGCCGGGCAGCCACCTTCGCCGCGGCCAGCCGGTCCGGTTCGACGTCGGTGGCGAGCATCGACGTGGAGACGTCCACCGCCACCATCACCGTGGCCCGTTCCCGGGGCACCCGAACCTCGGCGCTCGGGCGGGCGAAGCCGACCACGAGCAACGCCAGCATGGCCAGGAAGAGCCCGGCCGGCACGTGCCGACGCCAGGCGGGCCGTTGCGGCGCCACCCGGTCCAGCAACCGCAGGTTGGTGAAGCGGACCGCGTACCGGCTGCGTCGCCGCTGCATCACCAGGTACGCGACGACCAGGGCGAGCACGCCGAGCAGCAGCCAGAGTCGCAGCGGTGACTGCCAGCTCACGCGGCACCTCCCCGGGGCTGGCCGGCCGGCGCGGCGGCCAGCCGACGTTGGGCGTGTACGTGCCGGACGATGTCCGCGCTCCAGTCCCCGTCGGTGCGCAACGGCAGGTGGGTGGCACCGCTGCGACGCAACGCCTGGTGGACCTGTTCGCGCTGGGCGGCGGCGGCCTCGGCGTACCGCTCGCGCAGCGCACGGTCCGATGTGCACACCTCGCGGTGTCGACCGGTCTCTGGGTCGACGAGCGTGATCAGGCCGACGTCCGGTAGTTCCAGCTCACGGGGGTCGGTCACCTCGATCGCCAGCACCTGGTGCCGGACGGCCAGCCGGCGCATGGTCCGCTCCCAGGGCGCCGCCTGGCTGGGTTCGTCGGGCAGACCGTCGAGGAAGTCGGAGACCACCACGACCAGTCCCCGCCGGTTGGCGATCCGGTGCAGCGCGTCGAGCCCGTCGGCCAGATCGGGCGGTCGGGCCGTCGGCCCGCTCCCCGGCCGGTCGGTGGGCGCGGTGGCACGTGGGGCGGCGAGCAGCGCGCGCAGCAGTGCGAGCAGATGGGTACGCCCGCTGCGGGCCGGAAAGCGGCGTACCCCGTCGGCGCGCAGCACCTGGGCGCCGAGGCGGTTGCCGACGCCCGCGGTCAGGAAACCGACCGCCGCGACGGCGGCCACCGCCAACTCCCGTTTGTCCAGCTCGGCGGTGCCGAACTCCATGCTGGCGCTGCCGTCGACGAGCAGCCAGGTGGTCAGCTCCCGGTCGGCGTCAACCTGCCTGACGTGTGGCACGGCGGTGCGGGCCGTCACCGCCCAGTCCATCCGACGGACCTCGTCCTCGCCCGGCCGGTACTCGCGACTGCCGGCCGGTTCGCTGCCCGGACCGGGCAGCAGACCACGGTACTGGCCGTGCAGCAGGCCGTTCAGTCGGCGCGTGACGGTCAGTTCCAGGCGGCGCAGGCGCTGGTCCGGGGCCAGCTCGGCCAGCCCGGGGTCGGCGGGCGTGCTGGCCGACGCGACGTTCGCGCGTCTCATGCCGCCGCCAGATCCGGTGCCTGCTGTGGGTGCCCGTTGGCCAGCCGGGGCGGCGGCACCGCCTCGACGAGCCGTCGCACGACGCTCTCGGCCGACACCCCGTCGGCCACCGCGTCGAAGGAGAGCACCAGCCGGTGGGCGAGAACGTCGACGGCCAGGTCACGGATGTCCTCGGGCAGCACGTACTCCCGCCCCCGCAGCAGGGCCTGTGCCCGGGCGGCCGCGACCAGGCCCAGGGTGGCTCGCGGGCTGGCCCCGTACGCCAGCAGCGGGGCGATCTCCGGCAGCCCGAACCGGCCCGGATCGCGGGTGGCGAGGATCAGCCGCACCACGTACTCGGCCAACGCGTGGTGGACGAAGACCCGCTCGGCGTGGGCCTGGAGGTCCCGCAGCCGTTGCGCGTCGAGCACCTGGCGCGGACTCGGCCGGTCGGTGCTCATCCGGTAGAGGATGGCCAGTTCGTCGGCGTCGCTGGGGTAGTCGACCACCACCTTCATCAGGAAGCGGTCGCGCTGCGCCTCCGGGAGCTGGTAGACCCCCTCGGACTCGATGGGGTTCTGGGTGGCCAGCACCAGGAACGGCTCCGGGACCGGCCAGCTGCGCCCGCCGATCGAGACCTGCCGTTCAGCCATCGCCTCCAGCAGCGCCGACTGGACCTTGGCCGGGGCCCGGTTGATCTCGTCGGCCAGCACCAGGTTGGCCATGATCGGGCCCAGCTCGATGTCGAAGGTTTCCTTGGACGCCCGATAGATCCGGGTGCCGACGATGTCGCTGGGCACCAGGTCCGGGGTGAACTGGATCCGGGAGAAGGTGCCGCCGACCACTGTCGCGAGGGTCTGCGCAGCCAGTGTCTTGGCCACGCCGGGTACCCCCTCCAGGAGGCAGTGTCCGTTGGCGACCAGGGCGGTGAGCAGGCGTTCGACGAGGCGATCCTGCCCGACGATCACGCGTTTGACCTCGAAGAGGGTCTGTTCCAGCTCGATGCCGGTCGGCTCCGGATCGACCGGGCTGGGCATGCTGGCCAGGGTGTCCGAGATGTCCGTCACGGTGCTTGCTTCCCGGGCACAGGCCGGGCAAACGTCGGATTGTGCGGGCCGGACCGGGCCGGAGTGGCCGGAATGGGGATGAGCCGCGCGGAAGGGTGACGACCATCGCGAGCCCGCCGAGGAGCGCTCAACCGGGCAGCGACCTACCGGGGAGCGCCGATCGGCGCGAGTCGGGTCAAAGGACGCACAACCGTCAAGCGACCGGCCACGGAGGGTCCGACCGGCTGGCCGAGGCACAGCCGGCGAGTCCGCTGAGCGGACAGGGTCCGGCCCCCGTCGCCGTGAGCGACGGGGGCCGGGTGTCGGGTCGATCAGGGGAGGTGGACGACCAGGTGGAAGCCCAGGTCGGTCGGGGTGCCGGCCGAGTTGCGGGTCTGCACGAAGACCCCATTGGGCGTGCTGAGCCGGGGCGCGACCGAGATCTCGCCGGCCGGCGGGATGCAGCAGGAGTCAGCCCGGCCGACGGTGGCCACGATAACGCTCGACGTGACGTTGTGACCGAACTGGACCTCGTACTGGCCGACACCGTACTTGATCACTGTGCCGACGCCGCGTGCCTTGGTGCCGTTGGAGTTGACGACGACGACGCTGGTGGTGGCGGCCAGCGTGGTGGCCGAACTCGCCTTCATTGCGGCCTTCGCCAGCCGCGCCGATTCGGCGCTGACCGGCGGCTGGGAGTTCGTGCCGCGGGCCGCGGGCTGGACGGCCTCCTGTGGCGCCTTCGCCGACGGCTGGGCGATGGCGATGCCGCCGCCGGCGAGACTGAGCCCGAGGACGGCGAACGTGACCGCCGCCAACTTACGTCGGAAGGATGTACTCATGACAGGTCCCCCTTGTGTGACCGTGCGAATTCGGCCGACCCGCGGGGCGGGACGGATGACTGCCCATAAATCGGCGTACGACGACAACTGGGCGGAGGAAAGCCGATTCAACTACACCCGGAGAAGGTGATTTCTCGGCAATCTACATCCCCTCTGAGCTGCGGATACTACTCAGAGTTGCGTCGCTTGAGCCAGATGGAACGTAGCACCGGAAAAAGCCGGCAGTCAATAGTTGATCTCGCTTTTTCCAGGTGTCAACCAGCCGTCAGATAATTGTGAAATGTGAGCGCGCCACCATTCATGAAATGGTTTCGCCGGGCCCGACTACGATGACCGTCGTGATCATCGACGCTCTGCCCACGCACCGGATCGCCCGGCTCGGCACGGCGCTCTGCTGGCTTGCCGTCGCACCCACAGCCCTCTGGGCGACGGCCCGGCTGCTCGGCCTGGACCGGGGGCCGTTGGTGCAGGCGCTCGCCTTCACGCCGTACGTCGCGGGCGTCAGCGTGCTGGTCCTGGGCCTCGCGCTCGCCCTGCGGCGCTGGTGGCCGGCGGCGCTCGCGGCACTGACGGCGGTGGCGTTGCTCGGCACCGTCGCACCGCGGGCGCTGGCCAGCACGCAGCCTGCGGCGGCCGGGCCGACCGTGCGGCTGCTCACCGCCAATCTGCTCGCCGGCGCCGGTGACGCGCGGACGCTGGTGGAGCTGGTCCGGCGACACCAGGTGGACGTGCTCACCGTGCAGGAGTTCACACCTGACGCGCAGGCCGCACTGGATCAGCTCGGCCTGGACGTGCTGCTGCCACACCGGCAGCTCAACCCCGAGATCGGCACCGCCGGCTCGGGGCTCTACTCGCGGTGGCCGATCACCGACGTCGGCGTCCGGCGCAACCTCAACGGCTGGGGCTTCAGCCAGGCGTACGCGACGGTGTCCGTCCCCGGCGGGCCCCCGGTCCGCGTCGAGTCGGCCCACCCCTCGGCGCCGTACGCGCTGGACCAGGTGGGCGCCTGGCGTGCCGACCTGACCGCCCAGCCACCAGCCACACCGGACGGTGGCCTGCGGATCCTCGCCGGGGACTTCAACGCGACCCTCGACCACAGCCCACTGCGGGCCCTGCTGCGCACCGGTTACGTCGACGCCGCCGACGCCACCGGACAGGGCCTGACCGGCACCTGGGGTCCGTACGACGGCGACCTCATCCCACCCGTCGCCATCGACCACGTACTGGTCGACCACCGGATAGCGGTCCGCTCGGTGCAGGTGCTCGCCCTACCCGGCAGCGACCACCGCCCCGTCCAAGCCACCCTCACCCTCCCCACCCCCTAACTAGTCCCCGCCCCGCCCCGCCCCCGCGCCCGCCCCGCCCCGCCCCCGCCGCGCCCCCGCCCCGCCCCGCCGATCTTGCACTTTGTGTCCCGGCATCAGCGACAAAAGCCGCATAGCGTCGACACAAAGTGCAAGATCGCGAGAGCGGGTGGGGGTGGGGTGGGGTGGGGCGGGTGGGCCTCGCGAGGGCGGGTGGGCGGGGGTGGGGGCGGAGGCTAGACGGTGGTGGGGGCCAGGCCGTAGGTGAGGGCGTCCACCAGGGCGTGCCAGCTGGCCTCGACGACGTTCGGGTGGACGCCCACCGTGGTCCAGTCACGGCCGCTGCTGCCGGAGGTCTCCAGCAGGACCCGGGTGACCGCGCCGGTGCCGTGGCTGCCCTCCAGGATGCGCACCTTGTAGTCGGCCAACTCGAAGTCGCGCAGCTGCGGGTAGTGCCGGGTGAGGCCCACCCGCAGCGCCTCGTCGAGGGCGTTGACGGGGCCGTTGCCCTCGGCGGTGGCGATCACCCGCTCACCGCGAACCCGGATCTTGACGGTCGCCTCGGAGACCACAGCGCCGTCCTCGCGGTGCTCGACCAACACCCGGTACGACTCCAGGGTGAACGGTCGGGCCGGGCTGCCCTCCGGCAGCTCGGAGCGCACCAGCAGCTCGAAGGACGCGTCGGCCGCCTCGAAGGACCAGCCACCCGCCTCCAACTCCTTGACCCGCTTGGTGACCCGGGTCAGGGCGTCCGGGCTGCCGGCCAGGTCCAGGCCGAGTTCGCGACTCTTGAGCTCGACGCTGGCCCGACCGGCCATCTCGGTGACCAGGATCCGCATGTCGTTGCCCACCACCGACGGGTCCACGTGGTTGTAGAGCAACGGGTCGACCTTGATCGCGCTCGCGTGCAACCCCGCCTTGTGAGCGAAGGCAGCGGCCCCGGCGTACGCCTGGTGGGTGTCGGGGGCGATGTTGGCGATCTCGGCGATGGCGTGCGAGACCCGCACCATCTGTGCCAGGCAGCCCTCCGGTAGGACGGGCATACCCAGCTTGAGTTGGAGGTTGGCGACGACCGCGAAGATGTCGGCGTTGCCCGGGCGTTCGCCGTACCCGTTGGCGGTGCCCTGCACGTGGCGGACGCCCGCCTCCACGGCGGCGATCGTGTTGGCCACCGCGCAGGAGGTGTCGTTCTGGGCGTGCATACCGAGCAGCCCGGCGTCGATCCCCAGCCTGTCGGTCAGGTCGAGGATCACGGCGGTCACCTGGGACGGAAGCATGCCGCCGTTGGTGTCGCAGAGCACCATCCGCTCGGCGCCGGCGGCGAGCGCGGTCTGCACCACGGCCGCGCCGTACGCGGGGTCGTGCCGGTAGCCGTCGAAGAAGTGTTCGCCGTCGACGAAGACCCGCCGACCCTCGCGAACGAGATGGTCGACCGTGTCGTGGATCATCGCCAGGTTCTCCGCGCCGGTGGTGCGCAGCGCGCGCTCGACGTGCCGGGTGTCGGCTTTGGCGACCAGGGCCACCGCCGAGGTCTGCGCGTCCAGCAGGGCGCGCACCTGGGGATCGTCCGCGACCGGAACACCGGCCTTACGGGTGGCGCCGAACGCGACGAGTACGGCGTGCCGCAGGTCCAGCTCGGTGCGGGCGCGCCGGAAGAACTCGGTGTCCTTGGGTACCGCGCCCGGCCAGCCGCCCTCGATGAAGCCGACGCCGAACTCGTCGAGCAGCCGGGCCACGGCCAGCTTGTCGACCACCGAGTAGGTGAGCCCCTCGCGCTGGGCGCCGTCGCGCAACGTGGTGTCGAAGACCTGGAACGTCATCAGGATCCTTTCTCGGAGCAACAAAAAGACCTCCCGCGGATGCGGGAGGTCTGCGCGCTCGGCGGAGGGGGGCCGGCGCGCTAGGTCGCAATAATCAGGGCGGTGCTGGTCACGATGGCCACTCTGCCACCCCTCCCGTGGTTTTGGGAGGGACAATCCACATGGCGAGACGATTACTGAGGGTTCGTTCAGCCCGAACCGTCGCTCGTGATCGGCTTCACAAGCCACCAGGGCGCTCACCGGCGGGAACAGCGGTACGGAAGCATTTGGAACGGATCCAATGATGGCCACGTGCCATTTGCAAGGAGGACCTGTGCTCACCGTCAGTGACCGCTTACCTGAGCACAGACTCACCGCCTGCGCATCGCTGGGCGCCACCAACGCGTCCAAGACGATCAACCACGCGTCCCACGAGGGCAAGTGGCGTGTGGTCTCCGTCGGGCCGAGCGACGTCACCGTCATCGGCCCGACGGAGATCGCTGGCGGCTGATCATGGGCCTGGACGCGATCACGGCAGCCCTGCCGGCGTACGCCAAGGACATCTCCCTCAATGTGGGCTCCGCCCTCGGCACCTCGACGTTGACCCCGGCGCAGGCCTGGGGCACCGCGCTGGCCTCTGCCGTGGCCGCCCGTAACCCGGTGGTGTTGCGGGAGATCGCGGCCGACGCGCTCGGGCACCTCGGCCCGGAAGGTGTCGAGGCGGCCAAGGGCGCCGCCGCGATCATGGCGATGACCAACATCTACTACCGGGCCAAGCACCACATCGGCGACGAGCGGTACGCCTCGATGCCGGCCCGACTGCGGATGCAGATCATCGCGAGGCCGGGGGTGGACAAGGGCGACTTCAAGCTCTGGTGCCTCGCCGTGTCGGCAATCAACGGCTGCGACGTGTGCCTGGAGTCGCACGAGAAGACGCTGCGCGGCCGAGGTTTCACAGCCGAACAGGTGCACGACGCACTGCGGATCTCCGCCGTGGTGCACGCCGCGGCGGTCACCCTGGACGCCGAGGCCGCACTGGCCTGAACACGTACGCCGTTTCCGGCCCCCGACGGCCGGGTAGCTCCTGCGCAGACATTGAGTTGATCGGTGACAGTCAGGAGTGATCGGCATGGACAGGATCGATCCGCACGCCACCCACGCCGGGCCGGATCCGCTGCGCGGCGGCGACCAGGGCGCGGTGCCCGGCGGCGCGCCGGCCGGCACCTTCGACCCCTGGCGCTATCGCGACCAGGCCGGCGTGGCCGACGCCGACCTGGTCGGCTACAAGGTCGAGGCCAGCGACGGTGGCGTCGGCAAAATCGACAGCGCCAGTCACGAGGTGGGCAGCAGCTACCTGGTCGTGGACACCGGGCCCTGGATCTTCGGCAAGAAGGTGATGCTGCCGGCCGGCACCGTCAACCAGGTCGACCACGACCAGCGCACCGTCTCCGTCGACCGGACCCGGGACCAGATCAAGGCCGCCCCGGAGTACGACGAGACCAGCCACAGCGACCCGACCTACCGCGATCAGCTGGGTGGCTACTACGACGAGACGTACGGCGCGCTCCCGCCCGGCACCGCACGGTGAGGTGTTCGGCCCGACGGCCGGTGGGGCACGATCCCACCGGCCGTTACCGTGTGAACGTGGATGCCACCGAGGACAACCCCCAGCTCTCGCTCCCCGCCACCTTCAACTTCCGCGACGTCGGTGGCTGTCTCGGCCACGACGGCCGATCCGTGCGCCGAGGCCGGCTCTACCGCTCCGACTCGCTGCACCGCCTCACCGAATCCGACCAGGACGCGTTCGCCGCGATCGGGATCCGCACCGTCATCGACCTGCGCCGCCCCACCGAGGTGGAGCGGGATGGCCGGGTGCCGGCGTACCAGGGGCTGACCTACCAGAACATCCACCCGGAGCACGCCGACTGGACGGGTACGCCGCACGAGGAAGGCGCGAGCCTGGCCCGATACCTCGCGGACCGGTACGCCGACCTGGCGCAGACCGGCACCGCCGGGCTGGCCGAGGCGGTCGGGCTGATCGCCGATTCCGCCAACGCCCCGGTGGTGGTGCACTGCGTCGCCGGCAAGGACCGCACCGGCATCGTCTGCGCGTTGACCCTCGCCGCGCTCGGCGTCGACGACGCTGACATCACCGAGGACTACGCGTTGAGCAGCGAGGCGTCCGCCCGGTACAGCGCCTGGCTGACCTCCGTCACCCCGGGCGGCGTGGACGTGCCGGCGCCGTTCCTGGCCTCACCCGCCGAGGCGATGCAGATCTTCCTGGACGAGCTGCGTGCGGGGCACGGCTCGGTCGAGGCGTACCTACGCCACGCCGGAGTGACCGACGAGCAGCTCGCCGCGCTGCGCGACCACCTGCTCGACGAGCCCGCCGAGGCGTAGGCCGGCGTCGCGCGGCGCCGACCGTGCCGGCCCAGTCCAGGTGGACGGGCCGGCACAGCGACGAGGGTCAGAAGACCCGCTGCACCCAGCCGTACGGGTCGGCTGCATCGCCACGCTGAATGTCGACCAGCTGCTGCCGCAGGGCCATGGTGACCTGGCCGGGCTCGCCGCCACCGATCAGGAACTCGCCGTCGGGGAAGCGGACCCCACCGATCGGGGTGACCACCGCGGCGGTGCCGCAGGCGAACACCTCCTTCAGGCGTCCGCTGGCGGCGTCGGCCTGCCAGTCGGCGAAGCTGATCGGCCGCTCCTCGACCCGGTGCCCGGCGGCGCCGGCCAGCGTGATCACGGCGTCGCGGGTGATGCCCGGCAGGATCGTGCCGGTCAACGGTGGCGTGACCACCGTGCCGTCGTCGTAGACGAAGAAGACGTTCATGCCGCCCAGTTCGTCGACGTACCGGCGCTCCACCGCGTCCAGGAAGACGACCTGGTCGCAGCCGGCCTCGATGGCCTCCGCCTGGGCCGCCAACGACGCGGCATAGTTGCCGCCGCACTTGGCCGCACCGGTGCCACCGGGCGCGGCCCGGGTGTAGTCCGGAGAGACCCAGACGGTGACCGGCTTGACGCCACCGGTGAAGTACGCGCCGACCGGTGAGGCGATCACCATGTAGAGGTATTCGTTGGCCGGGCGGACGCCGAGGAAGACCTCGCTGGCGAACATGAACGGCCGCAGGTAGAGGCTGCCGTCCGCACCGGTGGGGATCCACTCCCGGTCGATTTCGATGAGCTTGTGCAGCGAGTCGACGAACACCTCCGGCGGCAGCACCGGCATCGCCATCCGCTGCGCGGAGGTGGCGAAGCGAGCCGCGTTGGCGTCCGGCCGGAACATCGTCACGCCGCCGTCGGCCGTGCGGTACGCCTTGAGCCCCTCGAAGATCTCCTGCGCGTAGTGCAGCACCGCGCTGGCCGGGTCCATCGGGATCGGGCCACGCGCCTCCACCCGGGCGTCGTACCAGCCCTTGCCGTCGGCGTAACGGACGGTGACCATGTGGTCGGTGAAGACGCGGCCGAACCCGGGGTTGGCCATCAGGGCGGCCCGATCGGCAGCGGATACCGGCGCGGCATTCGGACGGATCTCGAAGTCGAGCTTGTCACCACCGCTCATCGCGTTGACCTCCCTGCGGAACAACGGCATGCGGGACCGCACACCGACATGGCTGTGCCAGAAACCTACCCCGAACGGTCGTTCAGCGGGTAGCGCCGGTCGGGCTGGACAGGACTGCCCGGGCAGACCGACGCCGGGCCGGTCGCCACTCGGGCCGGGACGGTCAGGCTACGACGTGGGCGGCGAGCCGGTCGCCGACCTCTTCGGTACGCAGCGTCACGCCCGGAACCCGGCTGGCCAGCTCGGCGGCGACCGCCGCGTTGACCCGGACGGCGGCCTCGCTGTGCCCGAGCTGGTCCAGCAGCAACGCGGTGGAGAGCACCGCGGCCACCGGGTCGGCGATGCCCTGACCGGCGATGTCCGGTGCCGAGCCGTGCACCGGCTCGAACATCGAGGGGTACGCCCCCTCGGGGTTGATGCAACCGCTGGCAGCCAACCCGATGCCACCGGTGACGGCCGCGGCGATGTCGGTGAGGATGTCGCCGAAGAGGTTGTCGGTGACCACCACGTCGTAGCGCTGCGGTTGGGTGACCAGGAACATGGCCGCCGCGTCGACGTGCTGGTACTCGGTGGCGACGTCCGGGTGCTCGGCGGCGACGGCGTCGAACGTGCGGGCCCAGAGCGACCCGGCGTGGGTGAGCACGTTGGTCTTGTGCACGAGGGTGACCTTGCGCTGCTCCCGGCGGCCGGCGCGGGCGAACGCGTCACGGATCACCCGCTCCACGCCGTGCCGGGTGTTCAGGCTCTCCTCGGTGGCGACCTCGGCCGGGGTGTCCCGGTGCAGGGAACCACCGGCGCCGGCATAGAGCCCTTCGGTGCCCTCGCGCACCACCACGAGGTCGACCTCGCCCGGCTTCACGTTGCCCAGAGGGCCGGCGACCCCGGGCCAGAGCCGCGACGGGCGCAGGTTGACGTACTGGTCGAAGGCGAAGCGGAGCTTGAGCAGCAGCCCCCGCTCCAGCACACCCGGCGGAACCGTCGGGTCACCGACCGCTCCGAGCAGGATCGCGTCGTGCCCGGCCAACTCGGTCAGCACCGAGTCGGGCAGCACCTCTCCGGTACGGTGCCAGCGGGCGGCACCGAGGTCGTACTCGGTGGCCTGCACGTCGGGCAGCACCGCGTCGAGGACCTTGCGGGCCTGCGCGACCACCTCGGGCCCGATGCCGTCCCCGGCCACCACCGCGATCCGCGCCACGACCGCACTCCTCTGCTCAACGGTTTCGTCCGGGCAACGGTACGTCGCCGTCCCGCCTCCCGGTACGCTACGTCCGAATATTGGGACGGAGAATGCACAGCACCCTCTCAGCTGGGACTCATGGGGCGATCATCTCCGCTGCCTACCGTGGTGCTCAGTGGGTCGCGGGGGCCCGCTGACCAACGGGGTCGCGATGACGCGGCACCACGTGCGAGGGGGCAGATGCGATGCGCATCGATGAGCAGCCACGGACCCGCTGGCCGGACCCGTCCGCGTTTCGCAACCGCCGGCCGGACCTTCGACTCGGCACCCGCCGGCACCGGATCGACCCGGCCGGCGCCACCGAGGGCCGCATCGCGGTCCAGCACACCGTACGCACCGCGACCGCCGAGTACACCCTGCTGCTCAACGCCCCCGAGTGGCTCGGCCGCCGGGGCGTGGGCGAGGCGCTGCGGGACAGCGTCGCCGAACTGCGTGCCATCGACCTCACCTACGGCCCCAACCGACCGGAGAGCCTTGTCTCCCGGCTACGCCGCGGCGAGATCAGCCCGGAGTCCTACCCGCCGCTCGCCGATCTGGTGGACCGCTGCGCCGCGATGCGCGCCGCCACCGACGGGTGGTTCGACGCCTGGGCGGTGCCCGGCGGCTTCGACCCGGGCGGCCTGCTCGGCGGTTGGGCGGTGGAACGCGCCGCCGAGCGGTTGCGTGCCGCCGGCATCCACGACTACGCCGTCCTCGCCGGCGCCGACCTCGTCGTCCGGGGCCGCGCGCCGCACGGCGGGCCCTGGCGGGTCGCCGTGCACCACCCGACCACACCCGAGCGCGCGCCACTGGTGCTGGAGATGACCGCTGGCGCCATCGGCACCTCCGGGGTTACCGGGCGGCAGGGGCACGTGGTGGACCCGCACACCGGCGAGCCGGCCGACCACCTCGTGGCCGCCACCGTCGTGGGCCCCGACCTGACTGTCGCCGACGCCTACGCCACCGCGCTCTACGCCGCCGGCCCCACCGGACTGGCGTGGTTCCGCGGCAACTCCGACTATCGCGCGCTCTTCGCCCACCGTCGCTGAGCTGGTCGGGCACGCGATCGGCCCCCACAGTCTCGGCAACGACCGTGGGGGCCGGTCAGCGACGAGTGCGCGTGGCTCGCACAACCGAGGGGTGCGGACCGGTCGGGCCGGACGTCGACCGCGCCACCCGAAGACGGGCCGGCGCCTCGAACTCGGCCAGTGACCGCAGTGCGTACGCTAGCGAATCGGCGCAACTCGACGCAAGAGTCTCCACTCCGGACCGTCGTGACCGGACACCGTGGCAATCGACGGTTGACCGGCGGCGAGGCAGTTTCGACATGGTGAACGGCGGATGGCACGCTATCCGCCGTGAGTTTCGATCTGAGCGTGTGGGCCCTGGAGGACGGGGCGACGCCCGAGGACGTGCGGACAGCGGTCGACGGTTGCCGGCAGGGGCGGCACGTGGACCGCTATCCCGACCCTCGGGTGGTCAGCTTCTACCGGGCGATCACCGCCTCCTATCCGGACCGTCACCCCGGCCCGAACAGCCCGTGGGCGGTGGCGCCGCTGCACGCGGCCCACGACCACGTCGAGTTGAACCTGCACCCGACCTGCGCGGACCAGGTGCTACTGGACATCGAGCGGCTGGCCGGCGAGCACGGGTTGATGCTCTTCGACCCGCAGGACGGCTCGGTCTACCCGCCCCCCGCGCGAATGCCCGGCTGACCCGACCGGCGGCACGAACGGGGAAATGACGAGGGGCCCGGCGAATCGCCAGGCCCCCCACGGTGCTTGTCGCCTACTACTCGTCGCGCAGGTCGGCGGCGCTGGCCGCCGTGGCCCCGATGGACTCGGCGGCCGAGGTGAGCAGGTCGGCGCCGAGCGCCTGGTCGACGGTGAGCGTCATCAGCGTCTCGCCGCCCGCCTCCCGACGAGCCACCTGCATGGCGGCGATGTTGATGCCCGACTCGCCGAGCAGGGTACCGACCGTGCCGACCACGCCGGGTCGGTCCGCGTAGCGCAGGAAGAGCAGGATGCCCTCCGCGCCGATCTCCACGTCGAAGCCGTCCACCTCGGTCAGCTTCAGCACGTCCCGGGCGCCGGTGTGGGTGACCGTGCCGGAGACACTGACCGTCCGGCCGTCGGGCAGCGCGCCGCGCACCGTGACCAGGGTCGGCTGCTCGGCCGTCTCGGCCAGGGTCGCCAGGGTGACCTCGACGCCCCGCTCGGCGGCCAGGTGCGGCGCGTTGACGTAGGTGACCTGATCCTCGACCACGGAGCTGAACAGGCCCTTGGTGGCGGCGAGCTTGAGCACCGACACGTCGTGGCTGACGATCTCACCGCGAACCTCGACCGTGACGCTGGCGGCGATCCCACCGGCGACCGCGGTGAACGCGCGGCCGAGCTTCTCCGCCAGCGGCAGCAGCGGCCGGACATCCTCGGCGACCACGCCGCCGGCCTGCACGTTGACCGCGTCCGGGACGAACTCGCCCTGCAACGCCAGCTTGACGCTCCTGGCCACGGCGAGACCGGCCTTGTCCTGCGCCTCGTGGGTGGAGGCGCCCAGGTGCGGGGTGGCCACCACGTTGTCGAAGGCGAACAGCGGCGACGAGGTGCACGGCTCCTTGCTGTACACGTCGACACCGGCGCCGGCGACCCGGCCCTCGGCGATCGCGTCCGCGAGCGCCTGCTCGTCGACCAGCCCACCACGGGCGGCGTTGACGATGCGCACGCCGGGCTTGACGATCGCCAGCTCCTTCTCGCCGATCAGACCCACCGTCTCCGGCGTCTTCGGCAGGTGGATGGAGATGAAGTCGCTCTCCCGCAGCAGCTCTTCCAACCCCACCAGGCGAACGCCGAGCTGCGCCGCACGGGCCGGCTGGATGTACGGGTCGTACGCGATCAGCCGGGTGCCGAACGCGGCGATGCGCTGCGCGAAGAGCACCCCGATCCGACCGAGCCCGACCACGCCGACGGTCTTGCCCTGCACCTCGACGCCGGTGTACTTCGACCGCTTCCACTCCCCCGCCTTCAACGCGGAGCTGGCGCTCGCGGTGTTGCGGGCGACGGCGAGCAGCAGCGCGACGGCCTGCTCGGCGGCGGAGACGATGTTGGAGGTGGGCGCGTTGACGACCATGACGCCCCGCGCGGTGGCGGCCGGCACCTCGACGTTGTCCAGCCCGACGCCCGCCCGGGCGACCACCTTGAGTCGCGGCGCGGCGGCGACCGCCTCGGCGTCGATCTGGGTCGCGCTGCGCACGATGACGGCGTCCGCCTCGGAGAGCGCCGAGAGCAGGGCCGGACGGTCGGTGCCGTCGACGTGACGGACGTCGAAGTCGTGGGCGAGCACCTCGATGGCGGCGGGGGCGAGTTCTTCGGCGATCAGTACGACAGGATTCATCGGTCCTCGTAGAGGTCGTGTTTGCGATCGGCCCGGGCGGCCGGGCGCCGCACTGCGCCCTGCGCTGATCCGTGCCGTGGCCGTCAGGTGCCGGCTGCTGCACCTACAGGCGATCGTAGGGGCCGTGCTGCTCGACGTGTTCCGGTCTTCGGGGTGAGTGCCCTCACAGCCCGGCCATCAGCCGTTCACCGCACAGAAACGCGCCCCTCCCCGCGATCTTGCACTTCCTGTCGCGACCTAAGGGGCACCGCCCGACAAATCGACATGCGGAAGTGCAAGATCGACGGGGGTGAGGGTGGGGGCACTGTTGACGGCCCCGGGTTGCGCTGGGGAGAGCGCGACCCGGGGCCGTCGGTGAAGGGGCGTTCGGCCGAGCCGGACGGTCAGGCGGTTTCGGTGATCGGGCGGTCGACCCAGCTCATCATGCCGCGCAGCTTCTTGCCGGTCTCCTCGATCGGGTGCGCCGCACCCTCGGCCTGCCACTTGGTGAAGTTCGGCCGGCCGGCCTCGTCCTCGGCGACCCACTCGCGGGCGAACTCGCCGGACTGGATCTCACCCAGGATCTTGCGCATCTCGTCCTTGACCCGGGAGTCGATGATGCGCGAGCCACGGGAGAGGTCGCCGTACTCGGCGGTGTCGGAGATGCTGTAGCGCATCTTCGCGATGCCGCCCTCGTACATGAGGTCGACGATCAGCTTCAGCTCGTGCAGGCACTCGAAGTAGGCGACCTCCGGGGCGTAGCCGGCCTCGGTGAGCACCTCGAAGCCGGTCTGCACCAGCGCCGAGGCGCCGCCGCAGAGCACCGCCTGCTCACCGAAGAGGTCCGTCTCGGTCTCCTCGGTGAAGGTGGTCTTGATCGCGCCGGCCCGGGTGCCGCCGATCCCCTTGGCGTACGCGAGCGCGAGCGCGAGCGCGTTGCCGCTGGCGTCCTGCTCGACGGCGACGAGACAGGGCACGCCCTTGCCGTCGCTGTACTGGCGGCGGACCAGGTGGCCGGGGCCCTTGGGCGCGACCATCGCCACGTCCACCTCGGCCGGCGGCTTGATCAGGCCGTACCGGATGTTGAAGCCGTGGCCGAAGAAGAGCGCCTTGCCCGCCGCGAGGTTCGGCTCGATCGACTCGGTGTAGAGCTTGCGCTGGGCGGTGTCCGGCGCGAGCACCATGATCACGTCGGCCTCGGCGGCGGCCTGGGCCGGCGTGAGCACCCGCAGGCCCTGCTCCTCGGCCTTGGGCCGGCTCTTCGATCCCTCCGGCAGACCGATCACCACGTCGACGCCCGAGTCGCGCAGCGACAGCGCGTGGGCGTGACCCTGGCTGCCGTAGCCGATCACCGCGACCTTCCTGGCCTGGATCAGGCCGAGGTCGGCGTTGTCGTCGTAGTACACCTCAACGCTCATGAGAACTTCCCTTTCGTACGACGGCCGGGACGGCCCGTCGTGGTCTGTGCGGATGAATTCGCCGGACGGCCCGCCGGGGCCGACCGGTGGCGGTCAGGCAGCCCGTAGCGCGGGTCCGGCGGTGATCGAGCGCGAGCCGCGCCCGATGGCCACCAGCCCCGACTGGACCATCTCCTTGATGCCGAAGGCCTCGAGGTCGCGCAGGAGCGCGTCGAGCTTGTCGGGGGTGCCGGTGGCCTCGATGGTGAGCGTGTCCGGTGCGACGTCGACCACCCGGGCGCGGAACAGGTTGACGGTCTCCAGCACCTGGGATCTCGCGGCGCGGTCGGCGCGGACCTTCACCAGCAGCAACTCCCGGGCAACCGACACCTGCGGATCCAGCTCGACGATCTTGAGCACGTTGACCAGCTTGTTGAGCTGCTTGGTGACCTGCTCCAACGGGGACGACTCGGCGTTGACCACGATGGTGATCCGGGAGACGTCCGGGTTCTCGGTCTCGCCGACGGCGAGGCTGTCGATGTTGAACCCGCGCCGGGAGAACAGGCCGGAGACGCGGGCGAGCACGCCGGGCTTGTTCTCCACGAGCACGGACAGGGTGTGCATGGTCACTGCGTCTCCTTCGTCATGCCCTCACGGCCCTCGCTGCGCTCGGTGCATTCGTTCATGACTAGATGTCGTCCTCGTCGAAGACCGGGCGGACGCCACGGGCGAACATGATCTCGTCGTTGCTGGTGCCGGCGGCGACCATCGGCCAGACCATCGCGTCCTTGCCAACCACAAAGTCGATCACCACGGGCGCATCGTTGATCTCCATGGCGGCGGCGATGGTCTTGTCCACGTCAGCCGCGTTCTCGCACCGCAGCCCGACGCACCCCAGTGCCTCGGCGAGCTTGACGAAGTCCGGGATGCGGTGCTTGTGGGTGCCGAGCTCGGTGTTGGAGTAACGCTCGTTGTAGAAGAGCGTCTGCCACTGTCGGACCATCCCGAGATTGCCATTGTTGATCACGGCGATCTTGACCGGGATGCCCTCCAGCGCGCAGGTCGCCAACTCCTGATTGGTCATCTGGAAGCAGCCGTCACCGTCCACCGCCCAGACCACCGTGTCCGGCTTGCCGACCTTGGCGCCCATCGCCGCCGGCACCGCGTAGCCCATCGTGCCGAGGCCGCCGGAATTCAACCAGGTGTACGGCTTCTCGTAGGAGATGAACTGCGACGCCCACATCTGGTGCTGACCCACCCCAGCCACGAAGATCGCGTCGGAGCCGACGATCTCGCCCAGCCGCTTGATCACGTACTGCGGGGACAGGGTGCCGTCGGACGGCTCGTCGTAGCCCAGCGGGTAACGGTCGCGCAGGTCGCTCAGCTGCGTCCACCAGTCACCGAGGTCGGCGGTGCGCCCCGTCGACCGCTCGGCGGTGACCGCGACGATCAGCTCGTCGATGACGTGCTTGGCGTCGCCGACGATCGGCACGTCCACGTGCCGGTTCTTGCCGATCTCCGCTGGGTCGATGTCCGCGTGGACCACTGCCGCGTCCGGGGCGAACGAGTCCAGTTTGCCGGTGACCCGGTCGTCGAAGCGTGCGCCCAGCGCGACGATCAGATCCGCCTTCTGCAGGCCGTAGACCGCCGCGACAGTGCCGTGCATGCCGGGCATTCCCAGGTGCTGCTGGTGCGAGTCGGGGAACGCACCGAGCGCCATCAGCGTGGTGACGACCGGGATGCCGGTCAGCTCGGCCAGCCGGCGCAGCCCGTCGGTGGCGCCGGCCTTGAGCACGCCGCCGCCGACGTACAGCACCGGCCGTCGGGCGCCGGCCATCAGCCGTGCCGCCTCCCGGATCTGCTTGCCGTGCGGGTGCAGGGTGGGCCGGTAACCGGGCAGGTCCAGCGTCGGCGGCCAGGAGAAGGTGGTCGGCGCCTGGAGCACGTCCTTGGGGATGTCGACGAGCACCGGGCCGGGTCGCCCGCTGCTGGCCAGGTGGAACGCCTCGGCCAGCACCCGGGGGATCTCCTCGGCGTTCTGCACGAGGAAGTTGTGCTTGGTGATCGGCAGGGTGATGCCCTGGATGTCCGCCTCCTGGAAGGCGTCGGTGCCGATCGACGGGCGGGCCACCTGCCCGGTGATCGCCACCATCGCCACCGAGTCCATGTAGGCGTCGGCGATCGGGGTGACCAGGTTCGTCGCTCCCGGCCCGGAGGTGGCGATGCAGACGCCGACCTTGCCGGTGGCCTGCGCGTAGCCGGTCGCCGCGTGCCCCGCGCCCTGCTCGTGCCGGACCAGGATGTGTCGGACCGTCGAGTCGTAGAGCGGGTCGTACGCCGGCAGGATCGCGCCGCCCGGAATACCGAAGACGACGTCGACGTCGAGCGCCTCAAGGGACCGCACGAGCGAGCCGGCCCCGGAGATCGGGGTCGCGGCGGCGGGCCGTACCGCCGGGGTGGCCGGGGTGGCCGTGCGCGTGGCGGCCTGGTCGACGTCGAGGGTCGGGTCGGCGGCCGCGCGGGCCCGGCGGGCGGTGTGGGCGAGGGTCTCGGGCGTGGGTCTCGTCATGGCGGTTCTGGCCTTCGGCTGGAGTGGCTGGTGGCTAGTCAAGCGATGCGACGCGGGCGGGGCCCGCTTCGCCAGGTTCCGATGGCAATAAAAACGGCCCTCGTGCAGATGCACGGGGCCAGCGCACTCTCGGTGAGGGAGAGTGCGCTCAGGTAAGTACTCGCAGCGACCGGTACGACGACATGCGGCTAAGCCTGACGCATCTCACGCGATGAGTCAACTGATCCCACATGTTGGTTAACGGAGGTCGGCGCGTCGACCTGCGACGCGCCATCGGCAGCCGGGGTGAGCTGCCCGGACTCGCCCGGAGCGCGACGTGGCGCGGGCACCGGAGTGGGACGCGCGCCCGGCGACGTGGCCGCCTCCAACATCGCCTCCAGGTGCTCGGCCGGCACCCCCCAGCCGAAGAGCGCGCCCTGGCCGAACCGGCAACCGGCGGCCACCACCGCGGCCAACTCGGTCGGGGTGGTCACCCCCTCGGCGATCACCTCAAGCCCCAGCTGGTGGCCCAGTCGCATGACGATGTCGACCATCGGCGCGAACGCCGGGCCGTCCTGGTCGACCGGGCGGACCGGCTCGTGCTCGGCGACCAGACTGTGGTCGATCTTGAGGATGTCGATCGGCAGCCGGCGTAGCTGCCCCAGCGACGAGTAGCCGGCCCCGAAGTCGTCCAGCGCGATCCGGACACCGGTCAACCGCAGCGCGGTGAGCCGCCGGATCAGCTCGTCCAGGTCGGTGGCGACCGCGTGCTCGGTGACCTCCAGCACCAGCCGCTGCGGCGGCACGTGGTGGGCGCGCAGCGCCTCGGCGACCTGGACCACGTACTGCGGGGCGTGCAGCTCGCGTGGGGAGACGTTGACCGACACCCAGACGTCGTGCCCGTCCGCCAGCCACCGGGAGAGCTGGTAGCAGGCCTGGTGCAGCACCCAGGCGCCGAGCGGAGCGATCATGCCGCACTCCTCGGCGAGCGGGATGAACTCGTCCGGACGGACGTTTCCCAGCTCGGGGTGGTGCCAGCGGAGCAGCGCCTCGGCGCCGACCGGCCGCACCGACGGCAGCGACGCCACCGGCTGGAAGGCCAACCGCAGCTCGTCGCGCTCGATGGCTCCGCGCAGCTCGTGCTCCACCGTCGTACGCCGGCGCAGCAGCTGGTCGTACGCGGCGTCGTACCGCTCGATCCGGTTCTTGCCACGCTGCTTGGCGTAGCGCAGCGCCAGATCGGCGTGGCGCAGCAGCAGCTCCACGTCCGGCTCGTCGGCCCAGTCGGCCACCCCGATGCTCACCGACAGGAAGACCGGCCCCTCCGGCTGGTCGTACGGCCGGTTGAGCACCCCGAGGAGCCGTTCGGCGACCCGGTCCGCCTCGACCGACCGGCCCTGCATGAGTACGGCGAACTCGTCGCCACCCAGCCGGGCGGCCACGTCGCCGGGGCGCAGGTTGCCGCGCAGCCGCCGGCCCACCTCGGCCAGCACGGCGTCGCCCACGTCGTGGCCCCGCATGTCGTTGACGTTCTTGAACCCGTCCAGGTCGAGGCCGAGCAGGACACACGGGTTGCGGTCCGCGGCGTTGCGGTGCAGCGCCCGGAGCAGCCCGCGCCGGTTGGCCAACGACGTCAGCGGGTCGGTGTGCGCCAGCTCACGGAAGTGCGCCTCCCGCTCGGCCAGGCGGCCCGCGTAGCCGCGCACGTCGCGCAGGGTGAGGTACTGACGTGCCACCAGGGCGAACCCCTCCACGCTGCCGGCCACGATGCCGGCCGCGGTGAATCGGCCGTCCTGGGCAAGGTGGTACATCGCCGAGGCGGCCATCGCCAGCATCGGGGCGATGGCGTACTCGCCGTCGCGACCGACCAGGTCCAGGTCGACCTGCCCCGGCCGGTCGGCCCGGTACACCGCGAGCGCCACGGTCAGCAGGCCGGCGGCGAGCACGACCGCACCGGTCAGCGCCATGGTCGGCCCGGCCTGGCAGAGCCCGGCGCTCAGCCCCAGCCCGCCGCAGGTCACTGCGCTGATGCCGGCACCCAGCGCGGCGAGCCGTCGACGCGGGGTGGCGGCCCGGAAGACGATGATCACGACGAGCCCGGCCCCGAGCGCGGCGCTCACCGTGGCCAACAGGATCGCCGGGCAGGCCATCGGCGTGGCGGCACCGAGCAACCGGGTTGGCTCGGAGAAGAGCACCCAACCGACGAACCACAGCGCCGCCGCCATGACCAAGCCGTCCAGGGCCAGCCGGGCCGTTCCCGCCGCGGTGGCGGCGACCCCGGGCAGCCGGAGCAGACCAGCGGCGAAGGCCAGCCCGGCCACCGCCGTGCCGATCGCCACCATGGTCGCCCAACCGGTGCGCTGAGCCTGCTCGTGCGCCCAGTGGTCGTTGGCGCTGAGCGCGGCGACCACCCCGGTCAGGAGGCTGAGCAGGGCGACCCCGGCGGCCACCGCGAGCAGCACGTGTGCCGGTCGACGAGGGCGGGTCCGCCGCCGGGCGACGAGGGTCAACAGCACGGACGCCACCGCGGCGACGAGCCCGCTGAGCGCCGCGACAGCGACCATGCCCGGTGGAAAATGCACGTCTCCAAGAGTGCCGGATGGGCGCACGTCATGGGGGGTCGAGTGTGCATCTGTTGGGACACGGCAAGTACCCGGGTGGGCCGGTGCGCCGACGGTGTCATGCTGGTACGCATGCCTGAGCTGCGATCGAGGACTTCCACACACGGTCGGACGATGGCCGGCGCCCGGGCCCTCTGGCGGGCCACCGGGATGACCGACGACGATTTCGGTAAGCCGATCGTCGCCATCGCCAACAGTTTCACCCAGTTCGTGCCTGGTCACGTACACCTCAAGGACATGGGTGGCCTGGTCGCCGACGCGGTCGCCGAGGCCGGTGGAGTGGGCCGGGAGTTCAACACCATCGCGGTCGACGACGGCATCGCGATGGGCCACGGCGGCATGCTCTACTCGCTGCCCAGCCGTGAGCTGATCGCCGACGCGGTCGAATACATGGTCAACGCGCACTGCGCGGACGCCCTGGTCTGCATCTCCAACTGCGACAAGATCACCCCCGGGATGCTGCTGGCCGCGTTGCGGCTCAACATCCCGACCGTCTTCGTCTCCGGCGGCCCGATGGAGGCCGGCAAGACGATGGCGATCGAGGGCGTCGTGCACAGCAAGATCGACCTGATCGACGCGATGATCGCCTCCTCGAACGAGGCGGTCACCGACGAGCAGCTCGGTGAAATCGAACGTTCCGCCTGCCCGACCTGCGGCTCCTGCTCCGGCATGTTCACCGCCAACTCGATGAACTGCCTCACCGAGGCGATCGGGCTCGCGCTGCCCGGCAACGGTTCGACGCTGGCCACCCACGCCGCTCGCCGGTCGCTCTTCGTCGAGGCCGGCCGGACCGTCGTGGATATCGCCAAGCGGTGGTACGACGGCGACGACGACTCGGTGCTGCCGCGCACGGTCGCCTCCAAGGCCGCCTTCGAGAACGCCGTCGCCCTGGACGTGGCGATGGGCGGCTCCACCAACACGGTGCTGCACCTGCTCGCCGCCGCCCGCGAGGCGGAGATGGACTTCGGCGTCGCCGACATCGACGCGATCTCCCGGCGGGTGCCGTGCCTGGCCAAGGTCGCGCCCAACTCGCCGAACTACCACATGGAAGACGTGCACCGGGCCGGCGGCATCCCGGCGATCCTCGGCGAACTGGACCGGGCCGGGCAGCTCAACCGGGACGTGCACGCCGTGCACTCCCCCTCCCTCGCTCAGTGGCTGACCGACTGGGACGTGCGCGGCGGCTCGCCCACCCCGACGGCGGTCGAGCTGTTCCACGCCGCCCCCGGTGGGGTGCGCACCACCGAGCCGTTCTCCACCACCAACCGGTGGTCGTCGCTGGACACCGACGCGGCCGGCGGCTGCATCCGCGACCGCGAGCACGCGTACTCCGCCGACGGTGGCTTGGCCATCCTGCACGGCAACCTGGCACCCGAGGGCAGCGTGGTGAAGACCGCCGGCGTGCCGGACGACTGCCTGACCTTCCGTGGCCCGGCGAAGGTCTACGAGTCGCAGGACGACGCGGTGACCGCGATCCTCGCCAAGCAGGTGGTCGCCGGAGACGTCGTGGTGATCCGGTACGAGGGGCCCAAGGGCGGCCCCGGCATGCAGGAGATGCTCTACCCCACCTCGTTCCTCAAGGGACGCGGACTGGGTCGCTCCTGCGCGCTGCTCACCGACGGCCGTTTCTCCGGTGGCACCTCCGGGCTCTCCATCGGGCACGTCTCGCCCGAGGCGGCCTCCGGCGGGATGATCGCCCTGGTCCGCGACGGCGACGAGATCGTCATCGACATCCCGAGCCGGTCGATCGAGCTGAACGTGCCCGCCGAGGAGCTGGAGGCGCGACGGGTGGCCGAGGAGAAGCGCGACAAGCCGTACACCCCGACCGATCGGCAGCGCCCGGTGTCGGCGGCGCTGCGCGCGTACGCCTCGATGGCCACCTCGGCCAGCGACGGCGCCTACCGCCGCGTCCCGGAGTAGCCGAGGGCATCCGATCGTCGACTCCGTCGAGATCTTGGACAGTTTCCGTTCGCACAGGACGGAAACCGTCCAAGATCGGAGAAGTGACAACGGGGCGGGGATCACCGCGTCAGGACGGTGCCCACGGTCCGCTGACGAACCGGCCGTTGCCGACGAACGGGCTGACGTTGGGCAGGCACCCGTCCAGGTCGATCGTCTGGGTCATCATGACCGGGCCTGGCTCGCCCAGAGCGCCGCACTTCATGTGGGCGAAGCCGAGGAAGTGGCCGAACTCGTGATTGATCACGCCGGCGTGGTACTCCTCGATGGTGACCGGGTATCCCGGTGACCCCTGGAGCCAACGCCGCAGATTGATCATGATGGTCTTGCCGTACTTGCAGGAGTAGACCCCCTCGGTGTCGACGCCGCTGGCGCCGCAGAGTTTGTCCACCGTCCTCGGTGTCGCGAGCCGCACGTCGACGTCGGCCTTCGAGGTGCTGACCCGCTGGAAGGACCACGATGCCCGGCTCAGGTTCACGGCCTTGTTGGTGACCGGGTGCTGTGCCGAGGTGGCCCACCCGTTCGGCGCCGCCAGCACCTGCTCGATGCTCGCGGCGAACCGGTCCGGCTTCCAGGCGGGGATGTCACCCCAGGCGATGCCCTTCTCCACCGAGACGCTGTAGCGCACCCGCTCCTTGCCCTCGCCGATCACCCGACCGGTGCCGGTGGCCGTGGTGAAGGTGCCGGCGGCCCTGGTGGGGATCTGTTCGTCGCTCGGGATCTCCGGGGTCGGGGTGTCGTCGGGGGTCGGTTCTGAGCGCGGCGCAGTCTGACCGGAGCGTGGCGCGTTGCCCTGCCCGGAGGACGGCATCATGGACGTGCCACATCCGGCGGTCGTCAACACCAACGCCAACGAGATCGGCACGAGAAGCCGTCCGCTGATCCGCACGTGAAAACCTCCAGGAACGATCACGGGTAAGTGAGGAACACCGGGAGGCTACGTGACTGGGTGTAAGGAAACTGTCAAGACGATCTACGCAGAGCTGGGATCAGGGTAGGTCAATTACCGGCATATCGGGCTCAGGTGGGTCGCTTTACGTGACTAACCCCGCCAGCTGGGGCGAGATCAGGCGGCCGCTACGACGTGGTCGATCACCAGGTGGGCCGCGCCCGTGATGCCGATGTCCTGGCTGGCGGCAACCCGTTCGATGAGCAGGGTCTGGGTGGCCAGCGGGAGGCACCGCTCGTAGAGGGTGGCCCGCATGCTGGCCAGCAGCGGCTCACAGTCCGCGAGCCGACCACCGATGGCGACCACCTGCGGGTTGAAGAAGTTGACCACGACGGCCAGGATCTCGCCGATGGCCCGGCCGGCCTGCCGGGCGAGCGCAGTGGCGTGCCGGTCGCCGTCGTCGATCAGGCGGATCACACCGGTCAGGTCGGAGACTGGTACGCCCTGGTCGCGGAGCGCGGTGACCAGGGCCGCGCCGCTGGCCACCGCCTCCAGGCAACCCGCGTTACCGCAACTGCACAGCGGCGCGGGATCGGCCACCACCCGGCAGTGGCTGATGTCGCCGGCCGATCCCTGCGCGCCCCGGTGCAAGCGTCCACTGGAGATGACGCCGGAGCCGATCCCGGTGCCCGCCTTGATGTAGACGGCATGGTCCAGTTCGGAATGTGCGGTGCGGTGCGCGCCGAGCGCCATCAGGTTGGCGTCGTTGTCCACGATGATCGGCACGTCGACCCGGCCGGCGCAGAACGCGGCGACGTCGAAGCCGTTCCAGCCGGGCATCCGCGACGGGCTGACGATCCGCCCGGTGGCGTGCTGCACCGGGCCGGGAATGCCGATGCCGATGCCCCGCAGCACACCCGCGGCGCCGTCCGCCGCCGTCGACGCGGTCGCCGACGGGGTGAGGCCGGCGGCCGGCGGCTCGTCGGACGCGGCGGCCAACGCCGCGACCTCGGCCAGCAGCGCGCCGAGCACCTGCTCCGGGCCGTCCTCGATGCGGACCGGCAGGGTACGGCCCCGGACCACCCGCCCGGACAGGTCCAGGGTGCCGACGCGCGCGTGATGCGCGCCGAGGTCGATGGCGCCGACGACCGCGCCGCCGGTGGGCACCGCGAGCTGGCGTGGTCGTCGTCCACCTCGGGACCGTCCTGCGCCGGCCTCCTCCAGCAACCCCTGGTTGATCAACGCCTCGACCCGCTGGGAAACCGTCGACGGAGACAGCCCGGAGAGCCGGGACAGGTCGGCACGACTGACGGCCGCTCCGGTGGCCACCCAGCGCAACAGCTCCCGAGGGCCGCCCCGGAGGGCATCACGTGGCGCGTCGTCAATCGTCACGTCAGGTTCTTAGCATCCGGAGTTTGTTCAAGCAACTGGTTGACTTAGTTTCTTGGCTACCTTTAGATGGCGCTGTTGGTTCGATATGAAGCCGACTTGATTCGGTCATCGAAGAAAGTGGGGCCGTCTGGTGGCACCGGGGACGACGGGTGCGGACCGACCGATGGTGTCGGTACGCGGCCTGCACAAGTGGTTCGGCCCGCTGCACGTGCTCAAGGACATCGACCTCACGGTGGCCGCCGGCGAGGTGGTCGTCGTGGTGGGGCCGTCCGGCTCCGGCAAGTCGACCCTGTGCCGTTGCCTCAACCGGCTGGAGACAGCCGGGCAGGGCAGCATCGAGATCGACGGTGAGCCGCTGCCGGCCGAGGGTCGCGCGCTGGCCCGGCTGCGCGCCGACGTCGGCATGGTCTTCCAGTCCTTCAACCTCTTCGGCCACAAGACGGTGCTGGACAACATCACCCTCGGCCCCACCCGGGTCCGCAGGGTCGCCCGGCCCGAGGCACGCCGGCAGGCGATGACCCTGCTGGAACGCGTCGGTATCGCCGACAAGGCCAACCACCACCCGGCCCAACTCTCCGGCGGGCAGCAGCAGCGAGCGGCGATCGCCCGCGCGCTGGCAATGCAACCGAAGGTGCTGCTCTTCGACGAGCCGACCTCGGCCCTCGACCCGGAGATGGTCAACGAGGTGCTCGACGTGATGATCTCCCTCGCCGCCGAGGGGATGACCATGATCGTGGTCACCCACGAGATGGGCTTCGCCCGCCGCGCCGCCGACCGGGTCGTCTTCATGGACGACGGCCGCATCGTCGAATCCGGCGCCCCCGACGACTTCTTCGCAGCTCCGCGCACCGAGCGGGCCCGCGACTTCCTTTCCAAGATCCTCCAGCACTAGCCCCCAACGGGAGGGTGTCATGTCAATCCTCAAGAAGAGCTTCACCCGGCGGCGCTCGCTCGCCCTCACCGCCACCGCCGTCGCGGTGGCCCTCGCCGCGACAGGCTGCGGCGGCGACAGCGGCAGCAGCGCACCGACGCTGCCCGGCGACGCCGGCCTCGGTGGCGACGGCGTGGTCGCCCAGTCGGTGTACGACGCCGCCCCGGTCGCCACCGACGCGGACATCCCCGCCGGCTCGACCATGGACGCGATCCGCAAGCGCGGCTACCTGAACATCGGCGGTTCCCTGGACGCGCCGCTGCTCGCCCAGCAGAACCCGGTCAGCGGCACCATCGAGGGCTTCGACGCCGACATGGCGAAGCTGTTGGCGAAGTACATCATCGGCAAGCCCGAGGTGAAGACGACGACCATCGGCACCCAGACCCGGGAGGCCATGCTCCAGGCCAAGTCGGTGGACGCGGTCTTCCAGACGTACACGATCACCCCGCAGCGGGCCACCCAGGTCGCCTTCGCCGGGCCGTACCTCACCTCGGGTCTCGCGGTCGGGGTCCGCAAGGACGACACCTCGATCAAGAGCGTCAAGGACCTCGCCGGCAAGACCGTGATCGTCGGGGCGAACACCCCCGCCGTCACCGCGCTGCCCTCCGCCGCTCCCGGCTCGAAGCAGATCGCCTTCGGCACCGACCCGCAGGCGTTGCAGGCGCTGCTGCAGAAGCGCGGCGACGCGTACGTGCAGGACTTCACGCTGCTCGCCTCGGGCGCCAAGGCCAACCCGGGGATGAAGGTGGTGGGCGAGCCGTTCACCACCGAGGCGTACGGCATCGGCCTCAACCGGGAGGACACGCAGTTCAAGGAGTTCGTCAACAACTGGCTGAAGAAGATCCAGGCCGACGGCACGTGGGCGAAGGTCTGGGAGGGCACCCTCGGCTCGGTCGTGGAGGGTGGGGCGCCAACCCCGCCCGCCCTCGGTTCCGCCGACGGCTCCTGAGCATCCTCTCGTACCGATGGAAGCCCTCACCGCCCATCTGAGCGCGCTTGGCCACGGCCTGGTCACGACGGTCGAACTGACCGTCGTGGCCACCGTCGGGGCGATGCTGCTCGGCATCATCGTGGCCACCCTGCGGATCGCCCCCGTGCCGCTGCTGCGCGCCATCGGCACCACGTACGTCGAGGTGTTCCAGAACCTGCCACTGCTGGCGCTCCTGGTGCTGTTCGTGTTCGCGCTGCCGACCATCGGCATCACGTTCCCGCTGTTCACCTCCGCCGTGATCGTCATCGCGGTGTACGAGGGTGCGTACCTGGCCGAGGCGATCCGCGCCGGGATCAACACGGTCGGTGTGGGCCAGGCCGAGGCAGCCCGTGCCATCGGCCTCACGTTCGGTCAGTCCCTGCGGCACGTGATCCTGCCGCAGGGACTCCGCGCGGTGATCCAGCCGATCGGCAACATCTGCATCGCGCTGTTGATGAACACCTCACTGGCCGCCGCCGTCGGCGTGGTCGAGCTGACCCAGGCGGCCAACAACGTGAACCTGGTCGAGGCTCAACCGATCGCCGTCTTCACCGGCGCGGGCCTCGCCTACATGCTGCTGGCGCTGATCATCGGTCAGGTCACCGGCCTGCTCGAACGAAGGCTGGCGATCGTCCGATGAACAAGACGCAACAGATCCTCTTCGACGAGCCCGGCCCCCGCGCCCAACGGCGGATCCGGATCGCCACCGTGCTGGGGGCGATCCTCGTGGCCGGTGCCCTGGTCGCGGCCGCCTACCAGTTCGCCAGCCACGGCGAGCTGGCCGCCGAGCGGTGGGAGCCGTTCACCACCTGGCCCATCTGGCGGTACCTGCTCAACGGTCTGTGGGCCACACTGCGCGCCGCCGCCTCCACCGCCGTGCTCAGCGCCGCGCTCGGACTGCTCCTCGCGCTCGGCCGGCTGTCGACGCACCGACCGCTGCGTTGGGTGGCCGGCGCGTACGTGGAGGTCTTCCGGACCGTCCCGACCCTGCTGCTGATCTACGTGACGCTGTTCGCCCTGCCGCAGTACGGGCTGAACTTCCCGCTGTTCTGGAAGCTCGTGGTCCCGCTGGTGGTCTCCAACTCGGCGGCCTTCGCCGAGATCTTCCGGTCCGGCATCCTGGCGCTGGACCGTGGGCAGACCGAGGCCGGCCTCGCGGTCGGGCTCCGCCGTGGGCAGGTCATGGCGCTGGTGGTCCTGCCGCAGGCGCTGCTGCAACTCGCCCCGTCCCTGGTCAGCCAGCTGGTCGGGCTACTCAAGGACACCTCGCTCGGCTTCGTGGTCAGCTACACCGAACTGCTCTACAGCGGGCAGGTGCTCGCCTCGTACACCCACCTGCTGATCCAGACGTTCCTGGTGGTGGCGCTGATCTACCTGGTGGTCAACGCCTCGCTGTCGAAGTTCGCCCGCGTACTCCAGGCCCGCAACGGCCGCTTCGGTGGCCGGCGCGGACGGCGGACGGCTGAGCTGCCCCCGCCGCTTCTCGAAGGGAACACTCCCCGGTGACCAACTTCCGCTACGCCGAACTGGCCCGGGTCGTGCGCAACGGCTTCGTCGAGAGCCGGCACTACGGCAGCGTCGTGGTGCTCGCCCCGGACGGGACGGTCGCCCTCGCCGCCGGCGTACCCGACGAGCCGGTGCTCCCCCGCTCCACCCTCAAGCCGGTGCAGGCACTGGCCTGCCGGATCGCGGCGGGCGATGAGCTGACCGGCCCGGCGCTGGCCCTCGCCGCCGGCAGCCACACCGGTGACGACCGGCACGTCGAGGTGGTTCGGGCGATGCTGGCCGGGGCCGGCCTGGGTGAGGACGCGCTCGGCTGCCCGGAGGACTGGCCGGAGGACGAATTGACCCGGGACCGGCTGATCCGCGCCGGCGGACAACGCGACCGGATCCGGATGAACTGCTCCGGCAAGCACGCCGCGATGCTTGTCGCCTGCGTGGCCCGGTCCTGGACCACAGCCGACTACCTCGACCCGGAGCACCCGGTGCAGCGGGAAACCGCCGCGACCGTCGCCCGGCTGGCCGGCACGCCGATCGCACACCACGCGGTCGACGGCTGCGGCGCACCGCTGTTCGGCCTGCCGCTGACCGGCCTGGCCCGCACGTTCCAGGCGCTGGTCACCGCGCCCGCCGGCAGCGACGAGGCACTCGTCGCGCAGGCCATGCGCCAACACCCGGAGTACGTCGGCGGCTGGCACGGGCACCCGAACACCGACCTGATGAGGGCGCTGCCCGGCGTCCTCGCCAAGGGCGGAGCCGAGGGCGTGCTCGCGGTGGCCGCACCGGACGGTCACGCGGTGGCGGTGAAGGCGATCGACGGTTCGCCCCGAGCCACCACCGCCATCGCCCTCGCCGCCCTCGACGCCGTGGGCGTACCGGTGGGTGGGGCCGACGCGCTGCGCCAGGTGCCGGTGCTCGGCGGCGGCGTACCGGTCGGCGCACTCACGGCCGTCATCGACTGAACCACGGCACCGTCTCGTACCGAAGCGCCACCGCCTCGCACGGAAAAGGAAGAATCATGAACACATTCGAGATCTGCATCGACAGCGTCGAGGGAGCGGTCGCCGCCGAGGAGGCCGGCGCCGACCGGGTGGAGCTGTGCTCCGCGCTCTTCGACGGCGGGCTGACCCCCAGCCTGGGCACCATCGAAACGGCCCTGCGCGCGGTCAGCCGGATCCGGGTACACGTGATCGTCCGTCCCCGAGCCGGCGACTTCATCTACTCGCCGTTCGAGATCGAGGCGATGGAGCGGGACGTCCGGGCCGCGGTGGCGGCCGGCGCGCACGGCATCGTGATCGGCGCGCTGACCGCCGAGGGCGACGTCGACGTGCCGACCACCCGCCGGCTGATCGCCGCCGCGGGCGACGCCAGCATCACCTTCCACCGGGCGTTCGACATGACCCGCGACCCGTACGCGGCGCTGGAGCAGCTGATCGAGCTGGGCGTACACCGGGTACTCACCTCGGGTCAGGAGGTCAGCGTGCTGGAGGGTGCTCCGCTCATCGCCGAGCTGGTGCGCCGGGCCGCCGGCCGGATCGTCATCATGCCCGGCGGTGGCATCACCCCGCGCAACATCGCCCGGATCGTCGAGGCGACCGGCGCCGACGAGTACCACTTCGCGGCCCTGGTCAGCTCGGACAGCCCGGCCGTGCACCGCAACCCGGCCCCGCTGATGGGCGGCAGCCTCAACCGTCCCGAGTACGAGCGCTCCGGCACCTCCGGCGCCCTGGTCGGCCAGGTGCTCGCCGCCGCCCGCGCCTGACCGCCTACTGCTGCTGACGAGCGGTGGTCCCGGGAGGGCCGTTACCGGTTCCCCCGTGGCCACCGCTCGTGCCGTGGTGGAGTCGGTCAGTCGGGTTACCCCGGTCACCCGGTGGCGAGGTTGATGGCGACGCCGATCGGGATGGACGCCGCCAGCCCGGCGACCAGCCACCACAGCTGTTCCCGCCTGGCCTTTCGCTGCGCCGACTGGAGCCCGCCCTGGATCTCGGTCAGGGTGTTCGCCACCATCGTCAGGTCCTTGACACGACCGGCGTCTTCGCCACTGAAGGAACGCCGCAACACGGAGCGGCGAAGCCGGCTCGTCGTCGACAAAGTCAGCTGATGCCGACGAACCCGACGCGACGCGAATACCGTCGACCCCGGGTCCGCGAAGTCGGTACCGGCCTCGTCCGGATCCTCCTCGGCCTCGGGGCCGCGGTAGTAGCCGGTCGGGAACAGGCGCGTCCAGCGGTTCCCCCACCAGAGGCCACCCCCGGCGCCGAGCAGAACGAGGTTCGCGACGATCGCGCCGATCGCCCACCCGTCCGTGACGAAGAAACCGACGGCACCGACGGGAACAGCCGCCAGGATGAGTGCCTTCGCCGCCGCCGTGCCACTGATCCCCCGCATGCCTGTCATTGAACCGGCCCCGCCCGGCCGACGAGGTCCCTGCTATCCGGAAAGCGACAGCAATGTCCTGTCGGGACAGTTCATCGTCCGATACCGGAAAGCGCGGTTGATCGACTCGCCGGACAGCACGAGGTGGCAGCCTGGTGTGGGACGGCGACCTGCCTCAGTAGGCCAACAGGGCGATGAGCAGCGAGGACACCGCGGCGACCAGGAGCACCGCGCCGGTGCCGAGCCCGACCACCGCGCTCACCGCCACGGCGCGGGCCCGAGCCACCGGCACCGACGCGACCGCCACCACGGTGACGAGCACGGCTACCAGGTGAACCAACGGGTAGTCGATCAACGCCGCAACCGGGAAGAGGTGCACGCCCACGACGAAGGCGATCCAGGGGGCGGTCAGCTCAGTACGCCGCAGCAGAGCGAGCAGCCCGGCACCGACCGCGGCGGCGCCGAACTCGATGCCGACGACGATGCCGAAGACAGGGCTGGTGTCGGCGTCGAATGCCGTACCGTCCGACCAGTGACGCCAGGCGAACAGAGCCCCGGCGGCCGCCGTGATCAGGGCAAGAACCGACCCGGCGATGAGCACCGGCCGCAACCGCTTCGGGGGCGCCTCCTGCGCCCAACCGAACCAGCTGGTGGCGAAGAAGCCGAAGACGAACGCCGTCGCCGCCGCGTCCCGGACATGTTCAGTGATCATTTGCTCCCCCGGTGCCGCCTGGGCTCGACGTCTGTCGTCGCCTCGTCTGTCAGCCGCGTTGTCGAGCAGCGATCATGACGGGGTAGATAGTGCCCTAGCGGGTCCACTGCCCCACCCGCACCCGCCCCGGTCACGCACCTCCCGACCGCTACGGCCGGTCAGACGGGCTGCCCGCCACGGGAAGCGCGGTCCCACGGGCGTACCGGATCGCGGCCGGGGTGTCCGGGAAGACCAGTTCCTCGCGGCGTAGGTCGTCGGCGACTCCGAGGGTGGCGAGCACCTGGTCGTGGGCCGGGGTGATACCGGAGAGCAGGACGGTGATCCCGCGTCCGCGCAGCCGTCCGATCGCGTCGCCGAGGACGTGCGCGCCGGTGGCGTCCATCGTGGTCACCCGGGACATTCGCAGGATGACGACACGGACGTCGGTGACCTCGGAGAGTTCGAGGAGGAAGGTGTGGGCCGCAGCGAAGAAGAGCGGCCCGTCCAGCCGGTACGCGACGATGTGTTCGGTGAGCAGCGCGTACTCCTCGGCGCTGTGGTCCCCGGGGTCGAGGGGCACCTGTTCCAGCCGGGCGCTGCGGGCCACCGCGCGCAGGGCGAGCACCACGGCGACGCCGACGCCGACCGCGACGGCGGTGACGAGATCCCAGATCACGGTGACAGCGAAGGTTAGCACCAGCACCACCGCATCGCCCCGGGTGGCCCGGGCGAGCGCCCACAGCGAGGCCGCCTCCACCATGCGGACGGTGGTGGCCAGCAGCACGCCGGCCAGGGCGGCGAGCGGGATCCGGCCGACCAACGGCGCGGCGGCCAGCACGATCGCCGCGAGGGCGACGGCGTGGGTGAGGGCCGCCAGCTTCGAGGCCGCCCCGGCGCGGACGTTGACCGCTGTCCGGGCGATGGCGGCGGTCGCCGGGATGCCGCCGAAGAGGGGGGCGGCGAGGTTGGCCAACCCTTGACCGAACAACTCCCGGTCGGGGTCATGCCGTTCACCGACGGTCATGCCGTCGGCGACGGTGGCGGAGAGCAGGCTCTCCAGGGCTGCGAGCGCGGCGACGGCGAGAGCGCTGGGCAGCAGCACGCCCAGCGCGTCGAGGTCGAGGAAGCCGAGCGAGGGCGCCGGCAGGCCCTGCGGCAGCGCGCCGATCCGGGCCAGATCGACCGGGATGACCTCGGCCAGGACGGTCGCGGCCCCCACGCCGAGCAGGGAGAACGGCAGGCCGGGTCGCCACCGGGCACCCAGCAGCATCAGCGCCGCGACGGCGAGGGCCACCGCGAGCGCGGCCGGCCGCGGGTGTGCGACGAAACGGGCGACCGCGTCGAAGGCGACGGCCCAGACCTTCTCCCCGTGCGCGTCAGCGACGCCGAGTGCGGCGGGCACCTGTTGCAGCGCGATGACCACGGCGATGCCGGCGGTGAAACCCTCCAGCACCGGGGTGGGCAGGTAGCGGACGAAGCGGCCCAGGCGGGCCACGGCGAGCGCGATCAGCACCAGGCCCGCCATCGCGCCGACCATGAGCACGCCGGTGGCCCCGAACTGCTGCACCACGGGCACCAGCACCACGGTCATCGCCCCGGTCGGCCCGGAGACCTGGAGGTTGGAGCCGCCGAAGACGGCGGCCACCGCGCCGGCGACCACGGCGGTGATCAACCCGGCCTGGGCGCCGAGCCCGGAGGTGACGCCGAACGCCAGGGCCAGCGGCAGCGCCACCACTGCCACGGTGAGCCCGGCCAGCAGGTCCCGGCGCGGTGAGCGGTGGACCGCCGCCCAGTCCGCCCGACCGGGCAGCAGCCCGAGAAGCCGCTCGCGGGCGATGAGGATGACGCCGCTCATCTGTCCGTGCGGGTGGCGCGCAGCTCGTCGAGGAGGCCGTCCCGGTCGGTGAGGACCGCTCCGAGGATCCGCCGCCCGGCGGCCAGCAGGTCGGCCACGTCCGGGGTGCTCAACGCGTACATGACGAGAGGGCCGTCGCGGTGTGAGGTGACCATCCCGGCGCGGCGCAGCACCGCGAGTTGCTGGGAGAGGTTGGAGGCCTCGACCTCGATGACGGCGAGCAGGTCACGTACCGGCTTCGGGCCGTCCTGGAGCAGTTCGAGCACCCGGATGCGCACCGGGTGCCCGAGGGTGCGGAAGAGTTCCGCCTTCGCCTGGTACAGCGGGACCGACATGAACACCTCTCCCAATCGATGCGAAGACTTTAGCACTTGAAGAAATCTTCAATCGAGGGCGGTGCCGGGGAAACCCGCCGAGGCAGCACTGGTCCGCATCGGGCGTTGCGTCGCCTTCCCGTGGTTTACTCGCAGGGATGCGCTTGTAACACCCCACGAAATAGGGGCACACGGCCAATGTTGCTAAGTTTCCGCTTCGCCAATCACCGATCGTTCCGCGACGAGCACCAGCTCAACCTGACGCCCGTCTACGGGGACGGGGCCCCGGCCGACGAGCCGGCCCCACAGGCGGTCCAGGTCGTCGGCATCTTCGGGGCCAACGCCTCTGGCAAGTCAAACTGCCTCGGCGCGTTGGCGTTCATGCGGCAGACCGTCGTGGAATCCGACCGCGCGGTCGAGCCTGGTCTAGGTCTGCACCGAGAGCCGTTCGGGTTGGATCCGGAATTCGCCAGCCAGCCGTCGCGCTATGTCGTCGACCTTCTGCTCGGCGGCGTCCGGCACACCTACGGCTTCACGATCGATGACGAACAGGTGCTGGAGGAATGGCTCTACCACTATCCGGTCGGGCGCAGGCGGCGCGTGTTCGAGCGAGACGGCGACACCTTCTCCTGGGGCGAGGAGACGGGCCGACGTAACGACCTGGAGCAGATCGCCGGCATCACCGCTCCGACAGCGCTTTTCCTCAGCACGGTCGCCCGCTTTGGTCACAGCCGCCCCCAGTCGGACCCGGCAGATCCGCAGCCGCTGCATGACACCTACCGGTGGTTCTACCTGATGGGCCAAGGCACTGACCCCACCCCTGGGCTGTCCACCCTCATCCGCATCGGTCAATCGGACGCCGACGAGGTACGCCGGCTCGCTGTAGACCTGCTGCAGGCCGCCGATGTCGGGATCGTCGACGTCGTCGTTCTCTCGGATCCAGCCGACGACCATTCCGCCTGGGCCGAATCGTCGGTCCAGGGCATGAGGGCCCGGGTGAAAAAGGCCATGGCAGGAAGCCGGCGTCCACCCGTCATCCTGTTCGCGCATCAGGGACCGCACGGTCTCGCGCTACTCGACCTACAGAACCAGTCGACCGGCACACGGCGACTACTGACCCTGGGCCTGCACGCCGCAACGATGCTGCGGACCGGCGCCACGATGCTGATCGACGAGATCGACGCCAGCCTGCATCCGGTCCTCACCGCGAAGCTCGTCAGCCTGTTCCGTAGCCCGCAGGCGAACCCTCTGGGCAGCCAACTCATCTTCACCAGCCACGACGCCGCCCTACTCGGCACCCTCGACGGAGAGGAGATCCTGCGCCGCGACGAGATCTGGTTCGTGGAGAAGGACGACGAGGGTGCATCCTCGCTGTACCCGCTGACCGATTTCAAGCCCCGCAAGGAAGGCGAGAACCGTCAGCGCCGTTACTTGAACGGCAACTACGGCGCGGTTCCCACCCTGTCCACCGACCTGTTCGAACAGGCCCTTGCCAGCCGTGGAGGTCCGAATGACGCCACGACAGGGTAATCGGCAAACCCTCGACTCTCGGTCCGGCCGGGGCCGGGAGACAGACCTGCGTCGACGCGCGTCGACCCGGGAACAACGGACAACCATTCTGATCGCCACGAACGGTGAATCCACGGAACGGGCCTACTTCAACGGCCTCAAGCAGGAGGCGTGGGTACGGCCACGGGTGGTCGTCGTGGCAGAACGCGGCTCGCCGGTCAACGTCGTACGAGGTGCAGCACGACGCCGCCAACGCGACGACTTCGACGAGGCATGGGCCGTCTGCGACGTCGATGAATTCGTCACGGAGCCGGCAGCCCGCGAAGCTGCCGCCGCCGATGTCAATCTGGCCTGGTCCAATCCCTGCTTCGAGGTGTGGCTGCTGCTCCACTACAGCAACTGCACCAGGTTCGTGGAGAACGCCAAGCGGGCCCGCGACCTGTTGCGCGAGCACAACCCTGCCTGGGACAAGACCGCGCTCGACTTCGCCGACTTCCGCGACCGAATTGAGGACGCCTGCCGACGGGCTGATCGGCTTGACCCGCCCCCGGAGGGCAATCCGTCCACTTCCGTCGGCCGGATCATCGCCGCGCTCCGCGATGATCGTGTCCGAACAGGGAAGTGACCGGGGCCCCCGATGAGCCCCTGCTCGTAAGCGGGGGTCGGCTTAGCGTTGGCGGATGTCGTTGACGCAGCGCAGCACCGGGCGGCTGGTCAACGCTGCCGGGTCCAGCGCGGTGTCGGCGCGCACGGTGACGGTGGTCGACTCGCCGGGCAACAGGGTGACCAGGGCCTTGTCAGCGGATGCCGTCGGGTCGAGCCGGTCCGGGAAGAGCGTCAGGTCGCGCAGCACCGTGCGGGCGGTGACCCGGACCCGCTGACCACCCTCGATCGGCTCGACCGTCGCGTCCCAGGCCGCCGCCGGCCAGTCCACGTCCCGGTCCTCGGCGAAGAACCACAGGGCGCGCTCAGCGGTGTCACCGGCCTCCGCGACCAGCAACTCACGGCGACCTTCGTCCGGCCGGACCAGGTCCGCCGGCAGCGCCAACACGATCGAGGAGTACGCCGGGACGTCCAGTGCCATCGTCGTCCTGGCCCGGGACTCACCGGTGAGGGTCACCCGGGTCACCGACGCCGACGCCTGCCAGGGCGTACCGCCGTCGTTGACGGCCACCAGCGCCAGCCCGCCGTCGCGGGGCTGCACGGTGAGGAGCCGGTCGGCGTACGCGTGGCGCAGCGCGTACCACAGGGGTTTGCGGCGGCCGTCGCCGTCGACGGCCGACCAGGAGGTCACCGGCCAGCAGTCGTTGAGCTGCCAGACGATGGTGCCGGAGCACACGCCCCGGTGCGAGCGGAAGTGTTCCACCCCGAGTTGGATCGCGCGCGCCTGGTTGAGCTGCGTCAGGTAGTGCCAGTCGTCGAAGTCCGCCGGCGGCGGCAGGTGGGCGTCGAGGCCGCGTTGCAGCTTTGCGTCGCCGTCGGCCGCCTTCTGGTGGTGTGCCATGCCCGGTGAGTCGTGCGCCAGGGGTTCGTCGCTCAACGCCCGGCGCAGCGTGGCGTACGCCGGTGGGGCCTGGTAGCCGAACTCGGCGACGAAGCGCGGCACGTACTCCCGGTACCTGGTGTAGTCGTCGGTGTTCCACACGTCCCAGATGTGGGTGGTGCCGTGCGCCGGGTCGTTGGGGTGGATGGCCTCGCTGCCCGACCAGGGGCTGCCCGGCCAGTACGGGCGGGTCGGGTCCAGCTCGCCGACGATGCGGGGCAGCACGTCGAGGTAGTAGCCGCGCCCCCAGGTACGCCCTTCGAGGTCCTGCTGCCAGTCCCAGTCGTGCCAGCCCCAGATGTTCTCGTTGTTGCCGGTCCAGAGCACCAGCGACGGGTACGGCGCGAGCCGGGTCACCTGCTCGGCGGCCTCGGCGGCCACCTCGGTGCCGAACGGTTCCTCCTCCGGGTACGCGGCGCAGGCGAAGAGGAAGTCCTGCTGGACGAGGAGCCCGCGCTCGTCGGCGAGGTCGTAGAAGTCCGCCGACTCGTACCGGCCGCCACCCCAGACCCGCAGCAGGTTGACGTTCGCCGCGACGGCCTGGTCGAACCGCTCGGCCAGCCGGCCCCGGCTGATCCGGGTGGGGAACGCGTCGTCCGGGATCCAGTTGACGCCGCGGACGAAGACGGGGGTGTCGTTGACGAACAACGAGAACGGGGTGCCGTGCTCGTCGGGTGTGGTGTCCAGGCGGACCGAGCGGAAACCGATCCGGTGCGACCAGGTGTCCAGGGTGTCGTCGTCCGGTGCGTGCAGGGTCACCTCGATCGGGTGACGCGCCTGGTCGCCGTACCCCCGGGGCCACCACAGCGCGGGCTCGCGGACGGTGAGGGTCAGCACGGCCGTGCGCTGCCCGGCCGGGACGACCACCTCGGCGCGGACGCCGGCCACGGCGGCGCGGACGGTCAGCGGGACGTCCGCGACCCGCTCGACCTCGACGTGCACCTCGACCCGGCCGTCACGACCGTCCATGGCGACGAGTGGACGGACGGTGGCCAGCCTTGCGGTCGACCAGGCGTGCAGGCTGATCTCCTGCCAGATGCCGGCGGTGACCAGTGTCGGCCCCCAGTCCCAGCCGAAGTTGCAGGCCATCTTGCGGATGAAGTGGAACGGCTCCGGGTAGGCGTTCGGCCGGTCGCCCAGCCGCTCCTGCTGCGCCTCGGCGTAGCGGTACGCGGAGTCGAACCTGACCACCAGGTCGTTGTCACCGTCGCGCAGCAGCGGTCGGACGTCGAACCGGTAGCCGCGGTGCATGTTCGCGGTGCGGCCGACCTCGACACCGTTGAGGGTGAGCGTGGCGACGGTGTCCAGGCCGGCGCAGACCAGGTCGACGCGGTCGTCGTCGCCGGCCCGGTGGACGAAGCTGGTCTGGTAGACCCAGTCGGTGCGCCCGATCCAGGCCACCGCCCGTTCGTTGTCGTCGAGGTAGGGGTCTGCGATCAGCCCGGCGTCGAGCAGGTCGGTGTGCACGCAACCGGGCACGGTCGCCGGCACGGACCTGCCGACGAACTCCTCGGGCACCCGCGCTCCGGGGGCCGCTCGCAGGGTCCAACCGTCGTAGAGTGCCTGTCGGCTCACGATTTCCCCGCACCTTCTGCATCGAAAGACGCTGACTGAACCGGATAAGCTGAGCCACGGTACGGTTCGGACTCCGGACTGTCAACGGCCAGAGACCGAAGGAGCACGCCGGTGAAGCGGCCGACAATCGCCGACGTCGCCCAACGCGCCGGGGTGTCCAAGGGCGCGGTGTCGTACGCGTTGAACGGACAGCCCGGCGTCTCTGAGGCCACCCGGCAGCGCATCCTGGCCGTCGCCACAGAGATCGGGTTCAGTCGGAGCAGCGCGGCCCGCGCCCTCTCCGCCGCCACCGCCGGAGCGATCGGCCTGGCCCTGTGCCGACCGGCCCGGACACTCGGCGTCGAGCCGTTCTTCATGGCGTTGATCAGTGGCGTCGAAGCCGAACTCTCCGCCCGCTCGTACGCACTGACCCTGCAGGTGGTCGCCGACCACGACGCCGAGATCGCGGTCTACCGGCGCTGGTGGGGCGAACGACGGGTGGACGGGGTGCTCGTCTGCGACCTGCGCACCGACGACCGTCGCATCCCCGCACTCGAACAACTGCAACTGCCGGCGGTGGTGATCGGCGGCCCGGGCGGCACCGGTGACCTGGCGAGTGTCTGGTCCGACGACGCCGCCGCGCTGACCGAGACGGTGGAGTACCTGGCCGCGCTCGGGCACCGACGGATCGCCCGGGTCGCCGGCCTGCCCGACCTGCGGCACACCGAGATCCGCACCGACGCCTTCACGGCGGTCTGCCAGCGGCTCGACCTGGTCGACGCGGTCACCGTGTGGTCCGACTACACCGGCGAGGAGGGCGGCCGGGCCACCCGCCGGTTGCTCAGCTCGGCCCAACGGCCCACCGCTGTCATCTACGACAACGACGTGATGGCCATCGCCGGGCTCTCCGTCGCCCAGGAGATGGGCCTGACCGTGCCCGGCGATCTGTCCATCGTGGCCTGGGACGACTCACCGCTGTGCCGCCTGGTGCATCCGCCGCTGACCGCGCTGGGCCGGGACATCGCGGCGTACGGCGCGCACGCCGCCCGGCAACTGCTCGCCGTCGTCGCCGGGCAGCCGGCCGGCCGGGTGCAGGACGAGACGCCCCACCTCACCCCGCGCGGCAGCACCGCACCACCCCGAGGGAGATGAACCGGTTCAGCGAGACGCTGACGGAAACTCCTCGAAGTACGCCTCGACCCGCTCGGCCGTGGCGGGACGGGCCAACGCGAACCCCTGCCCGTACCGGCAACCACCCCGACGCGCCCCCTCGACCTGGGTCGACGACTCCAGCTCCTCGGCGACGATCTCGACGCCCAGCCGCTCGCCCACGTTGACCACCACGTCGATCAGCGGTGGCTGCCCGTCCGGCCGTGCGCCAACCAACTCCGGGCCCACCTTGAGCAGGTCGATCGGCAGTCGGCGAAGCTGCGCCAGGGAGGCGTGCTCGGCCCGGAAATCGTCCAACGCCGTGCGCAGACCCAGCGACCGGAGCCCGGCCAACCGAGCCACCACGGTCGGCAGGTCACCAGCCACCCTCGGCTCGCTCACCTCCACCACCAGCCGCTCCGGCGGCACCCCGTACGCGGCCAGCACGGCCGCGAGCCGCTGGACGAAGTCGGGAGTGGTCAGCTCCCGGGTCGTGACGTTGACCGCCATCCACAGCTCCCGGGCACCCACCGACCAGTCGGCCAACTGCCGGCAGGCCCGATCCAGCACCCACCACTCCAACTCACCGACCAGGTCCAGATCCTCGGC
This sequence comes from Micromonospora sp. CPCC 205558, assembly GCF_036902955.1. NCBI lineage: Bacteria > Bacillati > Actinomycetota > Actinomycetes > Micromonosporales > Micromonosporaceae > Micromonospora > Micromonospora sp. CPCC 205558. The sequence continues at coordinate 48,124 of NZ_JBAKHR010000021.1, forward strand.
GACCGGCAGCAACTCGGCCGGCAGCACCGTGCCGAGCACCGGGCTGCGCCACCGCAGCAGCGCCTCCGCACCCACCGGCTGCCCGTCGGCCAGGTCGACCACCGGCTGGTAGACGAGATCCAGTTCGCCGCGCGCCACCGCGCCGGGCAGCTCGCGCTCCAGGTCGAGCCGGCGCACCAGCTGTTCCTCCAGGAACGCGTCGTACCACTCCACCCGGTCCCGGCCCAACTGCACGGCCCGACGGCGGGCCAGCTCAGCCTGCCGGAGCACGTCGGCCGGCCCGGCACCGCTCACCTCGGCCAGGCCGATGCTCGTCTGCACGCGCAGCATCGCGCCGGCCAGCCGGTAGGGCGGACTGAGCGCGCTCAACAGTCGGGTGCCCAGCGCGTACGCCAGCACCGGGCCGGCGGCGGTGATCACCGCGAAACCGGTACCCACGCACCCGGTGACCAGATCGTCGGGGGCGATGACCGCGCGGACCCGGTGCACCGCCTCGGCCAGCACGTCCTCCCGGGCCGTCGGGCTGGCCGCGTCGACGCCGTGCAGGTCGACCAGGAGCAGCGCGCCGGCCGGCACCGGAACGTCGCCGATCGCGGCCAGGGCGTCCAGCAGGGCGGCGCGGTCGCCGCCCGCCGCCGGAACGGGCCGGCGGTCGAGCCCCGACCACGCCGGGCTGTGCTCAGGCGACCAGGTCGAGTCGGCGCCGGTCGCCGGGGCCGCGCCTTCCGCGGCGGCGGGGCCACGCTCGGGCGGCTCCGGTGTGCCCGGCCAGCGTGCCGGGCCCGCACGGCGGTGCCGCAGCGACCGACCGGCCGGTCGGCGATGGGCGGCCCGCCGCACGGACGTGGGCGCGTCACCCGGGCGCAGCAGCTCACGCAGCACCAGGGGCGGCACCGCCGCCAACGCCAACAGCACGCTCGTCCGGTCCGGTGCGCGGCCGCCGCCCAGGTGCAGACCTGACGCCAGCAGCAGCACCACCGCGGGGAGCACCGCCCGGGGCCAGGCCGCCGCGACCGGCTCCGCCGGCTCCACGTCGTCCGCCGCAGCGGCGGCGCCGACCGCGACGAGCAACATCCCGAACACCAACGGGGGTACGGCCAGCAGAGCTGCCCGCCCGGGCGGTGCGGACGGCAACGCGGCCAGCAGCACCAGCCCGCCCACTGTGAGCAGGACGCCACCCCGGCAGACCGCCGCGCCCGAGCGTCGCCGCGGCCCCGCGAACGCGTTCAACGCGGCCATGCCCAACCCGCCGAGCGTCAGAGCGTAGGCCAGCCGAACCGGGGCCAGCAGGCCGTCGGGGGGCAGCAGCAGCCAACCGGCGAGGGCCAGACCAACGGCCGGGCCGGTCGACTCGACCAGCCCGCGCAACCAGACCGAGGTCGCCGGCCGCGAGCGGCCGGGAAGCAGGTACAGACCGCTCGTCGAGAGGGCCGCCACGACCAGCGACCCGATCAGCACGGCGCGGGAGTGCCCGATGTCTGCCAGCGGCAGCACGACGGCGGTGAGACCGGCCGCCACCACCGCCGCGTCGAGCAACACGCCCGCCGCACGTGGTGTCGGGTCGGTGCCGCGCCGGGTGGCCAGCCGGGAGAGTCGCAGCCCGGCGAGCGTGGCGCCGGCGCCGGCGGCCAGCGCGATCACCACCGAGGTCGGGACCAGGTCGGCGGCACCGGCGAGGAGGAGCAGCGCCACCGCTGCGCACGTGGCGGCCTCCGGTGCCGCACGTCGGGGGACCAGGACACGGAACGGGTACGCGAGGAGCACGGCGGGCGCCTTCGTGAGGGGGCACGGGGGCGGTGCGGCGGTGCTGGGCAGCGGACGTTGCGAATCCGCTACCCACGATTGACAACGATGGACGGCCGAACTGGTTACTTGCCGGTTACTCAGGGAAAACAACGACCCGTGTCACTGTACGGTGTACCCCGGGCCGCTGACACCGCCCGCCGCGAGTCGAAACGATCGGAAGTGGGATCATCGGAGGGTGAGTAAGCCCGACACGGTCCGTTTCCGACACAACCAAGCCATCCTGGTGGCCGCGATCATCGCCTCCGTCGGCGCCCTGCCGCTGGCCAACGCCCGGGGCTACCTGCTGCCGGTGCTGCTCGTCCCGCTCGCCGTCGCGGTGTGGGCCTGGCGGGCCGGCACCGAGGCCGACGCGCGAGGGCTGCGCCTTCGGGCGTTGGTCGGGCAACGCCGGATCGGCTGGGAGCAGGTCCTGGAGCTGAGCACCGACCAGCGTGGGCGCGCGGTCGCCCGGCTCGACGACGGCCAGCAGGTCACCCTGCCGGCCGTCCGTGGGGAGGATCTGCCTCGGCTGGTCGCGGCAACCGGCCAGCGACTGCCTGACGCTCCGGTGGACGCGCCCGGTCAGTAGCCGTCGACCACCCTGTTGATCAGCGGTTGCCCGGCGGCGAACCGGCGCACCTGATCGCCCACCAGTCGGTAGGCCCGCGGCAGCAACCCCCGCACCGACCCGGCCACGTGCGGGGTGAGCAGCACGTTCGGCATGGTCCAGAGCGGGGAGTCGGCGGGCAGCGGCTCCGGGTCGGTGACGTCCAGCGCCGCCGAGATCCGACCGGTGCCCAGCTCGGCGACGAGCGCCTCGGTGTGCGCCACCGGCCCCCGGGCGGCGTTGACCAACAGCGCCCCGTCCGCCATCGCGGCCAGGAACGCCTTGTCGATCAGGCCGCGGGTCTGGTCGGTGAGCGGCACCAGCACCACCACCACGTCCGCGTCGGGCAGCAGCCGGGGCAACTCCTCGACGGCATGCACCCCCTGCTCCGGCCGGGCCGTCCTGGCGACCAGGGTGAAGCTCACGTCGAACGGGGCGAGCCGGTCGCGCACCGCGGTGCCGATCGAGCCGGCGCCGATGATGAGCACCCGCTTGCCGGTCAGCTCGTCGGTCGGGGTGTGCTCCGCGTACGCCCAACGCCGCTCGGCCTGGGCACGGACGAACGCCGGGAACGCCCGCAGCTGGGCGAGGATCGCGGTGACGACCCACTCGGCGGTGGAGGGGTCGTGCACACCCCGGGCGTCGCAGAGCGTGACGGCCGGCGGGGTCCGGCCGGCCCAGGCGTCCGCCCCGGCCGAGAGCAACTGCACCACCGCCACGTCGGGCAGCTCAGCCAGCACCGCCGTCGCGTCCGAGCCACCGAGGAACGGCGGCACCCAGAAGCGGACGTCGGCCGCCTCGGACGGCATCCGGTCGGTGTGCTCGAAGACCTCCACTGTCACGTCCGGGGGCAGCTCGCCCAGGAGGTTCAGGCCGGCCTGGTGCGGAATCCATACCTTCACGTCCGCCGACGATAGTCCCTGACGGCGCGGACGGTGTGGGCACGGCGGCGAACCGGCGTCCCGGCCGGTGGCGGACGCGGCTGCGGCGAGCGAGACTCAGCACAGCGATGTTCGGCCCAGCCCCGCGCGAGGTATATGGAGCTGTCGGAGGGCCGGTCCACCTCCGCCCGGCAGACAGGTGCACGATGATCGACGGCTCCCCCACCCCCGCCCGGCGCCCGATTGCGCCACCCTCGGTGCTCGACGACCCGGCGCGGTTGCGCGCGCTCGCCGACACCGGGCTGGACGCCGCTCCGGACGAGGCGTTCGACCGGTTCGCGCGGCTGGTCAGCGATCTGTTGGACGTGCCGGTCGCGCTTGTCTCGCTGGTCTCCGCCGACCGGCAGTTCTTCCCGGGCGCGGTCGGTCTGCCGGAGCCCTGGTCGGAGCGCCGGCAGACCCCATTGAGTCACTCGTTCTGTCAGCACGTGGTGGACATCGAGGCGCCGATGGTGCTGCCGGACGCCCGGCTCTACCCCCGCGTCCGGGACAATCTGGCAATCGACGACCTCGGCGTGGTCGCGTACGCCGGGATGCCGCTGACCGACCTCTCCGGCCGGGTGCTCGGCTCGCTCTGCGCCATCGACAGCAAGCCCCGCGCCTGGACGGCCGAACAGCTGCGGACCCTGGCCGACCTGGCCGCCGCCTGCTCGTCGGAGCTGCGACTGCGGATCGCCCTCGACGGCGCGCAGGAGGCACGGCGGCGGGTCGTGCAGGCGCACGAACGGTTGGAGCTGCTGGCCGGGGTGAGCGAGACGCTTGCCGACACCCTGGACGTGGGCACCGCGCTGCGCCGGCTCGCCGCCACCATGGTGCCGTTGCTGGCCGACTGGTGCCTGCTCACCCTGATCGGGCCGACCGGCCTGCCGCGCGAGGTGGTCTCGGTGCACCGGGACCCGGCCCGCGCGGCGGACGTCGGCCGCTTCGGTGAGCTGCTACGCACCGGGCTGAGCCCTGATTCGATCATCCGAGCGGTGCTGCGGACCGGCCAGCCCCGGCTCGGCAGCGTGGCGTCCCTGGCCGACGTGGAGCGGGGCACCACCAATCCGGAGATGGCGGCGATCGCGGCCCGGCTGGGCATCGCCTCCTACCTGAGCGTGCCCGTGCGGGGCGTCGGCGGCACGGTGCTGGGGGCGATCACCCTCGTCAATGGCGGCCAACGCCAGCAGTTCGACGACCGGGACCTGCTCACCGCCGTCGACATCGGCCGCCGGGCCGGCCAGGCCGTCGGCAACAGCTCGATGTACGGCGAGCAGCGGCACGTCGCCGAGGTGCTCCAACACAGCATGCTGCCCCGGCTGCCGGTGGTGACGGAGCTGGAGTTGGCGGCCCGGTACCAGCCGGCGGCCGACCGGGTGGAGGTGGGCGGTGACTGGTACGACGCCTTCGTGCAGCCCGACGGAGACCTGATCGCGGCGATCGGGGACGTGGCGGGGCACGACATCGAAGCTGCGGCGAGCATGGGCCAGCTGCGCAACCTGGTGCGGGGCAATGCCTTCGGCCGGCCGGACGCGGTCGGGTCACTGCTGAGCGACCTGGATGACGCCATGCGTGGCCTGCGACTGCCGATCGCCGCCACCGCGACGCTGGTCCGGATCTGTCCGCAGCGCGCCGGTGCGCACGAGGTGACCTGGTCCAACGCCGGGCACCCGCCGGCCCTGGTGGTCCGCGTCGGCGGGGCTGTCGAGGTCCTGGCGGCGACGCCGGAGCCGCTGCTCGGCCTGGCCCGCCCGTCACGGCGGAGCAGCCAGTCGACCACCCTGGCCACCGGTGACACCCTGCTGCTCTACACCGACGGGCTGATCGAACGGCGGGACCGCTCCATCGACGACGGGTTGGCCGAGCTGATGGGCCGGCTGGCCGGCACCCACACGCTGCCCCTCGACGAGCTGTGCGACCTGCTGCTCGCCTCGATCCGGCACCGCGAGGACGACACCGCGCTGCTGGCCGTACGGGCACGGTGACCGGGCCACCGGGGCCATCGGGCGGGTCCATTGGCACCCGTTGGATCTCGACGGGCCCGGCCGGGCCGCCCGGCGGGCTACCCTGGGCCGGGTGAGCGCCCGTCCCCCGTACCCTCGCATCCGCCGCCTCCGGGTGGCCCTCGCGGCGTCCTGCGCGGCGCTGCTGTTCACAGCCGGTTGCAGTTTCGGTGAGCCGGAGCCCGACCCGGCCGGCGAACCGCCCAACCTGCCGACCCCGTCCGGGCCGGCGAGCCCCGGCGGCGCCGGCCAGCAGGCGGTGGCGACCGTGCTCGCCAAGGGTCTGCGGGTGCCGTGGGCCATCTCCTTCCTGCCGGACGGCGGCGCACTGGTCACCGAACGGGACAACGGCCGGATCCTGCAGGTCGGGCCCGAGTCCGGGCCGGACGGGCTGCGGGTCCGACCGGTGCAGACCATCGCCGACGTGGCGGCGGCGGGCGAGGGTGGCCTGCTCGGCATCGCCGTCTCCCCCGACTACGCGCGGGACCGGACGGTGTTCGTCTACTACACCGCCGAGAAGGACAACCGGGTCGCCCGGCTGCAACTCGGCGGGGCGGTCACCCCGATCCTCACCGGCATCCCCAAGGCCAATGTGCACAACGGCGGTGGTCTGGGCTTCGGCCCGGACAAGCAGCTCTACGTCAGCACGGGCGACGCCGGTCAGCGTCCCCTCTCGCAGGATGTGAAGAGCCTCGGCGGCAAGATCCTCCGGATCACGCCAGAGGGGAAGCCTGCCGCCGGCAACCCGTACCCCAACTCCCCGGTCTGGTCGATGGGGCACCGCAACGTGCAGGGTTTCGCCTGGGACGCCGCGAAGCGGATGTACGCCGTCGAGTTCGGCCAGAACACCTGGGACGAGATCAACCAGATCACCAAGGGCGGCAACTACGGCTGGCCGGAGGTCGAGGGTCAGGCCGGCGACAAGCGGTTCACCGACCCGATCGTGCAGTGGGCGACCTCGGACGCGTCCTGCTCCGGTCTGGCCGCCACGGAGAGGCTGCTGGTCACCGGCTGCCTGCGCGGCAAGCGCCTCTGGGTGATGGAGCTGACCGACACCGGCACGCTGCTCGGTCAACCCGGTGAGCTGCTCACCAACCGCTACGGTCGGCTGCGCGCGGTGGCCGCGGCACCGGACGGGTCGCTCTGGGTGAGCACCTCCAACCACGACGGGCGGGGCGACCCGGCCGGCGACGACGACCGGCTGCTGCGGGTCGTCTTCGCCGGTGGTGACGGCGGGCGCAGCTGATTTCGCACCATCCGTTCAGGTTTATCAAGATCTTCCGACGGGCAGGTCAGACTTTCAGCATGGACGGGCAACACGACGACAGGCACGACGACGCCGATGACCGGGACGACCCGGTGACCGGCGACGATCAGCCGCGCCCGACGGGTTGGTGGGGCGCTGCCGCCGGCCCGCTGCGCCGCCTCAGCCTGATCGTCGCCGTCCTCGCCGTGGCCCTGGCCGGGGCGGTGCTCGGGGTGCTGGCCGGTGGCCAGGTGAGCACCGACATCGGCCCGTTCCGGGCCAACCTCAGCATCTCCCCCGCCCGGGACGGCGGCACCACCGTCGACATCCCGCCGCTCGGCGCGCTGCTGCTCGACAGCCATGACGGGCCGACCCACCTCACCGTCCGGTTGGGTGCGCTCGACCAGGGGCGCACCGAGGCGCTGATCGACGACCCGGCCAGCATCAGCCGGGCCAGCCAGAGCGCCGTCGAGGACGTCCGTTCCGGGGTGATGCGCCTCGGCCTGCGTACCCTCGGCGCGTCGGTGCTGGTCACGCTGGTCCTGGCCGGGCTGATCTTTCGCAACGTTCGGCGCACCGCCTGGGCGGGTGGGCTGGCGCTGCTGGTAACCGCCGGCAGCCTCGGCACGGCGGCGGCGACCCTTCGGCCGCAGGCCATCGAGGAGCCACGCTACGAGGGGCTGCTGGTCAACGCGCCGGCCATCGTCGGTGACGCCCGCCGGATCGCCAACGACTACACCAAGTACGCCGAGCAGTTGCAGCGCCTGGTCGGCAACGTCAGCCAGCTCTACACCACCGTCTCGGCGCTTCCGCTGTTGGAGCCGACCCCCGGCACCACGCGGGTGCTGCACGTCTCCGACATGCACCTCAACCCGACCGGCTGGCAGCTCATTCGGACGGTCGTGGAGCAGTTCGGCATCGACGTGGTGATCGACACCGGGGACATCACCGACTGGGGCAGCGAGCCGGAAGCCTCCTTCGTCGCCTCGATCGGCCTGCTGAAGAAGCCGTACGTCTTCATCCGGGGCAACCACGACTCCGGCAAGACCGCCGCCGCGGTGGCCCGGCAGCCGAACGCGATCGTGCTGAACAACACCACCACCACGGTCGCCGGGCTGACCATCGCCGGCATCGGCGACCCGCGCTTCACCCCGGACAAGAACACCTCCCCCGCCGGCAGCGGGCTGACCCAGCAGGTGGCCGACCAGGTGATCGGGGCCGGCGATCAGCTCGCCGCCACGATCCGCAGCTCACCGCGACCGGTCAACATCGCCCTGGTGCACGACCCGGCGTCGGCCGGGCCACTCGCCGGCACCTGCCCGCTGGTGCTGGCCGGGCACACCCACGCCCGGCAGGTCTCCAAGCTGCCGGAGACACCCGGGCAGCAGCCCACCACGCTAATGGTGGAGGGGTCCACCGGCGGCGCCGGGCTGCGCGGCCTGGAGGGCGAGAAGCCCACCCCGCTGTCGATGAGCGTGCTCTACTTCGACCAGCAGAAGATGCTCCAGGCGTACGACACGATCACCGTCGGCGGCACCGGGCAGGCCCAGGTCAACCTGGAACGACGCCTGGTGGAGAACCCGACCGCCGGTGTCTCCGCCACGCCCACGCCCACGCCGAGCGGCGGTGTGCCCGCCACACCCACGCCCACGCCGACCGGCTGACCGGACGCCCGCCAGCGGACCGGCGGGCGCGGACGCCTCAGCGCAGGGCGATGGCGGCCAACGCGGCGTTGACGATGCTGCCGGGCAGCAGGTCGTGCAGTTCGTACAGCTCGGCGACGCTCCCGGACTGGCCGAACTCGTCCACGCCGAGCGGCACCGCCGGCGCGCCGACCGCCGACCCGAGCCAGGCCATCGCGTGTGACGCTGCGTCGTGCACGGTCACCACCGGCACCCGATCGGCGAACGCGGAGCGCAGCGCGCCCGGCACGCTGGGCACCGTGGCCGTCCGCACGCCCTGACGCAGGGTGCGCTGCCAGGCCCGGTACAGCCGGTCCAGCGAGGTCACGTCGACCACGTGCGCGGCGATCCCCTCGTCGGCCAGCTCCGCGGCGGCGGCCAGCACCTCGGGCAGCACCGCGCCGGACGCGGCCAGTTGCACCACCGGGGCGTCGACCAGGTGCGGGTACGCCTGGTGCGCGTCGACCAGCCGGTACGCCCCGGCGACGACCTGCCGGCGCAGCACCGCGTCGCCGAGCCGGGTCCGGGCCGCCTCGAACGGCGCCTGGTCCAGCGGTCGGGTGCTCAACCGGAAGTAGTACGCGCCGTCCTCGGCGGGTGCGGCGGTCGCGGCCGGTGCCGACCCGCCGGCGATCTGCCCGAGCGCGTCGCAGAGCAGCCAGTCGAGGGTGGCCGCGTAGGCCGGCTCGACGAAGGTCACGCCGGGCAGTTCCAGGCCGACCGACGCGGTGATCGTGGACTGGTGGGCGCCGCCCTCGGGGGCGAGGGTGATGCCGGACGGGGTGCCGGCCACCACGAACCGGGAGCCGGAGTAGGTGCCGTAGAGGAACGCGTCGAGGCCCCGCAGCACGAACGGGTCGTAGACCGTGCCCACCGGCAGCAGCGGCTGCCCGGACAGGTCCCAGGAGAGCCCGAGCTGGCCGAGCAGCAGGAACAGGTTCATCTCCGAGATGCCCAGCTCGATGTGCTGCCCGGCGGGGCTCTCGGTCCAGCGCAGCATCCGGTCCTCGGTCCAGGACCGCTGCTCGGTGGGGGCGAACACCCCGGTCTTGTTGATGAAACCGGCCAGGTTGGTGGAGGTGGCCACGTCCGGGGCGGTGGTCACCAGGTAGCGGCCCACCTCCCGGTCCCGGGCCAGGTCCACCAGCACCCGACCGAAGACCTCCTGCGTGGAGATCGGCTTGGTTGCGCGTACTCCCGTGCTCTCCGGAACGGTGACCCCCAGCGCGCGCTCGCGGGGCGCGCGGGACAGCGCCTCCCGGCGGGCGCCGGCCTGGATCCCGGCCGGTGAGGCCGGGTCGAGGCGGTCCCACTCGGTCTCGGCGGTCAACCCCTGCGCGGCCCGCAGCGTGTCGACCTGCTCGGTGCTGAGCAGCGCCGAGTGGTTGCGCGGATTGCCGGCGATGGGCAGGCCCCAACCCTTCACCGTGTACGCGAAGACGACGCTGGGCCGGTCGGTGACCGCGTCGCACTGGGCGTACGCGTCGAGCATCGCCTGAAGGTCGTGCCCGCCCAGGTCGGTGACGAGCGGGCCGAGCTCCTCGTCGGAGACGTCGGCGATCAGCTCGGCGATGCCGGTCGGAGCGCCGTCCAGGAACTGCTTGCGCAGCGCCGGCCCGGCCAGCCCGAACAGCGACTGGTACTGCTCGTTGGGCATCGCGTCGATCCAGTCACGCAACGCCTCCCCACCCGGGCGGGCGTACGCCTCGGCGAGCCGGCGGCCGTACTTGACCTCGACGACGTGCCAGCCGGCCGCCTCGAACTGCCCCCGCCACTGGTTGATGCGGATGCCGGGCACCACCCGGTCCAGCGACTGCCTGTTGAAGTCGACGAGCCACATGACGTTGCCCAGGCCGGTGGTGGCCGGGTCGGCGACCGCCTCCCAGATGTTGCCCTCGTCCAACTCGGCGTCGCCGATCAGCGCCACGAACCGGGAGTGCGGGCGGGCCCCGAAGTGCGCGTCGACGTACCGCCGGGTGGCTGCGGCGAACAGCGGCGCCGCCGCGCCGAGCCCCACCGACCCGGTGGAGAAGTCCACCTCGTCCGGGTCCTTGGTGCGCGACGGGTACGACTGGAGGCCACCCCGGGCCCGCAGCCGGGGCAGGTACGAGCGGTCCAGGTTGCCGAGCAGGTACTGGATGGCGTGGAACACCGGGGACGCGTGCGGCTTGACGGCGACCCGGTCCTCGGCGTCCAGGTGCGCGAACCACAGCGCGGTCATCGCCGTGACGAGGGAAGCGCTGGACGCCTGGTGGCCGCCGACCTTCACACCGTCGCCGGTGGCCCGGTCATGGTTGGCGGCGTCCACGATCCGGGTGGCGAGCCAGAGCACCCGCCGCTGGATCTCGTCGAGAACATCGAGGTCGTGCTCGGTCACGGTGGCTCCATCCAGGCGTCGCCGTTGACGCCCTCGCGAGGGGTGCGGGGTGGCCGCGTGGTCGAAGGGGTGCGGAAGGCCGCCGCCGGGTCGCGGCGGCGGCCTGCTCCGGTGGGCCTCAGCCCTGGACGCCGAGGCGCTCCAGGATCAACTCACGCAGGGTCTTCGCGTCGGCCTGGCCCCGGGTGGTCTTCATGACCGCGCCGACCAGCGCGCCGACCGCCGCGACCTTGCCACTGCGGATCTTGTCGGCGATGCCGGGGTTAGCGGCGATCGCCTCGTCCACGGCGGCGGTGAGCGCGCCCGTGTCCGACACGACCTCCAGGCCCCGGCTGGTCATGATCTCGGTGGGCGAACCCTCACCGTCGACCACACCCTCCAAGACCGTACGGGCCATCTTGTCGTTGAGCTTGCCGGCGTCGACCAGCCCCTGAAGCTCGGCGACCTGGGCGGGGGTGGCACCGATCTCGGCCAGCTCCACACCGCTCTCGTTGGCCCGACGGGACAGCTCACCCAGCCACCACTTGCGGGCCGCGGCCGGGGTGGTGCCGGCGGCGACGGTGGCCTCGATCAGCTCGACCGCGCCAGCGTTCAACACCGACTGCATGTCCAGGTCGGAGAGGCCCCACTGCTCCTGGAGTCGACGCCGGTGCACCCGGGGCAGCTCCGGCAGGGCGGCCTTCAGCTCGGCCACCCAGGCCGGGTCCGGGGCGATCGGCACCAGATCCGGCTCGGGGAAGTACCGGTAGTCGGTCGCCGTCTCCTTCGAGCGACCCGGGGTGGTGTCACCGGTGTCCTCGTGGAAGTGCCGCGTCTCCTGGGTGATCCGGCCGCCCGCGTCGAGCACCGACGCCTGCCGCAGCATCTCCGAGCGGACCGCCCGCTCCACCGACCGCAGCGAGTTGACGTTCTTGGTCTCGGTACGGGTGCCCCACTCCGCGCCCGGCAGGTTGAGCGAGGTGTTCACGTCGCAGCGCAGCGAACCCTCCTCCATCCGCACGTCGGAGACGCCGAGGGTGCGGATCACGTCGCGGAGCTCGGCGACGTACGCCTTGGCGACCTCGGGGGCGCGCGCGCCGGTGCCCGTGATCGGCTTGGTGACGATCTCCACCAGCGGGATGCCGGCCCGGTTGTAGTCGACAAGCGACTCCGTCGCGCCGTGGATGCGGCCGGTGGACCCGCCGACGTGCAGCGTCTTGCCGGTGTCCTCCTCGAGGTGCACCCGCTCGATCTCGATCCGCACCGTCTCGCCGTCGACCTCGACGTCCAGGTAACCGTCGACGCAGATCGGCTCGTCGTACTGGCTGATCTGGAAGTTCTTCGGCATGTCCGGGTAGAAGTAGTTCTTCCGGGCGAACCGGCACCACTCGGCGATCGAACAGTTCAAGGCGAGGCCGATCCGGATGATCGCCTCGATGGCCGCCTTGTTGGCCACCGGCAGCGAGCCGGGCAGGCCCAGACACACCGGGCAGACCCGGGTGTTCGGCTCACCACCGAAATCGGTCGGGCAGCCACAGAACATCTTGGTGTTCGTGCCCAGCTCGACGTGGGTCTCCAGGCCGATCACCGGTTCGAAGCGCGCAACGACCTCGTCGTACGCGGGCAGTGTCGTGGTCATGAGACGCTCCAGGCGCGATCCGGACAGAACCGTTCCAGCCTAATCGGCTGGCCCGGCCACCCCGCTGCCGGGCTTCGAGATCAACACGCGGGTCTGGTCCTACCGCTCCGCCCGCCGGGAGCGGCCGGGCGTCACTCGGGTGCCGGGCGTCACTCGGGCGTGGTGAAGCGCCGACGTTTGTAGGCCAGCACGAACAGAATGCCACCGACGCAGAACGCCAGGACGCCTATCAGCAGCAGCACGAGGGGCGAGCCTGGGCCGGTGGCCGGCAGCCACCCGCCCTTCGCCTTCGACGGCGTGGGCGTCGGCCCGGACGCCGCAGGGCTGCTCTCCGACGGTGTGGCAGCGCTCGACGCCGTCGGGTCGGCCGGGGTCGCCGTGGGGGTGCTCGGGGTCGCCGTGGAGGTGCTCGGGGCCCGAGCGGCGACGATCAGCGACACCTCCCTCGTGGCGCTGGTGCTGCGACCCTTCGCCTGGACGGTGAAGGTGAACGTGCCGACGCTGCCGGGAGTGCCGCTGAGTCGACCCTCCTTGTCGAGGGCGAGGCCTTTCGGCAGGGCCCCGCCGGCCAGGGCGAACGTGATGTCCGAATCGCCGTCGGCGGTGAACCGGAAGGTGTAGGACCGCCCCACAGTGCCGGCGGGCGGGTCGCCGGAGGTGAACGTGGCAGCGGCCGTGGCGACGACTACGGTGGCGGCCTGCTCGTCGAAGAGCTTGTTCTTGTCGGTCATCCGCAGCGTGAACGTGTAGGTGCCCGGCGTGGTCGGCGCACCCCCGAGCGACGTCCCCACCACCAGCATGCCCGGCGGCAGGCCACCCGACACCACCGACAGCGCGTACGGCCCGGTGCCGCCGCTGGCCTCCACGGTGTGGATCGCGTACACCTGCCCGAGGTACATGGGCGACCGGGGCTTGCGCGAGGTGATGGAAACCTTCTGTTGGCGTACCTCGATCGTCGCCGTCTGCTCGTCGAAGAGCTTGTTCTTATCGGTCATCCGCAGCCTGAAGGTGAAGGTGCCCGGCGTGGTCGGCGCACCCCCGAGCGACGTGCCCACCACCAGCATGCCCGGCGGCAGGCCACCCGACACCACCGACAGCGCGTACGGCCCGGTGCCGCCGCTGGCCTCCACGGTGTGGATCGCGTACACCTGCCCGAGGTACATGACCGACCGGGGCTTGCCCGAGGTGATGGTGACGGTGTCGGCGGCGGTGGCTGGTTGCGCGGCTCCCAGCAGCATCGCGACAACCATCGTCAGGGCCATGACCGGGCGAAGCGTCCCCATCGCACATCCAGGTCTTGATCGGAGCCGCTCGCGGCCGCCAGCGGACCAGAGTTCGTCGATCCAACAGACTCGGAGCTTATTCGACCAGTGCCACTGAACACGGACCATCCACTGATCGGAGATCGTCGTGTGGCCACGACGACAGCCGCGCCCGGCGCGGTCGTGGTGACCGCACCGGGCGCGTGACGACGTCCGGTACGAAGGCGGGCGACCCGCCCCCGTACCGGTGGGTCAGAGCGCCGGTGGCGTGAACGTGCCGACGGCCGACTCCAACGCGGCGGCGACCCGGTACATCCGGTCGTCGGCCATCGTCGGGGCCATCACCTGCAGACCCACCGGCAACCCCTCGGAGAGCCCGCAGGGCACCGAGATGCCCGGCCCGCCGTACAGGTTGGTCGGAATCGTGTACAGGTCGGCCAGGTACATCTGGTACGGGTCGGCGGTCCGCGCGCCCATCGGGAACGCCACCGACGGGGTGGTCGGCGAGATCAGCGCGTCGACCCGCTCGAACGCGGCGGTGAAGTCCCGGGTGATCAGCGTCCGGACCTTCTGCGCCTGCCCGTAGTACGCGTCGTAGTAACCCGACGACAGCGCGTACGTGCCGATCATGATGCGCCGCTTGACCTCCGGGCCGAAGCCGGCCTCCCGGGTCAGCGACATGACCTCCTCCAGCGACCGGTTGCCGTCGTCGCCGACCCGCAGGCCGAACCGGACACCATCGAACCGCGCCAGGTTGGAGGAGCACTCGCTCGGGGCGATCAGGTAGTACGCCGGCAACGCGTACGCGAACGTCGGGCAGGAGATCTCCACGATCTCGGCGCCCATCTTGGTCAACGCGTCCACCGACTCACGGAACGCGGCCATCACGCCCGGCTCTGCGCCCTCGCCGACGAACTCGCTCACGATGCCCAGCCGCACACCGGTCAGGTCGCCGGTCGCGCCGAGCTTCGCCGCCGCCACCACGTCCGGCATCGGCTGCGGGATCGAGGTGGAGTCACGCGGGTCGTGCCCACCGATCACCTGGTGCAGCAGAGCCGCGTCGAGCACGTTGCGGGCACACGGGCCGGGAGTGTCGAGCGACGAGGAGAACGCGACCAGCCCGTAACGGGAGGTGCCGCCGTAGGTGGGCTTCGCGCCAACCGTGCCGGTGACCGCGCCGGGCTGGCGGATCGAGCCGCCGGTGTCCGAGCCGATCGCCAGCGGCGCCTCGTACGCGGCCAACGCGGCTGCGCTGCCACCACCCGAACCACCCGGGATCCGGGTCAGGTCCCACGGGTTGAACGTCGGACCGTACGCCGAGTACTCGGTGGAGGAACCCATCGCGAACTCATCCATGTTGGTCTTGCCGAGCATCACCGTGCCGGCCTCGCGCAGCCGCTGCACGATCGTCGCGTCGTACGGCGGGCGCCAGCCCTCCAGGATCTTCGACCCCACGGTGGTCGGCACGCCCCGGGTGGCGAGCACGTCCTTGACCGCGACCGGCACACCCGCGAGCGGGCCCAGCTCCTCGCCGGCGGCCCGGCGCTCGTCCACCGCGCGGGCCGCGGCGAGCGCGCCCTCGGTGTCGACGTGCAGGAAGGCGTGCACCCGATCGTCGACCGCGGCGATCCGGTCCAGGTGCGCCTGGGTCACCTCGACGGCGGAGGTCTCGCCCCCAGCGACCAGGCTCGCAATCTCCGTCGCGGTCATTCCGGTGAGATCGCTCATGAGGCCACATCCTCGGTCAGGATCCGCGGAACGCGGAACCGCTGGTCCTCGGCGTCGGGCGCACCGGACAGCGCTTCCTCCGGGGTCAGACACGGCGTGACGACGTCCTCGCGGAAGATGTTGGTCAGCGGCACCGAGTGTGAGGTCGGCGGGATGTCCGCGGCGGCGACCTCGCCGACCTGGGCGACCGCCTGGAGGATCACGTCGAGCTGGCCGGCGAACATGTCCAGCTCCTCCTCGGTGACGGCGAGCCGCGACAGGCGCGCCAGGTGCGCGACCTCCTCGCGGGAGATGGCGGCCATCCGTGCCCCCTTCTGAATTCCTGCTGGTCGGGCGGTGTGCCGGCCGCGCGACAGGTGGAGCGTGACACGCGGTGACCGGAGCGAGTCTATTGTTCCGCTCCGGTGCCGCGTCCCCGACTCCCCCTCCACCCGCCCCTCGCGCCGGGTCAGTGGGTGGGGCGGCGCGCGACGTCGGGCTGCGGGTGCCCGCCGGTCGGGCGGACCGGCCGGTACCGGGCCAGCCAGGTGACCAGCTCCTCGGCCGGCATCGGCCGGGCATAGAACCAGCCCTGAGCGGCATCGCAGCCGGCGGCGTGCAGCATCCGCCAGGTCCGCTCGTCCTCGACACCCTCGGCGACCACCCGCAGCCCCAACGCGCCGGCCAGCTCGATCATCGACCGAACGATCGCCGCGTCGTCGGCGTCGTCGGCCATGCCGAGGACGAACGACCGGTCGACCTTCACCTCGGACAGCGGCAGACGGCGCAGGTGCTGAAGCGAGGAGTAGCCGGTGCCGAAGTCGTCCAGCGAGATGGCCACCCCGATCCGGTGCAGCTGGGAGATGGTGGCCAGCACCCGGCGCGGGTCGGCCATCAACGCGCCCTCGGTGATCTCGACCTGCAGCCGTTCGGCCGGCACCCCGTAGCGGGCCAGCCGGTCGGCGATCTGATCGGCGATCTCGCCGGTGTGCAGGTCGCGCACGCTGACGTTCAGGGCCGCGCGCAGGCCGACGCCGGCCGCCGACCACTTGGCGAGCTGCTCCACCACGTCGTCGACGACACGACGGGTGAGCAGTCGCATCACGGCGCTCTGCTCGGCGACCCGGATGAGTTCCTCCGGGTCGACCATGCCCCGCCGGGGATGCCGCCACCGCAGCAGTGCCTCGACACCGACCACCTCGCCGGTGGCGATGGCGATCTGCGGCTGGTAGTACATGGTGATTTCCCCGGCGTCGTCCCCCGGTTCATCGTCCGCATGCACCCACCCGGTCGGTTCGAGTGGCTGACCAGGCGTACCCGGCCCGACGTCCCGTCGCGCCCCGGCACGACCCTTGCCCACCGCGCTCCCGTTCGGGGACCGGCGGCCGTTCCCGCCCCCGACACGCCGCTCCCGAGCCGAGCCGGAACGGGCGCCGTCGACCGTGGCACGAACGTTGCGGCCCCGGATCGGGTCGGCTCCGGTGGCGATCCGGTTGATCAGCTCATCGGAGTGCACCAGCCCGGCGTCGGTGCGCCGACGGCGTGCCCACCACCGAGCAGCTCCCGGCGCTGGCGTGGCGATCGCCGGCGCCGACTCCGCCGCCGGCGCGGGCAGGCCCGGCGCTGCGCTGGGCAGCGCCGCCCCGTCACCGCCGCGCACCTCCGCCGTTGCCACAAGGGGTACGTCGACCGCCCGCTCGGCGTCGAAGGGCGCCTCGGTCGATGGGCCGACCTCCAGTACGCGGCGCAGGTCGGCGAGGAGGCCGAGTCGCTCGGCGGAGTTGTGGTCGGACTCCGGGGCGTACACGGCCACCGTGTCGTTGCGGTGCTTGGCGTCGTACATCGCCACGTCGGCGTGGCGCATCAGGGTGGCGAAGTCCTCGCCGTGCTCGGGGAAGAGGGCGATCCCGATCGACCCGCCCACGTCCAACGGCAGCCCGTCGAGCGGCACCGGCTCGGCCAGCGCCTGGACCACCCGGTCGGCCAACTCCCGCGCCTGAGCGACGTCGGTCAGCCCGGTCATCACGATGGCGAACTCGTCACCGCCGAGCCGGGCGATCATCTGTGGTCGGGGCTGCACGTCGGTGAGCCGAGCGCTGACCTCGACCAGCAGCCGGTCGCCCACTGCGTGCCCGAGGGCGTCGTTGACGTTCTTGAAGCGGTCCAGGTCGATCAGCAGCAGCGCCAACTGCCCGTCGGGTTCACCGCGGGCGGTCCGCTCGGCATGCAGGTGAACCTGCTCCGCCACCTCGGCCAGCAGGGCCTTGCGGTTGGGCAGCCCGGTCAGCGGGTCGGCGGCGGCGAGGTGCTGCTGCTCGTTGGTCAGCCGCGCCATCCGGTAGACGGCGAAGAGCGGCACCAGCACCAGCGGGATCAGCGCGGCGCTGACCCGCGCCGCGGCGACCAGCACCGGGGCGAGCAGCAGCAGTGAGCCGGTGGAGAGCAACTCGAAGCCGAGGCCCTGGCGGACGGTGGGCCACCAGCGATCTCCGAACCGCAGCCGCACCGCCCAGCTGACCAACCCGTAGTTGACGACGAACCAGGCCAGCGTGGCGCCGCCGACCGCCGCCACGTCGGTCCAGTGCAACCGCCCGCCGGAGAAGATGGTGCCGGACCCGAGCTGGATCACCGCGTACGCGGCGGCGAGAGCGCACGCGTACTGGCCGACGTTGAACGCCGTGCGCCACGCGGCGTGCCGCATCCGCCAGCCCGAGACGACCACCCCCACCGCCTGCACCACCACCGCCGGGCCGAGGCCCCAGCCGAGCAGGATCGCGAAGGTGAAGCAGGTGGACGGGAACACCGCCGACGTCTGGCGGCGCCCCGGTGGAACGAACGGGCGCGCGTCGCAGACCACGGCCAGCGCGGCCATCGTCCAGAACGCCACCGGCAGCCGGGACAGGTCGTCGGGGAGCGTCGCGAGTGGAACGGCCGCGGTCAGCGCGGCGACCGCCAGGATGCCGGCGACGAAGGCGGCGAAGGGTGCGACCCGTCCCGCAGGAAGCGAGTTGCGTGGGTCGGCGACCTCCACCACACCTCCCGACCGACAATCGGCGTGCCGGTGCGCACGCCGTGACCCAATGAAACGCCCTCAGCCCCCAGTTTCCCGGTATGACAGTCACGAATCGGTCGTAGTCGTAATTAAGTTGGTATACGCCGCCAGTCCCGTGGCCAGCGGTGCCGTGGTCAGCCGCCCAGCTGAGCGACGTCCCGCGCGGCGTCCGGACCCGCGTCCAGCAGGAGCCGGAACCCGTCCTCGTCGAGCACCGGCACCTTGAGACTTGCGGCCTTGTCGGCCTTCGACCCGGGGTTGTCCCCCACCACCACGAAGCTCGTCTTCTTGGACACCGACCCGCTGACCTTGCCGCCCCGGCTCTGCACGGCCTCGGCCGCCTGGTCGCGCGAGAACCCTGCGAGTGTGCCGGTCACCACCACCGTCAACCCCTCCAACGGGCGCGGCCCCTCGTCGACCGCCTCCTCGGCCATCCGTACGCCGGCCTCGGCCCACTTGCGGACGACCTCGCGGTGCCAGTCCACCGCGAACCACTCCCGGATGCTGGCCGCGATCGTCGGCCCGACCCCGTCGACGGAGGACAGCTCCTCCTCGCTGGCCGCGTCGATGGCGTCCATGGAGCGGAAGTGCCGGGCGAGCGCCTGCGCGGCGGTGGGGCCGACGTGGCGGATGGAGAGCGCCACCAGCACCCGCCACAGGTCCCGTTCCCGGGCGACCGCCAGATTGTCCAGCAACTTGGCGGCGTTGCTGCCCAGGCTGCCGTCCTTGTTGACGAAGAACGGGGACCGGGACAACTGCTCGGCGTCGAGCTGGAAGAGGTCACCCTCGTCCGCGATGACCCCCGCGTCCAGCAGGGCCGCCGCGCTCTTGTAGCCGAGCGCCTCGATGTCGAACGCGCCGCGGCCGGCGAGGTGGAACACCCGCTCCCGCAACTGCGCCGGGCAGCTGCGGGTGTTGGGGCAACGGATGTCGACGTCGCCCTCCTTCGACGGGGCGAGCGGGGTGCCGCAGGCGGGGCAGTTGGTCGGCATGACGAACGGCCGGGCATCGGCGGGCCGCAGCTCGACCACCGGGCCGAGCACCTCGGGAATCACGTCGCCGGCCTTGCGCAGCACCACCGTGTCGCCGATCAGCACGCCCTTGCGCTCCACCTCGCTGGCGTTGTGCAAGGTGGCGAGCGCGACTGTGGAACCGGCCACGCGCACCGGCTCGAGCACGGCGAACGGAGTGACCCGGCCGGTGCGCCCCACGTTGACGTCGATGTCGAGCAGCTTGGTGGTGACCTCCTCCGGCGGGTACTTGAAGGCGATCGCCCAGCGCGGGGCACGACTGGTCGACCCGAGCCGGCCCTGGATGGAGACCGGATCGACCTTGACCACCACGCCGTCGATCTCGTGCTCGACGTCGTGCCGGTGCTCGGCGTAGTAGGCGATGAACTCCACCACGCCGGCCAGGTCGGGGACGACCCGCCACCGGTCACTGGTCGGCAACCCCCACGACTTCAGTGCCGCGTACGACTCGGACTGCGCCGTGGGCTGGAACCCACGGCGGGCGCCGATGCCGTGCACCACCAGGCGCAGCGGCCGGGTGGCGGTGACCCGCGGATCCTTCTGTCGAAGGCTGCCTGCGGCGGCGTTGCGGGGGTTGGCGAAGGGTGCCTTGCCCTGCTTTACCAGACCCGCGTTGAGATCGGCGAAAGCGGCGATCGGGAAGTAGATCTCGCCGCGGACCTCCACCAGCTCGGGAATGTCCGGGAATTCGGCGGACGGGGCGAGCTGGCTGGGCACGTCCCGGATGCTGCGCACGTTGGCGGTGACGTCCTCACCGGTGCGCCCGTCGCCACGGGTGGCGGCCCGGACCAGCCGGCCCTTCTCGTAGGTCAGGTTGATCGCCAGCCCGTCGACCTTCAGCTCGCACAGGTAGGGCACCGGGCCGCCCGCGTCCCGTTCGACCCGCTCGGCCCAGGCCGCCAACTCCTCGTCGGCGAAGGCGTTGTCGAGTGAGAGCATCCGTTCGGCATGGGTGACCGGCGTGAAGTCGGTGGAGAACGTGCCACCCACCCGTTGGGTCGGCGAGTCGGGCGTCCGCAGCGCCGGGAACTCCGCCTCCAGTGCCTCCAACTCGCGCAACTGCCTGTCGAAATCGGCGTCGGGGATGGTCGGCGCGTCCAGCACGTAGTAGCGGTACTGATGCTCGGTCAACTCCTGGCTGAGGGCAGCGTGCCGCTCCCGGGCCTGCGGCGTCGGCTCAGCCCCGGCCGCCGCCTCCTGCGCCGGGCTGACCTGCTGACCGATCTGCTCCTCGGACACACCGCCACCTTCGGACACGCCTGCGACCTCCCTGATCACGCTACTCCGGCACCGTATCGGGCCGGTCGGACAATCCGCCGCCCACCCGCGCCCGGAGCGATCTCGCCCTCAGCCACGTTCGGTGATCACGTGCTGCTCACCGGTCGTCGCCGGGCCGACCCAGCCAGGGCCCAGCTGCGGTGTGGTTGACGGGCGGCATCGGCGGCGGCGTGCAAGGATCGCCGGACGGTGCGACCGGCGGGTCGCCGGGAGGCGGAGGTACGGATGCCTGAGGCACTGCTCTGGGCGGTGGCGATCCTGCTGGCGGTGGCCGCCGGCTGGGCGTGGAACAGTTGGCGGCACCGGGTGGCCAACCGGCGTCCGGGCACCCGGCCAGGTCGGAGCAGCACCGGTGGGCGTCGTCCCACCCCGCCACGGCCCCGTGGCACCGAGCGTCCGTCCGCGAAGCCCCGTCCACGCGACACCGAACGGCACGACGGCACCCCGGCGCCCGGTGAGATCTGGTGGGCCGACGTGCCGTACGCCGACGGCAGCGGTTCGAAGGTGCGCCCGTGCCTGGTGCTGCGCGCCGACTCCCGGAGCGCCGACGTCCTGAAGATCACCAGCCAGGACAAGAGCGACCGGGACGACCACGTCCGGATTCCCACCCGGGACTGGGACCCCGACGCGAAGCACGACAGCTACCTCAGCCTCACCGAGCCGATCCGGCTCAACTCGGCCGCCTTCGCCGACCACGCCGGCCG
Source organism: Micromonospora sp. CPCC 205558 (assembly GCF_036902955.1). Lineage (NCBI taxonomy): Bacteria > Bacillati > Actinomycetota > Actinomycetes > Micromonosporales > Micromonosporaceae > Micromonospora > Micromonospora sp. CPCC 205558. The sequence continues at coordinate 69,396 of NZ_JBAKHR010000021.1, forward strand.
CTGCGACGCCGACCTGTGGCGAAAGGTCCGCAGCCTGCGCCACCTCCCCACGCCCTGACCACCCCGCGCCACGCCCGACCGGCCCTGACCACCCCCGAGGCTGCCGGGCGGACCAGACAAGCCAAACCGGCCAGACGGGCCGGGCGGGCGGGGGCGGGTCAGTCCCAGGCCGCGCCCAGCGTGGCCAGTTGGTCCGCGTACTCGATGCGGTCGGCCCACTCGCCCGGCCAGGCGGTCATGCCGACGGCCGCGCCCACGAAAGCGCCGGCCAGGGCGGCGATCGAGTCGGAGTCGCCGGCGGTGGTCGCGCCCCGGGCCAGCGCCGTGACCGGATCGTCGGCGTGCCGGACGGCGCAGAGCAGCGCGGTGGCGAGCGCTTCCTCCGCCACCCAACCCTCCCCGGTGGCCCGGCACGGGTCGCCGCCGTCGTCCGGTCGCCGCAGCGCGTTGGTCAGTCGGTCGAGCACCGCGAGGCACTCGTCCCACCCCCGGGCGATGAACTCCTCCGGCGTGCCGACCCCCGGGCGCTGCCAGAGGTCACCCAGCCACTGCTCCCGGTAGACCAGGCGCTGAGACCGCGCCCGCTCGGTGAGAACGGCGGGAAGCTCGGCCAGCGTGGCGCCCGCCCGCAGCGCGAAGACCGCGTACGCGGTGAGTTCGCTGGCGGCCAGCCCGGTCGGGTGGCCGTGGGTCAGCCCGGCCTGCAACTGGGCGAGCCCGGCCAGCGTGTCGAGGTCCGTGTCGAGCAACCCGACCGGGGTGACCCGCATGTTGGCTCCGCAGCCCTTCGAGCTGACCACGGTCGCCTCCTGCCAGCGCAACCCACGACTCAGCTCGTCGCAGGCGCGCAGGCAGGTCATCCCCGGTGCACGGTTGTTGTCCGGGCTGACCGCCCAGGCCAGAAAACGCCTGCGCAACAGCGGCTCCACGACCTCCGGAGTGAGCGAGGGAGCCTCGTGCAGCGCCCAGGCCACCGCCAGCGCCATCTGGGTGTCGTCGGTTACCAACGCCGGCTCCCCGGACAGCTCACGGGGGCCGGTCGGGCCGTACCGGCGCTCGATCTCGGCGACGGTCAGGAACTCGGTCGGCTTGCCCAACGCGTCACCGTAGGCGAGGCCGAAGAGGGAGCCGGAGGCACGGCCGAAGAGCGAGCCGGAGGCGTGTAGCGCAGAGTTTTGGATCACGGCGGCCATCATGCCCGGCCGCCGCAACCCAGGACGGGCTCAGTCCCAGCAGAGGCAGAACGGGTGACCGGCCGGATCGGCGTAGACCCGGAAGCCCTCGCCCTCACCGGGCAGCCGCCGGGCCCCGAGCGCGAGCGCCGCCTTCTCGGCGGCCTCGATGTCGTCCACCGTCACGTCGAGGTGGAACTGCTGCGGCCGCTCCGGATCCGGCCAGGCCGGCGACCGCAGGTTGAGCGCCTGCTGAAAGGCGAGGCGCGGCTGGTGACCGGGCGGGCCGCCCAGCACCACCCAGTCGTCATCGGAGTCACCCTCGGCGAGCGGTACGCCGAGCAGCTCGGCGTAGAACGCCGCCAACGCCCGCGGATCCGGGCAGTCGATCACCACTGAACGCAACTGTCCAATCATGACCGCCATACTGCCCACCGGGTACGACAGGAAACCTCAGCCCTCGGCCAGGCGCCGACCGGCGTCCCGGCACGCGGCGAGCACGGCCCGGGCGTACTGCGGGGTCGCGCCGGCGAGGCCGCAGGCCGGGGTGACCACCACCTGCTCGGCGAGTTGCCGACGGGGAAAGCCGAGGCGGTCCCAGAGCTGGCGTACCCGATCGGCGATCTGTGCGGAGGTCGGAGCGCCACCGGCCGACGGCGGCCGGGTCGGCGCGGCCCCGGCCAACAACCCGAGGCCGGCGTCGATCGCCTCGCCCAGCGGGTCGAGGTCGGTGACGAGGTCCAGGTCGAGGGCGACCGCGACGGCACCGGTGGAGCGGATCAGCTCCAGCGGCACGTCCGGGGCGCAGCAGTGCACCAGCGTCGGCACGCCGACCGCCTCGACGACCGTGCGCAGCAGGGCGGCGGCGTCCACCGACTCGACAGCCCGGTACGCGCCCAGCCCGCTCTCGGTCGGCACCCGCCCGGCCAGCACGGTCGGCAGTGACGGTTCGTCCAGTTGCAGCAGCACCGACGCCTGGGGCAGCCGGCGGGCGACCGCCGTGACGTGCGCGCGCAGCCCCTCGGCGAGGGAACCGGTCAGGTCGCGCACCGCGCCGGGATCACGCAACAGTCGGCCACCGATCGGCAGCTCCAGGGAGGCGGCCAGGGTGAGCGGGCCGGCGGCCTGCACCTTGATCGGCCCGGCGTACCCCTCGGCCTGCTCGGCGAGCTGGTCGAGGTCGCGTTCCATCAGGTCCCGGGCCCGACGCAGGTCGCGGCCCGGGCGTGGGGCGACCCGCCACCGCCCCGCGTACACCTCGACGGGGAGTTCGACGAGCAGCCCGGCGGACCGGCCGATCATGTCCGCGCCGGGGCCACGGGCCGGCAACTCGGGCAGGTGGGGCAGCTCGGGAAGCTCACCCAGGACCACCCGCTGAGCCTCGCCGATGTCGGTGCCGGGCAGCGAACCAATTCCGGTTGCCGCGCCGGCCGGCCAGGGCCACGCCTGATCTGTCACGGGCGAAGGCTATCCCGCGAACACCCAGGCCGTGCGGTCAGCCGGTGATGGTCGCGGAGCCGAGGACCACGTCGCCGGCCGGGTCCGGTCGGTACGCCACCACGGCCTGGCCGGCGGCGACGCCGCGTACCGGTCGGCGCAGCTCGGCGTGCAGCCGGTCAGCGTCGAGGGTGACGGTCGCCGGCACCACGTCGCCGTGCGCGCGCAACTGCACCTCGCACTCGACCGGCGCTTGCGGACGTGCGCCGCCGGTCCAGACCGGACGCGCGGCGTGCACGTCGGACACCTCCAGCGCCTCGGCCGGCCCGACCGTCACCGTGTTGGTCTTCGGGGTGATGGACAGGACGTAGCGCGGTCGGCCGTCCGGGGCGGGCCGGTCCAGGTGCAGGCCGCGACGCTGCCCGACGGTGTACGCGTACGCGCCGCTGTGGCTGCCGACCACCGCGCCGGTGGTCGCGTCCACCACGTCGCCGGGCGCCTCACCGAGCCGGCCGGCCAGGAAGCCGCGGGTGTCCCCGTCGGCGATGAAGCAGATGTCGTGCGAATCCGGCTTGTCGGCCACCGCCAGGCCACGTTCGGCGGCCTCCGCGCGAACCTGCGCCTTGGTCGAGTCGCCGAGCGGGAAGATCGACCGGTCGAGCTGCTCGCGGGTGAGCACGGCGAGCACGTACGACTGGTCCTTGGCCAGGTCGACACTGCGTCGCAGCAGCCCGTCCGCGCCGAGGCGGGCGTGGTGCCCGGTCACCACCGCGTCGAAGCCCAGGGCCACCGCCCGGTCCAGCACCGCCGTGAACTTGATCTTCTCGTTGCAGCGCAGGCAGGGGTTCGGGGTGCGACCGGCGGCGTACTCGGCGACGAAGTCGTCGACCACGTCCTCGTGGAAGCGGTCGGCCATGTCCCACACGTAGAACGGGATGCCGATCACGTCGGCCGCCCGCCGGGCGTCCCGCGAATCCTCCAGGGTGCAGCAGCCGCGCGCCCCGGTCCGATAGGTCTGTGGGTTGCGCGCGAGGGCCAGGTGTACGCCGGTCACGTCGTGCCCGGCCGCCACCGCCCGCGCCGCCGCCACGGCCGAGTCAACCCCACCCGACATCGCCGCCAGAACCCTCACCGACCCACTCCCCTTCCCCGTCCCATCCGTTCCCCCACGACAACCCTATCCACCAGCCCCGAAAACCCCCGCCCCACCAAACCCCAAACCCCAAACCCCAACCCCAACCCCCTCACGCCCACGCCCACGCCCACGCCCACGCCCACGCCCACGCGATCTTGCACTTTCTGCTGCGACATATGCCGCACAAGACGCGAATGGACAACCGAAAGTGCAAGATCGCGGGGCGCGGGGCGCGGGGCGCGGGGCGCGGGGCGCGGGGCGCGGGGCGCGGGGCGCGGGGCGCGATCTTGGGGTGGGGTGGAACAGCGGGGCGGGGCTGGTCTGTTGCATTCGACGTGCCGGCCGGCCGCCGGCACCCACCGATCGGAGACACCGTGGATCGCGCCCAACTCGCGAGCTTCCTGCGCACCCGCCGGGAGGCCCTGCAGCCCGAGGACGTCGGGTTGCCCCGGGGGCCCCGCCGACGCACCGGAGGGCTACGCCGCGAGGAAGTCGCCACGTTGAGTGGAATGTCCACCGACTACTACAGCCGGTTGGAGCAGCAGCGTGGGCCGCACCCCTCGGAGCAGATGCTCGCCGCGCTCGCCCGTGGCCTGCGGCTCTCCCTCGCCGAACGGGATCACCTGTTCCAGCTGGCCGGCCACGCCGTTCCGCACCGGGCGGTGCGGGCGGACCACGTGAACCCGGGCATGATGCGGATCCTCGACCGGATGCACGACACCCCGGCGCAGGTGGTGAACCACCTCGGCGAGACCCTGGCGCAGACCGCGCCGGCCATCGCCCTGCTCGGTGACGAGACCCGGTACACCGGCCTGGCGCGCAGCGCGCACCACCGCTGGTTCACCGACCCGACGGCTCGCCAGCTGCACCCGGCGGAGCACCACCAGACGCAGAGCCGCCTGCTCGTGGCGCACCTGCGCGCGGCGTACACCCGCGACGGACGCGGCTCGCGGGCCGCCGCGCTCGTCGACGACCTGCTGGCCAGGAGCGTGGAGTTCGCGCAGCTGTGGCGGGAGCACCCGGTGCCGGCCGGCTACTGCCCACCCAAGCACTTCCTGCACCCAGAGGTCGGCGCGTTGGAGCTGCACTGCCAGACGCTGGTGGACCCCGACCAGTCACAGACACTGTTGGTCTTCACCGCGGTGCCCGGGTCGTCGAGCGACGAGAAGCTGCGGCTGCTCACGGTCATCGGCGGCCAGCTCGTCTGACCGCCGATCAGCTCCGCGCCGGGTAGCGGGCCGGGCTGACACCCAGGTATCGCCGAAAGTGGCGGGTCAGGTGCGCCTGGTCGAAGAAGCCGGCCGCTACGGCGGCCTCGGCGGGCCGCTGCCCGGTCAGCAGCAGGCGACGCGCCAGCTCGATCCGGCGGCCGGTCAGGTACGAGTGCGGTGGCACCCCGTGCACGTGGGTGAACGTCCGGACCAGGTGGGTCGGGTGGGCGTGCAGCAGGTCGGCGGCCTGCCCCAGGGTGATTCCCTCGACGGTCCGGGCATCCAGCAGCTCCCGTAGTCGGACCGCGAGCCCGCGTCCGACCGGCTGGCCGCCGACCGGGGAGCGCTGGCGCAGTTGGCGGCGCAGTCGGTCGAGAATGAGCGCGAGCCGGCTCTCCGCCTCGAACTCGTCGCCGGGTTCGGCGAGCACCTGGTGCAGGTGGTGGATCCGGTCGCGCAGCTGCGGATCGGCCAGGTCCGGCTCGTCCACGGCCCGGCCGACCAGCTCGGCGTCGAGCGCCGAGGTGTCGAGGTACAGGACCCGCTTGCGGAAGCCGTCCGGTGTGGCGGAGCTGCCGTCGTGCGGCACGTACGGCGGCAGCAGGGTGACCGACGTGCGCAGCGCGCCGTGCCGGTGCCGGTCCAGGTCGAAGCGGACCGCGCCGTCGTCGACGATCAACAGCGTCCACACGTCGTGGATGTGTCGGGGGTAGGCGTGGTCCACGAAGTGGGCGTGGAAGACCTCGGCGACCCCGGCTACCGCCGGTCGCCATGCGCTGACGTGCGAGCCCGCCGGGCGGGTGGCCACGCTAAGAACGTACAAGACCGGGGGGTGCCGGGGCGGGCAGGCTCGACGCCATGACCGAACCGATCCGCTTTCCCACCAAGATCGCCGTGCTGCTCCGCAACGACCTGGCGAGCTGGCAACGGCTGAACGTCACCGCCTTCCTGGTCAGCGGCATCGCGAACGCGCTGCCGGAGTTGCTCGGCGAGGAGTACCTCGACGCGGACGGCACCCGCTACCTGCCGATGTTCGGCCAGCCGGTGCTGGTCTTCGCCGGGGATCGGGCGGCGTTGGTCGGCGCGCACTCGCGGGCTCTCGCCCGCGGCCTGCGGCTGGCGATATTCACGTCCGAGCTGTTCGCCACCGGCAACGACCGGGACAACCGCGCCGCCGTCCAGGCGGTCGGTCGGGAGAAGCTCGATCTGGTGGGCCTGGCGCTGCACGCGCCGCGCAACGTGGTGGACAAGGTGCTCAAGGGCGCGTCGATGCACCCGTAACGGCACCCGTGGCGACGAAGACATTGATATCGATGTGTACGACTGTAATAATTAACACACTTTACAGTTGTTTCGCCGCCCGGAAGGACCCCGACATGGCGCGACGATTGGCCGGGCCCGCGCCCCGCCACCCCCGCATCAGACTGACCTCCGCGCTCGCCGCGGCCCTGCTCGCCGTACCGACCGGCCTGGTCCTCGGCGCGTCGCCCGCGATGGCGGCCACGACAGGCGCCATCACCGGGTACGGCGGCAAGTGCGTCGACGTGGCCGCCGCGAACCCGGCCAATGCCACACAGGTCCAGCTCTTCAGCTGCAACGGCTCCGCCGCGCAACAGTGGACGGTGGCCGACGACGGCACCATCCGGGCGCTGGGCAAGTGTCTCGACGTCGCCGCCGCCAGCACCGCCAACGGGGCCCGGGTGCAGATCTACGACTGCAACGGCACCGGGGCGCAACAGTGGTCGCCCAACGCCGGCCAACTGGTCAACCCGACCTCGGGCAAGTGCCTCGACGCGACCGGCCCCAGCTCGGCCGACGGCACCCCACTGCAGATCTGGAGCTGCACCGGCACCGCCAACCAGACCTGGGCGCTGCCCACCGGCGGCACGACACCACCGCCCTCGGGTGGTTTCACCCACCCCGGTGTGCTGGTCAGCCGAGGTCAGCTCGACTTCGTCCGTGGCCGGGTGCAGGCCGGCGCGCAGCCCTGGGCCGCGGCCCACAACCAGATGATGAGCAGCCGGTACGCCTCCCTGTCGCGTACCCCGGCTCCCCGTTCGGTCGTCGAGTGCGGTTCCTACTCCAACCCGAACAACGGCTGCACCGACGAGCGTGAGGACGCGATCGCCGCGTACACCGACGCGCTCGCCTGGTATCTCACCGGGGATGCCCGGTACGCGCAGAAGTCGATCCAGATCATGGACGCGTGGTCGGCCACGATCACCGCGCACACCGGCAGCAACGCTCCGCTGCAGACCGGCTGGGCCGCCTCGGTCTGGCCCCGGGCGGCCGAGATCATCAAGTACACGTACACGAGCTGGCCCAACGCCAACCGCTTCGCCACCATGCTGCGCAACGTCTACCTGCCGATGGTGCGCAACGGCTCGAACAGCAACGGCAACTGGGAACTGACCATGATGGAAGCCGCCGTCGGCATCGCCGTGTTCCTGGAGGACCGGTCCGCCTACGACGCGGCGGTCACCCGCTACCTCAACCGCACCCGGGCCTTCGTCTATCTGCCCAGCGACGGCGCGTTGCCGTACACGACGCCCGGCAGCGGCCTGGACACCAGCGCGAAGATCATCGGTTACTGGCAGGGCCAGTCCACCTTCGTCGCCGGCCTGGCCCAGGAGACCTGCCGCGACTTCGTCCACACCGGGTACGGGATCTCCGCCATCTCGCACGTCGCGGAGACCTCCCGGATCCAGGGACGGGACCTGTACCCACAGGTCGGTGAGCGACTGCGTCAGGCGCTCGGCTTCCACTCGCGCTACCAGCTCGGCGAGGCGCCGCCCTCCTGGCTCTGCGGCGGCAGCCTCACCCGGGGCCTCGGCCCGATCACCGAGGTCGGCTTCAACGCGATGAGCAACCGGCTGGGCAACGTCATGACCAACACCCAGACCCTCACGCTGCAACAACGTCCAGCCGGAACCAACAACCTCTTCGTCGCCTGGGAGACGTTGACCCACGCCAACAACCCCAACTGACCGGGTCGTCGTGGGGTGGCGCCGACTGCCGGCGCCACCCCACGACGGTGCTCAGTTGTCAGCCCCCAGCGCCACCACCGGGCTGACCCGCGACGCCCGACGGGCCGGCAGTACCCCGGCCAGCGCGGTCAGCCCGACCAGCACCACGAAGAGCCCGGCCAGCGGCAGCAGCGGCGCGGTCAGCGGCGCCTCGATCCCGAGGGCCTGGACCGCCAACCAGGCGTACGGGACGCCGAGCACCAAACCGATGGTCGCGCCGACCAGCCCGTACAGGCCGGACTCGACCGTCAACATGGTGCGCAGGCCGGTGCGGGACAGCCCAATCGCCCGCAGCAACCCGGACTCGCGTACCCGCTCCACCACCGAGAGCGCGGTCGTGGAGCCCACCCCGACGACCGCGATCAGCACGGTCAGGCTGACCAGACCAACCGCGATCCAGACCAGGGTGCGCACCAACGCGTCGTTGCGGTCCCGCTCGTCGGCGAGCACCGCGAGGCCCACCCCGTCGCTGCCCCCGATCGCCTGCCGCAGCGCCCGCACGCCGGCGGTGCGACCGTCCTCGCCGGTGCCGGCCGCGTCGGCCAACAGACCGGTGTACGCGGCCGGCACGCCGAGCCGGTCCAGGTCGGCCGGATCGGTGAGGATGCCCGTGTGCAGCGGCCCGTCACCGGGCAGCACCGCGACCACCCGCACGTCGACCCGGCGGGTGGCGACGGCGAGCGTCGCGGTGTCCCCGGCGCGCAGACCCGTGTCCCGCGCGACCCAGCTGTTGAGCACGATCCGGCCGGGGCCACGATCGGCCAGGCTGCCCTGGGCCACGTCCAGGTCACCGGTGCTCGGCAACGCCGCCAGGTCGAGATCGCTTGTCGGATAGCCGGACTCGACGTCGCCAAGCTTGTCGGCGCCGCGCAGCAGCGTGGCGTCGTCGACCTTCCGGTACGGCACCACCCGGGCCAGTGCGCCGCGCGCCGCCTCGGCGCGGCGCACCACAGCCGGCGGCAGCGTCCCACCGTTGCCGATGACCTCGAAGTCGCTCGGTGCCGAGAGCGCCATCTCGCGGTCGGCGAGGACCTGCAACGACGCGCCGCCGATGACCACCCCGGAGATCAGGGTCGCGCCCAGCGCCACCACGACGGAAACCGCAGCCGCCCGGCGCGGCGCCCCGCCGATGCCGCCGACCGACATCCGCCCGAGCGGCCCGAGCTGGCGCAGCGGCCAACCGACCACGGCCAGCACCGGGCGCAGCAGCAGCGGGCCGAGGGCCACCAGCGCGAAGAACGCCAGGGTGCCGGACCCGACCAGCAGGAGCAGTGGCATCACGGGGTCGTAGTTCGACTGGTCCGGCTCCGGCAACTGGCTGATCGTCGCCGCTGCCGCCAGGATCGCGCCGACGGCCATGAACAGGCCGCTCGCCAGACGGAGGGCCCCGATGCCGCGCCGGCCGGCGGTGGTGCTCGCCGTCCGCAGCGCCTCCAGCGGGGAGACCCGGGCGGCCGAGAGCGCCGGTGCCAGCACGGCCAGCACGGTGATCACGACGGCGCCGATCACCACCGTGACCGCCGCCGCCAGTGGCAGGCCCGGCGAGGAGACCGCGTGGCCGGTGGCACGCAGGATCGCCGGCAGCGCGTACCCGAGAGTGAGGGCGCTGGCGACCCCGACGACCCCGGCGACCAGACCGGTCAGGGCTCCCTCGGCGGTCAGAGCCCCGACCAGGGTGCCCCGGCTCGCGCCGACCGCCCGCAGCAGCGCGAGCTGCCGCATCCGTTGGGCGAAGACGATGCGGAAGGTCGAGGTGACCACCAGCGCCGCCGCGGCGACCGCGATGGAGACGAACATGGCGACCAGGATGAAGAGTCTCCCGACCTGCTCGGCAGCCGCGTTGGCCTCGGCCTCGCGCACCTCGGCGCCGGTGCGGATCGGTTGCCCGGTGACCGCCGCGGTCACCCGTTGCCGGACGACCTCCGCCGTGGTGCCCGGGGCCACCCGCACGTCGACGCGTTCCACGGCCGTCAGCCGCGCCCAGGCGATCACAGCGTTCTCCGGGGCGTACGCGTCGTAGCCGGCGTCGGCGGCGGTGTCCACCACGCCGGTGACAGTGAGTGGGGCGGGCGTGGTGAGTTCACCGCCCGTACCGCTGGTGGTGGTGCCGACCGAGAGCCCGAGCCGCTCGGCGGTGCGCGGCGTGACCGCGATCTCGCCGGGCTGGTCCGGGTAGGTGCCCTCGATCACTCGGACCGTGCTCAGCGGGCCGGTGCCCGGATCGGACTGGAGGTTGAGGTACCCCTCGCCGATGGAGACCCCGGTCGCGACCCGGGCCACCGCCTCGGCCACACCGGGCACGGCCCGGATCTGCCGCACGTCCGTCACGGTGGGTGGCGGGACGTCGGTGCTGCCGATCACCAGGTCGGTGACGGCCGGAGTGCCGCTGAGGTTGTCCCGCACGGTCCGTTCGGTGATCTGCTGCACCAGCACGGTGCCGAAGACGACGAACGACGCGACCAGGATCGCCAAACCGGTCAGGATCAGCCGGCCGGGGCGCCGGGCCACGGCCGTCGTCTGGGTACGCAGCACGGTGGCCCTCATGCGCGGGCCGCCAGATCCCGCAGCGCGTCGGTGACCGACACCTGGTTCGGCTTGTCGATCTCGCCGGCCAGCCGCCCGTCGGCGAGCAGCACGACCCGGTCGGCGTACGCGGCGGCGATCGGGTCGTGGGTGACCATGACGACGGTCTGGCCGAGGTCGCGTACCGAGTCGCGCAGGATGGTGAGCACCTCCGCACCGGAGCGGGAGTCGAGGTTGCCGGTCGGCTCGTCGGCGAAGACCACCTCGGGGCGGGCCACCAACGCCCGGGCCAGCGCGACCCGCTGCTGCTGGCCGCCGGACAGCTCGCTGGGCCGGTGGTTCAGACGGTCGCCGAGGCCCAGCACCCGCACCAGGTGCGCGAGGAGCTCCGCGTCGGGCTGCCGACCGGCGAGGTCCAGCGGCAGGGTGATGTTCTGCGCGGCGGTGAGCTGCGGCAGCAGGTTGAAGGACTGGAAGACGAACCCGATCCGCTCCCGGCGTACCCGGGTCAGGGTCCGGTCGGACTGGCCGGTCAACTCCGTGCCGCCGAGCAGGACCCGGCCGGAGGTGGCCGTGTCGAGGCCGGCAAGGCAGTGCATCAGGGTCGACTTGCCCGACCCGGACGAGCCCATGATCGCGGTGAACTCGGCCCGGCCGAACCCGACCGAGACCACGTCCAGGGCACGGACGGCGGTCTCGCCGCTGCCGTACACCTTCACCAGGTCGACCGCGGCGACCGCGGCGTGGGTGGTCTGCGGCGGGGCGTGGGTTGTCATCGTTCCTCCAGTGGCTGCGTGCTGACCCGGGAAGCCTCGCCCTCAACGGGGGGTGGGCGCATCGGCCCGGGGCCGGGTATCGCCGGCGCCGGGTCTGCCTTTTGGCCGATCCGGCAACTCCGTCGGGCTGGCTACGCTGGGTCACCATGAGCACGCCGGATCTTCGACGATGGTGGGTACGCCTGGCCCAGGCCGCCGCCCTGGTGGCCATGGGGCTGCTCGCCCTCTTCGACCTGCGGTTCAGCCGGCCCGAGAGCATGGCCGATCTCCTGATCCTGCTGGTGCGGATAGGGCTCGCGGTGGCGACGGTGCCGCTGTGGCTACCGGTGCACCGGCTGGGCTCCCGCCGGCTGCCGGTGGGCGCGCTGGCGCTCGCCTCGGCGTCACTGGCCGTGACCGCGGCGATCGTGGTCGTCTCCGGCGGCAGCTACGTGCTCGGCGGTAGTTGGGGGCTCGCCGAGTCGGCCGGGCTGATCGGGGTGGTCTTCGTGGTGGCGCGCTGGGGCGCGCCCCGGCTCGCCCCGGCGGCGGCGGTGGCCGCCGGGCTCGCCGTCGCCACGTTGCCGCTGCGTTCCGGCGCCGAAAGCCTCCTGGTGATCTTCGGTCTGCTCCAGGTGCTCGCCGCGGCCGGAGCCGCCGCGGTGGGCCTCTATCTGCGGATCATGGCCGCCGGTCGGGAGCGGGCCATCGCGTTGGTGCGAGCCGAGCAGCGCGCGGAGTTCGCCCGGGACCTGCACGACTTCATCGCGCACCACGTCACCGGCATCGTGGTGCAGGCACAGGGTGCCCGCTTCGTCGCCGAGCAGGACCCGCAACGGGTGATCGTCGCCCTGGAGCAGATCGAGCGGGCCGGCGCGGAGACGATGGCCTCGATGCGGCGGATGGTCGGGATCCTGCGCAACCCGCACGCCCCGCCGGACGCGCCGCTGGCTCCGCTGGCCGGGGTGACCGAACTGGAGCCGCTGGTGAGCGGGTTCAACGGCGCGGCGAACGCGCCGGCACGACTGCACGTCGACGGCGACCTGAATGGGCTGCCCGTGGAGGTCTCGACGTCGGCGTACCGGGTGGTGATGGAGGGGCTGACCAACGCTCGCCAGCACGCGCCGGACGCGCGGTCGGTGGACGTGGCCCTGCGGCGTACCCCGGACTGGTTGCTGGTCCGGGTCGCCGACGACGGCGCGTCGCCGCGCACCGCGCCGGCCCGGGGGCACGGCTTCGGCCTGATCGGTCTCACCGAGCGGGTACGCGCCCTCGGCGGCACGATCACCGCCGGGCCCGGTGTCGCCGGTGGCTGGGTGCTCGACGCGGCGTTCCCGCTCCGGGTGGCGGTGACGCGGTGATCCGGGTGCTGATCGCCGATGACCAGGCCATGGTCCGGACCGGCTTCGGCATGATCATTGGTGCCCAGTCGGACATGGAGGTGGTCGGCGAGGCCGCCGACGGCGTCCAGGCCGTCGAACTGGCCCGACGACTGCGCCCGGACGTGGTGCTGCTGGACATCCGGATGCCCCGCCTCGACGGTCTTGAGGCACTGCGGCTGCTCGCGGGCCCGGGCGTCGCCGACCCGATCCGGGTGGTCGTCGTGACGACCTTCGACCTCGACGAGTACGTGCACACCGCGCTCGCCAACGGCGCGTGCGGCTTCCTGCTCAAGGACTCCGGCCCGGCCCTGCTGGTGGAGGCGGTCCGCGCGGCCGTGTCCGGCGACGCGCTGATCAGCCCCTCGATCACGGTACGGCTGTTGGAGCACCTCAGCTCGCCCGCTCCGGCGCGCGACGACGGTGGCCTGTCGCCACGGGAACTCGACGTCGTGAAGCTCGTCGCCCGGGGCCTGACCAACGCCGAGATCGCCACCCAACTCTTCATCGCCGTGGGCACTGTCAAGACCCACCTGGCGAGCGTGCAGATGAAACTCAAGGCCCGCAACCGGGTCGAGATCGCCGCCTGGGCCTGGGAGCGCCGCCTCGTCGGCTAGGTCGGGCTCTGGTGGGCGGTGGCTCGCGGGCGGTGGCTCGCGGGCGGTGGCTCGCGGGCGGGCTGATGTCTTGTTCGTTGCCTTTGGAGCTGATGTCGTCAACGAATCAGCGGCACCGGCGGCCACCGATGTCGTAGACGATTCAGCTCCAAAGGCAACGACCGGCACACCAGCCACCAGCCCTGGGGCGACTCCGCGCGCCGAGGTCGGCGTACGCTGCGGCGGACACCAAACGACCCACCGCTCCCGGCCCGATCACTGTCGTCGCCGTCGACACCACCTGGGTCGAGCTGACCTGGGCCGCCTCGACCGACAACGTGGGGGTGGTGGGCTACCCGGTCGGGCGCAACTGCACCCAGATCAGCGGATTGACGCCGAACACCACGTACACCTTCGTGGTGCAGGCCCGCGACGAGGCCGGCCACCTGTCACCCCTGTCCGAACCGGTCACCGCGACCACGCTGCCACCACCGCCGAGCTGCGCGGTCCGCGACAGCAGCTACCTGCGGGTGCGCAACGTCCGCCACAACGCGCTGATCCCGCCCGGCGGCACCGTGTCGCTGGGGTTCGTCGCCACCGGGGCCCAGGCACCGGAGGAGGTCACGCTCAACGGCGGCGTCTGCGTGGTGGCGGCTGAGTAACACTCGCCTACGAAGTCTGGCGCGCGCCGGGACATCTTGCGACGCTAACGCCTGTGTATGACTACGACCTGTTGGTGCTGGGTTCCGGACCCAGCGGTCAGAAGGCCGCGATCGCCGCCGCCAAGCTCGGCAGGCGGGTCGGCATCGTGGACCGCCGCGACATGATCGGTGGGGTGTGCATCAACACCGGCACCGTCCCCTCCAAGACACTGCGCGAGGCCGTGCTCTACCTGACCGGCCTGAGCCAGCGGGACCTGTACGGCAGCAGCTACCGGGTCAAGGAGGAGATCACGGTCAGCGATCTGGCCGCCCGGACCCAGCACGTCATCACCCGGCAGACCGACGTCATCCGTAACCAACTGGCCCGCAACCGGGTCGCGATGATCACCGGCACAGGGCGTTTCGCCGACGCTCACTCGATCTGGGTTGACGGAGGCTCCGGCCGCGAGTCCAAGGTGACCTTCGACAAGATCGTCATCGCCGCGGGCACCCGCCCGGCCCGCCCGGGCAGCGTCGACTTCGACGACCGGACCATCGTGGACTCCGACGGCGTCATCAACCTCCAGGCCGTACCCCGCAGCATGGTCGTGGTCGGCGCCGGTGTGATCGGCATGGAGTACGCCTCGATGTTCGCCGCGCTCGGCACCAAGGTGACAGTGGTGGAGCGCCGCGACCGGATGCTGGACTTCTGTGACGACGAGGTCGTCGAGTCACTCAAGTACCACCTGCGCGACCTGTCCGTGGCGTTCCGCTTCGGCGAGGAGGTCGCCGCCGTGGAGAAACACCAGACGGCGGCGCTCTGCATCCTCAAGAGCGGCAAGAAAATCGTCGCCGACACGGTGATGTACTCGGCCGGCCGGCAGGGCCAGACCGACGATCTGGCGCTGGAAGCGGCCGGGCTGGAGGCGGACCGACGGGGCCGGATCGCTGTCGACGCCAACTACCGCACCCCGGTGGAGAACATCTACGCCGTCGGCGACGTGATCGGCTTCCCCGCGCTCGCGTCCACCTCGATGGAGCAGGGCCGGCTGGCCGCGCAACACGCCTGCGGCGAGCCGATCCGGGAGATGCACGGCCTGCAACCGATCGGCATCTACACGATCCCGGAGATCAGCTTCGTCGGGCAGACCGAGGCGCAGCTCACCGAGAGCTCCACCCCGTTCGAGGTGGGCATCGCCCGCTACCGGGAGTTGGCCCGGGGCCAGATCGTCGGCGACTCGTACGGCATGCTGAAGCTGCTCGTCTCCCCCGACGACGGCCGACTGCTCGGGGTGCACGTGTTCGGCACCGCCGCCACCGAGATCGTCCACATCGGTCAGGCGGTGATGGGCTGCGGCGGCACGATCGACTACCTGGTCGACGCGGTGTTCAACTACCCGACGCTGGCTGAGGCGTACAAGGTCGCCGCCCTGGACGCGTCCAACAAGATCCGCAACATCACCCGCATCGACGGCTGAGCGACGTACGTCGGCTCCGATCATCCCTTGGCGGGATGTTCGACGACCCTGTCCGGGTGCCAGAATTCGCCCATGCGACACGCCATCGTCGGGCGGGACGAGGTGTTCGACCGGGCCTGGAAACTGCTGGTCAAACCCGGGTCGGTGCTTCTGGAGGGGTCGGCCGGCATCGGCAAGACCGAGCTGTGGCGGGCGCTGGTCGCGCAGGCCACCCAGGCCGGTTGGCTGGTGCTGAGCTGCGCGCCCACCGAAGCCGAGTCCGAGTTGCCGTACGCGGCGCTGGCCGACCTGCTCCGCCCGCTCGCCGACCAGGTCGCCGCACTGCCCCGGCCCCAGCGGGTGGCCGGGGAGGTCGTGCTCCTCTCCGGCGACGCCCACGAGCCGGTCGACGTCCGGGTGGTCGGAGCGGCCACCCGGTCGCTGCTGGAGGCCGCGATCACCGCGCACACCCATCGCGGGGTGCTCGTCGCCGTGGACGACGCGCCCTGGCTGGACCGGCCCAGTGAACGCGCGCTGCGGTACGCGCTGCGCCGGCTGACCGGCCTCGCCACCCTGGTCAGCCGCCGCCGAGGTGGGAACACACCCGAGGCCGTACCGCTCGGACTCGACGAGGGCCGCGACGGCGGCCAGGTCGCCCGGGTCGACGTGCCACCCCTCGACGTGGGCGCACTGCACCATGTCCTGCGCGACCAACTCGGCGTCACCCTCACCCGACCGATGCTCGTCCGGGTGGCCCGGGAGTCCGAGGGCAACCCACTGCTGGCCATCGAGGTGGTGCGCGCGATGCAACGCCTCCCGCGTCAGCCCGCACCCGGGGACGACCTGCCGGTAGCCGCGTCCATGCACCACCTGCTCGCGGACGTCGTCGCCGGACTGCCCCCGGCCAGCCGCGACGCGATACGCCTGGCCGCACTGCTCACCGTGCCCACACTGGCCGACCTGAGCGTGGCGGGGGTGTCATCCGCAGCGCTCGACGCGCCCGAGGAGGCCGGGCTGATCGTCGTGACCCCGACCGGCGTGCGCTTCACCCATCCGGTGCACGCGGCCGCGGTCCGGGCCGGCATCCCACCGGGCGTCCGTCGCCGCCTGCACCGCCAGCTGGCCGACCTGCTGACCGATCCCGACGAACGGGCCCGGCACCTCGCACTCTGCACGACCGACCCGGACCCGGTGGTCGCGGACACCCTCGCCGGCGCGGCCGAACGATGGCACGGCCGGGGCGCACCCGACCTGGCCGCCGAGCTCAACGACCGCGCCGCGCAGCTCACCCCGCTGCAGAACCGGGCGCGACTGGGCCAACGGCGGTTCGCGGCCGCGCGCTGCCGGTTCGACAGTGGGGACTTCCCCGCTGCCCGGCTCGCGGCCGAGGCGGTCGCCACCGAGTTCGACGGCGATGTGCGGGCCGAGTCACTGTTGCTGCGCGCCATCGTCGCCTGGTCCGGCGGGGAGGCCACCCGGGTGGCCGTCGACAACTGCACGCTGGCACTGGCGGCGGCTCGACCTGACTCGGCGCTGGCCGGGCGCATCCACGCCCACCTCGCCGTCTTCGAGGACCGCACCGAGGCGGCCCGGGACCACGCCGAGGCCGCCGCCACGCTGCTCGACGGACGCGACGACGACCATGACCTGCTCGCCGCCGCCCTCGTCCTGCTCTTCTTCCAGGAGGTACGCCTCGGGCGGGCACCGCGTAGCGACCTGCTGGACCGGGCCCTCGCCCTGGAGGGCGACGAACCAGCATGGCTGGCGAGTACGGTGCCCGCGATCTGGTGGAAGTCGGTCGACGACGCGGAGCGGGCCCGACGTCGGCTGCACCGGATGCTCGGCCGCGCGGAGGCCCGAGGCGACGAGCCGCTGCAACACGAGCTGCTCTCCCACCTGGGCGAGGCCGAGTTGCTGGCCGGGCGGTGGGAGGAGGCCGAACGGCACATCACCGCCGCCCGCGAGCTTGGTGACCAGCTCGGCACCGGCCTGGTCGGTGAAGCCTGGTTGGCCGCTCTGCTCGATGCGCACCGAGGACGCCTGGCCGAGGCGACCCAGGTGGCGCAGGCCGGCCTGCGGATCGCCGACGACCTGGACGACGACTGGTGCCGGCGCATCCACCAGCAGCTGGCGGGGTTCGTGGCCCTGTCCGCCGGCCAGATGGCGGAGGCCGCCGCCGCCTTCACCAGCCTGGCCACGATGCTCGACGCGAAGGGCCTGGTGGAGCCGCTGGCGATGCGGTTCGAGCCGGACTGGATCGAGGCATGTGTCGGGGCCGGTGATCTCGACCGGGCGGCGGCCGTGTTGGAGCGCCTGGCCGCCCGACACCACCGGTTGCCGCGCCCCTGGACGACGCTGGGCCTCGCCCGGGCCCGTGCCCTGCTGGACAGCGCCACCGGCCTCGATCCCCAGGTGTCGCTCGACGCGTTGGCCGCCGCGCGGGCGTCCGTACCGCCGGACGTGTTGCCACTGGACCGCGCGCGCTGCCTGCTGGTGGCCGGGATCGTGCACCGGCGGGCGCGCCGTAAGCTGCCGGCCCGGCAGGCCCTGGAGGCGGCGGTCGCGGAGTTCAACGCGCTCGGCGCGAAGGCTTTCGCGGTCCGCGCCCGTGCCGAGTTGGCCCGCGTCGGTGGCCGCCCCCCTACCCCTCGGCACCTCACCGCCACCGAGGAACGGGTCGCGCGGCTGGCGGCGCGCGGGCGCACCAACCGGGCCATCGCCGACGAGCTTTTCGTCAGCCCGAAGACGGTGGAGGCGAACCTCGCCCGGATCTACCGCAAGCTCGGCATCTCCACCCGGGCCGAGTTGGGTGCCGCCATGACCAGGGCCGACACGCAAGCATAGGGAAACGCCCGATTCCTCGCCGGCTGCGCGAACCTAGCCTCGACTCATGGCCGGCTACCTGTTCGCACTGGAGCAGTACGACCGCTCTCGCGGCGCGAACGCGTCGGTGCCGGTTCTCGGCACCTCGGACTGCCGGCTGGTCGCCGCCATCCGGCTACCCACCGACGATGTCGTGATCGCGTTGGTCGAAGGCCCCGACGCGGACGCGGTGGCCGCTGCCGCCGCAGCCGCCGCGTGGCGTGTCGACAGACTGATTCCGGCTCGGTGGATCCAGCGACCGGCGATCGGCTCCATCAATCCGGAGATCCCACGACAGCCGAAGGAAGCATGACTGTGCGCCGTCTGATCGCACCCCTGTGGTGCTCGCTGCTACTGCTCCCGCTCGTCGCGTGCGGGCCCGACGACAACACCGGCAGCGCCGCCGGAGGCGACACCGACGCCGACGTCGGGATCGACGCCGACGGGGGTGACGTGTCGGCCGTCGAGCGGCCGGCGTGCCCGTTCACCGCCGCCCAGGTGTCCGACCTTGTCGACCAGAGCATGAAGGACGAGGGCTCCTGCCTGTTCGGCGACGGCAACGGGGTGGCCATGTTCACCATCACCACCGCCTCCCCGACGGCCGGCGAGGCCACGTACGACTACCAGCGCGAACAGGCCACGCAGACCTACCGCGAGGTGAAGGACGTCGACAAGGGTCGCAAGGCGTACCTGGCAGTCAAGGACATCGGGGGTGAGGCCGTCGTCATCAGCGACAAGGGCAGCTACACCGTGACGCTCAGCAGCTTCCAGGCGATCGGTGCCAGCCCCGGCGGGTACGAGCCGACGCTGCGCAAGGTGCTCGACGCCCTTCCACTGTGATGCGAAAGCCCTCGACCGGTCGACCTCACAGATGAAGTGGAGCCACGATGACGCACCTCGGAACCGTCCAACGGCGGCGTGTCCAGTTCCTGGCCACCGTGGCCGCCGTGTCGACGCTCAGCGCGCTCGGCGGCTGCGGACTGGTCGGCGGTAACGATGACGGCGGCAGCACCCCGGCGGCCGGCGCGGGACCGAGCGTGGCGGCGACGCCCGCCAGCGAGCCGGAGCCGACGCCGTCGACGGATGCGCCGGCCGCGGTGAAGGTCGACGCCTGCACCCTGCTGACCAAGGATGAGGCCGAGAAGCTGGCCGGAACCCCGCTGCAGGACCCGCTGGAGAAGGCGGAGGATCGGGACAGCTGCACCTACACCGGACCGGTGACCGGGCCGACCGCGCAGGTGGAGGTGTACGTCGGCGACGGCGCGAAGAAGTTTCTCGACATCGACCGGGAACTCGGGCACAAGCTGACCCCGATCAGCGGGGCGGGCGACGAGGCGTACGCCGAGGACGGCACGGTCTTCGTCAGCAAGGGCGGGGTGTGGGCCTGCGTCCGGCTCGTCCGCAGCGAGGATCCCGCGACGTACCGCAAAGCTCTGGAAACCGCGGCCCGCACCGCCGCCGGCCGTCTCTGAACGGCGAGGGAGCCGACGTGGGGGCACCCGGGCCGAGGCGTCACCAGGCGGTGGTCGCGCTGCTCACCGTGACCCTGTTGCTCCTCGCGGGCTGCGCGTCGGGTGCCGCCGACCCGACGCCGCAGCGCCCATCGGCCGACGGCGGAGACCAACGGTACGGGGTGGCGCCCGCGCCCAACCCGGAGGTGACCTACCAACCCGACGTGGTGTTCGTCGGCGGCGGCGGCGCGTCGGTGCGCGGGCTCTCCGAGGACGCGCTCACCTGGCGCATCGACCCCAGCGCCAACGGCGCGAACAAGCTCGCCCGGGGGAAGGTCATGTTCCTCACCGAGCGGGCGGTCGGGCGGGTGCTCGACCTCCGGCGTGACTCCGGTGACCTGGCGGTGACCCTGGGGCCGGTGGACATCACCGACGTGATCCGCGACGGCACGTTCGCCAGTGACGGCCCGGTCGCGCTGGAGAACCCGACCCGGTACGACGCGGGCACGCCCTTCTGGGCGGAGTACGACGCCGACGCCGACGGCGGGGGCAGGGGCGGGGGTGCCGGGGGCGCGGTGCGACCGGTGGCCTTCCCCGCCCAGCGGCAGGCGGCCTCCGCCGCCCAGCGGCAGGTGGCCGGGTTCGGCGTCACCCCCATCTGCTGTGCCGGCGGTGTGGGCGCGCACTTCAGTTACGACGGCGGCGGGATCCGCGTCGCCGGCACCGCGACGTTGCTGATGAAGAAGCCCACCGCCCGGTTCCATCTGGAGATTCGCGGCGCCACCGTCCGCAGGGCGGAATTACGGATCGGCGGGATGGCTGGCCTGCGGATCGAGATCGCGGGGGCCACCGACAGCCGCCAGAACATCAACAAGCGCATCCCCATCCCCCTGGACTTCAGCGTGCCGGTGGGCGAGATCCTCGGCGTACCGTTCTCCGTCACCGCGAACCAACTCATCGGCGTACAGACGGCCTTCAGCGCCAAGGACGGCAACATCAAGGCCGCCGGTGAGTGGTCGCTGGGTGGCTCGGTGGGGTTCGGTTACGCCAACGGTGCGTTCGGCGTCACCGAGCCCTGGCGCCTCAGCGTCCGCAACAGCATCACGGACTCGATCAGCGGGCCGTCAGTCGGCGTGAGTGGGATCATCGTCCACTACCAGGCCGCGTTCCGGGCTGGTCTGGGGGCGCTCGGCTTCACCGCCGGGTTGTACGCGACAGTCACCGCCTCGGTGGGGCTGACCGTCGGCTCCGCCCTGGGAGCACCGCTCGTGCTGTGCCGCAGCACCCAGCTCGGCGTGTTCCTGAACTACGGCGTCGGTTACACCATCCCCGCGGGCCTGACGAAGGCGATCAACGCGTTCCTCGATCTGGTGAATGCCGGGCCTATCGCGGCGACGGCCGGCATCGGCAGAGTCGACAACGTATTCAACAAACTGGACGTCCAACCACCCAAGAGAATCTGCACCTCCTGACACCCCCGGGCAGGCCATGCGCCTGCCCGGCCCGACCCGGTGATCAAGAGGTTCGCGTCACCAGCAGGGTGCGCCGTGACGCGAACCTCTTGATCAACCGCTTGGGGTGGGTGGGGTCAGCGGGCTGAGCAGGTGGGGCTCAGGCTGCCGGCGGTGCCGTTGGCCTGGAAGCCGTACTCGGTGGACTGTCCGGCACCGACCTGGCCGTTGTACGACACGTTCGTCCAGGTTGTCGTGCCGGTGTTACCGCTGCGGTCGGCGCTCCACGCGTTGGTGACCGTCGCGCCCGACGGCAGCGCGATCGTCACCGTCCAACCGTTGAGGGCCGAGGAGCCGGCCGTCACCCGAACGTTCGCGACGAAGCCACCCGTCCACTGGTTCACCGAGACCGTCGCCGTGCAGCCACCCGTGCCCGGCGGGTTCGTGGGCGGGTCGGTCGGCGGGTTGGTCGGCGGGTCCGTGGGCGGGTCGGTCGGCGTGGTGCCGTTGTTCAACGCGGCGAGGACCGCGTCGTACGCCGCCTTCTTCTGACCGTTGCCGTCGAACAGCAGCGGGTTCTGGTAGGACCGCCACGAGTCGCTGTCCCGGATGCCCCAGACGGTGATGCCGTTGCACCGGGCCACGGCCAGGCAGTCCTCGACGACGCTGCGGTAGGTGTTCGCCGACGCGCCCTGGATGTCCAACTCGGTGATCTGCACGTCCACACCGAGCGCCGCGAAGCTCGACAGCGTGGTGCGGTAGTTGCTCACGTACGGCGAGTCGTTGTTGAAGTGCGACTGGAAGCCCACGCAGTCGATCGGCACGCCACGGGACTTGAAGTCCCGCACCATGTTGTACACGGCCTGCGTCTTCGCGTGCGTCCAGTTGTCGGTGTTGTAGTCGTTGTAGCAGAGCTTCGCGTTCGGGTCCGCCGCGTCGGCGGCCCGGAACGCCGCCTCGATCCAGTCGTTGCCGGTGCGCTGGAGGTTCGAGTCCCGACGCGCACCCGAACTACCGTCCGCGAACGCCTCGTTCACCACATCCCACGAGTGGATCTTGCCCCGGTAGTAGGTGGCCACCTGCGTCACGTGGTTGAGCATCGCCGAGCGCAGCGCACTGCCGCTCATGTTCTCCATCCAGCTGGGCTGCTGCGAATGCCACGCCAGCGTGTGACCCCGCACGCTCATCCCACGGCTGCGCGCGTGGTTGACGATCTGGTCCGCCGACCCGAAGCTGAACTGACCCTGCTGCGGCTCGGTGGCGTTCATCTTCATTTCGTTCTCAGCCGTCACCATGTTGAACTCACGGTTCAAGATCGTGGTGTACGTGCTGTCGGAGAGCTTGAATCCGGCCACCGCCGTACCGAAGTACCGACCCTTCTCGGTGGCCGACGCGCCGAGCGTCGTACCGGCGGCGGCCGGCGCCGTCAGGAACAGCGCCATCCCGGCGGCGAGGGCGCCCGCGCTGGTCAGCGCGACGGCGGCTCTCGATGCCGCCTTCCATCTCGTATTCCTCATCGTGCGACTCCTTCTCGGGTGGTGGGGTGGGGGGGGAACTCAGGAAACCGAACAGGCGGCACCGTTGAGGGCGAACGAAGCGGGCTTACCGGCGCCGCCCTCATGCGTGGCCTGGAAGCCGATCTCGACCGACGCGTTCGGGGCGATGGTGCCGTTGTAGGAGACGTTGCTGGCGGTCACCGCACCGCTCGTCGGCGCGTACTGGGCATTCCAGCCGTTGGTGATGCGTTGCCCGCTGGGCAGCGTGAAGGTCAGCGCCCAGCCGTTCACCGCGGTGGCACCGGTGTTGGTGATCGCCACGCTGGCGGTGAGACCGTTGTTCCAGGCGTTGACCGTGTAGCCGACCCGGCAGGCGCCCCCGGTCGGCGGCGGGGTGGTCGGGGGTGGAGTCGTCGGGGGTGGAGTCGTCGGGGGTGGGGTCGTCGGCGGTGGGGTCGTCGGCGGTGCGGTGCCGTCCAGCCCGAAGAAGCGGATCACCTGCGCGGCGTCGACCGGCAGGTTGTGCGTGACACCCTGCATGCTGATCGCCTCGACCGGCGCCATCGGACCGCTGCTGCCGTACCGGGTGCGGGTGTAGCCGGACTGCGGGGAGTCGGTGTACGTCGGGGTCTGGCTCAACCCGTGCACGTTGGTCCACTGCTTGACCTGCTCACCGAAGTTCGGGTAGCGCAGCGTCTCATCATTGGTGCCGTGCCAGATCTGCATCCGGGGCCGCTGCCCGGTGTAGCCGGGGTACGCCTCCCGAACCAGGTCACCCCACTGTTGCGCGGTCCGGATGAGTTGCCCGTTCGCGCACTGGCTGTTCCACTCCGAGGTGCCGCCGGTGGCGAAACAGGCGAACGGCACCCCGGCGAACGACGCGCCCGCCGCGAAGACGTCCGGGTAGTCACCCAGCATGACGTTGGTCATCATCGCGCCGGAGGAGGTGCCGGTGGCGAAGATCCGCGCCGGGTCGGCGGAGTAACGCTGCTTCACATAGTCGACCATGGACATGAGCCCGACCGGGTCGCTACCGCCGCCTCGGCGTAGCGCCTGCGGCGAGTACACGTCCCAGCACTTGCTGCTGCGGGTCGCCGACGGGTAGATCACGATGAACCCGTACCGGTCCGCGAGGGATGCGTACTGGGTGCCCGAGTGGAACGCGGGGCCCGTCCCGGTGCAGTAGTGCATCGCCAGGAGAATCGCCGGTCGGGTCGCCACCCGGTCCGGGACGTACAGGTGCATCTGCAGGTTGGTGGGGTTGGTGCCGAAGTTGGTCACCTGCGTGAGCGTCGCCGCCGAGGCGGGGGCGGCGAACGTCAGCGCGGCGGCGGCCAACGTCACGGCCGCCAGGACGACGCCAAGCGTTCTCGTCTTCAGTGTCATTGTCGCGATCCCTTGCGAAAAAGGCGCGTGGAAGGGGACTCAAGTCGAGGACTGCCCTTCGCCCGACCTTGACCGCGGCTCGCGTGACCATGTCAGCTTCAATCGAGCACACTCGATTGTCAAGACTTCCGGAAACCTTTCGCCGCAACGGTTTCGGGGGCCACCTGCGCGCGGACCGACATTGACGAGCATCGTCAGTGGTGACAGGTGGCGAGAAATTACCGGGACGTTTTCGGAACCAACCGGACCGCTCAGTAGATGTCCCGCCCTCGCTCGTCCGGCACCCCGGACTTGCGGAAGAAGTACGTGTTGATCTGGTCGCGCCACTCGGTGGCGCACCGCACCTGCTCCTCAAGGCGTTCGGCGACCCGCTGGTAGACGCTCGGGTCGATCATGCCGTTCAGCCTCTGCCACCTCCGTCGCATCGCCGTCACCTCCTCGACCCCCGCGAAGTGACTGTCGTAAATGTGCTGGATGACCGTCGAGCCGCTGTGCAGCACATGCCCGTACGGCACGTGGTGGAAGAAGAGCAGCAGCTCGTCGGGGCAGCTCTCGGGTGACTCGTACACCTGGGCCCAGTACGGCGGATACTGACCGGTGAAGCCGGTGCCCGACGCCCGGCTGCGGTCCACACCGACGCCGTCGCGGTCGGCGAAGTGGTAGGTGCCCCACCGCGTGTACTCGTACCCGTCGACGCCGGGGCCGTAGTGGTCGCCAGGGTTGACCATGAAGCCGACGCCCAGCGGGGCGGTGTAGCGCTCATAGGTGCGCCACGAGTCGTCCATGATCTCGTGCAGTGTCCGCCGCACCAGGTCCGCGTCGGCGGTCGCCGACGGCGGGAAGGTCAGCGTGATCCACTCGTCGAGGATCTCCGTCGGGTCCCGTCGAGGGTCCCAGGCCAGCCGGCCGAACGTGTACAGGTTGGCCTGTGCCAACGGATGCCCGGTCCAGAAGAGGTCGTCGCCGACGTTGGCGACCGCGACCAGCCCACCGCCCGCCGCCGCCTCTCCCGTGACCACGTCGGCGATCGTCCGCCCGCCCGGCCCCCAGGGCGCGAAGCGCAGCACCTCACTCCACCATGGGCCGAGGTGGCAGACGTGCCGCTGCTGACCCGTGTATTCCTGGGTTACCTGCAACTCCACAGCCAGCCGGGTCGACGGCATCGCGGCGAGCACCGGTGAGACCGGCTCCCGCGTCTGGAAGTCCACCGGGCCGAACTTCACCTGGACGACCACGTTGGTGCGGAAGCGCCCATCGAGCGGGGCAAAGTGATCGTAGGCGGCCCGCGCCCGGTCGGTGGACCGGTCCCGCCAGTCCTGGTGGTGGTTGTAGACGAACGCCCGCCAGTGCACCACTCCCCCGTGCGGGGCGAGCGCCTCCGCCAGCAGGTTCGCGCCGTCGGCGTGGTCACGGCCGTACGTGAACGGGCCGGGTTGCCCCTCCGAGTCGGCCTTCACCAGGTAACCACCGAAGTCCGGGATGCGGTCGTACACCCGCCGGGTGGTCGAGGCCCACCAGACCCGCACGGTTTCGTCCAGCGGGTCGGCGGTCGGCAGACCACCGAGGATCACCGGCGCGGCGAAACTGACCGACAGGTGCACCCGGATGCCGTACGGGCGCAGCACGTCCGCGATCTCGGCCACGTCGCCGAGCCGGTCGGTGAGCAGCAGCGCCTCGGTGCGGGCCACGTTGACGTTGTTCACCGAGATCGCGTTGACCCCACAGGAGGCCAGCAGCCGCCCGTACTCCCGTACCCGG
Source organism: Micromonospora sp. CPCC 205558 (assembly GCF_036902955.1). Classification (NCBI taxonomy): domain Bacteria; kingdom Bacillati; phylum Actinomycetota; class Actinomycetes; order Micromonosporales; family Micromonosporaceae; genus Micromonospora; species Micromonospora sp. CPCC 205558. The sequence continues at coordinate 95,132 of NZ_JBAKHR010000021.1, forward strand.
GCCAGGTCGCCGCGCGAACGGCCGTCCTGCCAGAAGATCGAGCCGCCCGCGTACCCCCGTTCGACCTGGCCCATCACCGGATGCACGGCCACGTTGTCCCAGTGGTTCAGCATGCGCCGGCGCAGCGCCGGCCGGTGCCGCTCCGGAGGGCGGGTCGGGTCGAAGGCAGCCGCGCAGAGCCGGACCACGTGGAAGAGCCCGTACAGCAGGCCGGCCGGCGCGTCGGCCAGCACCACCGTCACGTCGCCGGCCTGCGCCAACAGGAAACCCTCGTCGCCGAGCGTCCCGTCGTCGCCCAGCTCGACCAGCGCCGCCTCCGCGGCGACGCGCGCCGCCTCCACCGCCGGGTTGGGCAGCTCACCGGCGTCGCGCAGAGCGAGCAGAAGATCGACGTCGACGTCCCAGGACGGGGAGTGCCACACCAACCCGCCGTAACGCGCGCAGGCGCGCGAGACCTCGTCGAGGACGGTGTCGATGAGCAACCCTTCGCCGTGCAGGAGGATGCGGCGCGCGCCGAGTGACCGGAACGCCTCCGGGGGCAGCCAGGCCGGGTGGACGCGCGGTCCGTCACCATCCGTCGGCTCCTCGACGAACATCAGCTGCTCCAAGTCCACCGACTCTTCGGCGTTCACCGGTCCTCCTCCAGCACGACAACCCCGTACGCCGGCAGCCGCCGGATGGTGAGCGCCGACGGCGGTTCGGTCTCCTGTTCCGGGTTGTCGTCGCCCCCGAAGGGCACCTTGGCGGTGAGGGGCAGGCTCATGGGGTGAACTCCTTCCGGATCAGGTGGATCATCGGATCGCCGATGCGCAGGAACGCCAGGACCGCGATCGACGCGAGCAGCATCAGCACCGCCTCGGAGAAGACCGCGGTGATCCCAGCCGCCGCGGCCAGCAGCAGGGCGTTACCGACGGGAACACCGGGGGTACGCACGACAAAGTGCACGGCCAGCCGGAGCACGTCCCGGGCGCGGAAGTCGAACAGTGAGGTGATCACCAGGGCGTTGGCCGCGCAGAGGGTCACCGCCACTGCGATCAGCACCAGCGGCACCGTCCACCAGGTCGCCAGGCCGACCGCGCCGGAGTAGGCGAGGTTCACGGCGAGCACGGTCAGCCACAGCAGCGTCGGCACCCAGATGCGCAGCACACCGGTCACGTTCGCTCGGTAGCCGCGCCAGAACAGGGTGGCCGGGCGCAGGTCGGTCAGGTCGGTTCGCTGGTGGCGCAGGGCGTACAGGGCAGCGGAGATCGCCGGGCCGACGGGTACCAGGAAGAGCGCGCCCAGCGGCAGGTTGCTGGGGTCGCGGCCCAGCAACAGCAGCGGGAGCAGGCCGGGCAGGGTGGTGAGCAGCAGGAGCAGTTCGATCACGAGCAGGATGTAGACGCGCGAGGTGATCCGCGACAGCGGTCCGTCGCCGAACTGTCGCCAGGTCTGGGCCGCGCCACTCACTATCGTTCCCTCTGGTCGTCCGCCCGATGGTCACCGCCGGGGTCCGGTCGGGCCGCGACAGGCCGCCCGACCGGACCCCGCTGATCAGCCGTTGTTCTTCTGGAACCGCTCGTACGCCTTGTTGACCAGGTCGATGTACTGGTCGGAGTTCTTGGCCTTCAGCTCGGCCACGTACGCGTCCCACTCGCTGAGCGGCCGCTGGCCGAGCGCGAACTTCAGCGTGTTCTGGGTGACGAAGTCCTTCAGCGGGGTCTCCCAGAGCGACACCTGCTCGCGCTCCTCGTCGGTCAGCGGAGCGGGCGGGGCCACCTCCCTCGGGGTGCGCGCGTCCATCACCTTCTGGAACTCCAGCTCCTCCGGGGAGAAGAAGCCACGGACCAGGTCGGGGGTGCCGCCGTAGGTGAAGACGCCGTTGTAGAAGCCGAAGTCCTTCTGCAGGTGCTTGGTGCCCTTGGGGTTGAGCCCGAGGACGTCGACGTCGGCGGTGACGGAACGCTTGCCGGAGGCGTCCTTGGCGAAGGTGGTGCCCTCGACGCCCCAGCGGGCGAACTCCTGGCCGGCGTCGGAATACCACAGCCAGTCGATGAACTGCATCATGGCCACGAAGTTCTTGCTCTCCCGGGCCTTCGTGGAGATCATGATGCCGTTCTCCAGGCGGGAGAAGGGGTTGACCTCACCGGCCGGACCGACCGGCAGTGGGATCTTGGCCATTTTCGCCTTCGGCAACGTCTTGGCCAGGTCGGGCCGGTGGTTGTTGACAAGCGTCTGTGCGTTGCCGGTGACCACGAAGGACTTGCCGTTGGCGAGCTTCTGGCGCGCCTGGTCGTCGGTCTGGGTGAAGCTCTCCGGGTCGAGCAGGCCCTCTGCGACGAGCTTGTGCAGGTACGTGAGCATCTGCTTGTACTGCTCGGACGCGCCGGTGTACGTGAACTTCTTCGCCGTCGAATCCCAGGAGGCGTGCTGATAGTCCCAGCCGGCCCGCGTGCCGTAGGACGCGCCGAGGATGTTCAGCAGGGCGCCGGTCGGGTTGGGCTTACTGAAGAGATCGGAGTACGGGTAGACGCTCGGGTACTTCGCCTTCATCGCCTTGAGCACCGTGTACAGCTCGTCCCAGGTCTTCGGCACCGACAGGTTCAGCTCTTCGAGGATGTCGGTGCGCACCAGCACCGTGTAGTCCTGCGTGGGCTTCTCGTGCACGCCGGGCAGCAGGTAGAACTTGCCGTCGGACTGCCGCAGGGTGTCGATCTCCGGTTTGAGGTTCCACTTGGCGATCTTGTCCTTGAGGTTGGGCATCAGATCCAGGTAGTCGCTCACCGGGAGGATCGCCCCGGAGGACACGAACGCGTCCTCCTGCGGGTGGTACGTCTTCGGGATGATCAACGGGGCGTCCCCGGCGCCGATCAATAGGCTGCGCTTCTGCTCGTAGTCACTGAGCGGCACCGCCACCGGTTCGATCTTGACGTTGGTCCGCTTGGTGAGCTCCGACCAGAACAGCCAGTCTTCCTTGAGCGGATAGAACGTGTGGTTGTTGTAGAGGGTCGAGAAGGAGAGCGCCTCGGTGGCCTTGAACTGGTCGCCGACGCCGTAGTTGGCCATCGCGCCGGCACGGTTCTCCGAGAGGTCCGTCGACTCGCCGGGGTCCTCGGAGCAGGCGGTGGTCAGGCTGAGCACGAGCAGACCCGCGGTGGCCAATGCCACGCGGCGCCACGTCTGGTGGAGCATGGCTGGTCCTTTCGGTGGTGGGTGGGAGGTGCGGCAGCTCAGCCCTTGACGGCGCCGAGCATCACGCCGCGGACGAAATACCGCTGGACGAAGGGGTAGACCGCCAGGATGGGCAGGGTGGTGAGCACGATCGTCACGGCCTGGAGGGTGGCCGCCGCCTGGACCTTGTCGGCGTCGGCGGCACCGGACGACTCGGCGCTGGTGGCGCCCGCGATCAGGTTGCGCAGGTACACGGTGACCGGAAGCAGGTCCTGCCTGTCGATGTAGAGGAACGCGGTGAACCACGAGTTCCAGAAGGCCACCGCGTAGAAGAGCACCATCGTGGCGACGATCGCCTTCGACAGCGGCAGCACGATCCGCAGCAGGATGCCGTACGTGTTCAGCCCGTCGACCGCGGCGGCCTCCTCCAACTCGTTCGGCAGGCTCTCGAAGAACGCCTTCATGACCAGCAGGTTGAACACGCTAATGGCGTTGGGGATCACCACGGCCCAGATGGTGTTCTTCATCCCCAGGCTGGTGACCAGCACGTAGTTGGGGATCAGGCCACCGGAGAAGAACATGGTGAACAGCGCGACACCGATGAGAAAGGGACGCCCCTTGAGCTGCGGTTTCGACAACACGTACGCGTAACAGGTGGTCAGCACGATCGAGATGAGCGTCGCGACCGCCGTGTACACCACGGTGTTGCGGTAGTTCGTCCAGAACATCGGGTCGGACATCACCAGCTTGTACGCGGTCAGGTCGAACCCGCGCGGGACGATGCTCACCTTCCCGGCGATGATGTACGCCTCTTCGCTCAGCGACCGGGCCACGATGTTGAGGAAGGGGTACAGCGTCACCACCACGACGCCGAGCAGGACGACCGTGTTGACGACTCGGAAGACCCGGTAACCCCGGCTGTCATCCGGCCCGCGGGTCTTCGGGGCGTCGATCTTCGTGCCGAGGATCACCACAGGCTCGTCCCCACAGTGCGACGGGAGATGACGTTCGCCGACAGGACGAGGATCAGCCCGATCACCGCCTCGAAGAGGCCGATGGCCGCCGCGTAGCTGAAGTTGCTCGACTGGAAGCCCATCCGGAACAGGTAGGTGGAGACCACGTCGGCGGTCGGGTACGTCAACGGGTTGTAGAGCAGCAGGATCTTCTCGAACCCGACCGCCAGGAAGCTGCCGATGTTGAGGATCAGCAACGTCACCATCGTCGGACGGATGCCCGGCAACGTGACGTGCCAGGTCTGGCGCAGCCGGCTGGCGCCGTCGATCCGGGCCGCCTCGTACAGGTCCTCGTCGATGGTGGTGAGGGCGGCGAGGTAGAGGATGGTGCCCCAACCGACGGTCTGCCAGACCTCGGACGAGACGTAGATGGTGCGGAACCACTGCGGTTGTTGCAGGAACGCCACGGCGTCCCCACCGAACAGCCGGACGAGTTGGTTGGCGGTGCCGTCGATCGAGGTCAACTGGATGACCATCGCCGCCACGATCACGATCGACAGGAAGTGCGGCAGATAGGAGACCGACTGGACGAACCGCTTGAAGCGACGGGCCCGAACCTCGTTGAGCAGCAGCGCCAGCACGATGGGCAGCGGAAAGCAGAACAGGAGGGTCAGCGTCCCGAGCACCAGGGTGTTGGTGAACACCTCCCAGAACGTCGGGTCGCTGAGGAACATCCGGAAGTAGCGCAGGCCGACCCAGTACTCGCCGAAGATGTTGCCGCCCGGCTTGAACCGACGGAAGGCGATGATGTTGCCGAGCATCGGCAGATACCGGAAGACCAGGAAGAACAGCAGCGGCAGAATGGCGAGGGAGTAGAGCTGCCAGTCCCGGCGCAGTGCCTGTCGCCAACTGCGGCCGCGTCGTGGCGAGCGCGGGGCAGGGCTTCGCGCCTCCTGCGGTGAACGCGGCGGCGCTGGCGGCGGGGGCCGTAGGGTGGATGTCATCCTCGACCTCCTGTGCCGACTGGGGAAGAGCCACGAGAGGCGCGAGCGCGCTCGGTGGCGGACGTTTCCCACGATCCGAAACTTTCCGGAAACCTGCGTAACCTTTTCGGCAACCTAAGTGCCCCATCGATGCCTGTCAAGGGTCTCAATCTGACCACCAGGGATTGTTTCCCGCACACGGTGACTCCCCCATCGGCGCTCCGTCCACGGTGAACCGCGCGGTGACCCACAAATTGGCACCCTGACTTCGGCACCGACTGGCGTGAATGTCTCGTCATGTTAAGGTCGGCCGAAACTTTCGGATGTTGTATGGGGCTGCGATGACAGAGCACCGCCCGCTCGGCCCACCCGCCTCCACCACCATCGCGACCATCGCCAACGATGTCGGCGTCTCGGTCGCGACCGTGTCCAAGGTCCTCAACGGACGCGGCGACGTCGCCCCCGGCACCAGGGCCCGGGTGGAGGCGAGCCTCGACCGCCACCAGTACCAGCGCCGGGCCCGGCGACACGCGACCAGCGGCGGCCGGGTGGACCTCGTGTTCCACCAGTTCGACACGGGCTGGGCGATGGAGATCCTGCGGGGCGTCGAGGCGGTGACCTCGGCGGCCGGCATCGGGTTGTCGGTCGCCCAACTCGACGGCGCGCACCGGCCGCCCGCCCGGTGGCTGGAGGCGTTACTCGCCGACCGACCGCTGGGTGTGGTGTTCGTCCTCTCCCACCTGGCCGAGGCCCAACAGCAGCACCTGCGGCGGCAGGGCATACCGTTCGTCGTCGTCGACACCGACAGCGCGACCTCGGCCTCCGTGCCCACCGTCGGGTCGAACAACTGGAACGGCGGCCTGCTCGCCGCTCGGCATCTGCTGGAGCTGGGGCACCGACGGATCGCCATCATCTCCGGTCCACCCGATGTGTTGTGCAGCCGCGCCCGCGCCGCCGGCTTCCAGTCGGCCCACGACGAAGCCGGGATAGTGGTCGACCGCGAGCTGGTCCGCTACGGCGGTTTCTCCGCCGGCGCCGGGCACGCGCACGGGCTGCAACTGCTCCAGCGGTCGGACCGACCCACGGCGATCTTCGCCGGGTCGGACATCCAGGCCATGGGGGTGCTCCGGGCCGCCCGTCAGTGCGGCCTACGGGTGCCCGAGGACCTTTCCGTGATCGGGTACGACAACCTGCCGGTCTCCGCCTGGACCGACCCGGCCCTCACCACGATCAACCAGCCGTTGCGCGACATGGCCGGCATCGCCACCCAGATGCTGCTCGACCTGACCCGGGGGAACGAGCCGGCGACCAGCCGGATCGACCTGGTGACCGAGCTGGTCGTCCGGGAGAGCACCGCGCCCCCCGCCAACCCGCACTGACCCCGGCCCCTGCGAGGACCCGTGCCCCAGCCCGCCCACACCCTCGACGAACTTCAGCGGTACGCACCCGAGGTCGCCGAGCCCGACGACTTCGACGAGTTCTGGCGGGAAACGCTCGCCGAGGCGGCCGCCGTGCCGTTGCTCGTCGACGTGCGTCCCGAGCCCACCGACCTACGGCTACTCGACTCCTGGGACGTCACGTTCGCTGGCTTCGGCGGTGACCCCGTACGCGCCTGGTACACCCGCCCGGCCGGTTTGCGAGGGCCGCTGCCGGCCGTGGTGGAGTACGCCGGCTACGGCCGTGGCCGCGGCCTGCCCCACGAACGGCTGACCTGGCCGGTGGCCGGGTACGCGCACCTGCTGATGGACAACCGGGGCCAGGCGGGGCAGCACGGCGCCGGGGACACCCCCGACCCGCACGGCGCGCCCGGCGGGCCCTCGCCGGTCACCTGGGGGATTCTCGATCCGCGGACCTACCACTACCGTCGCCTCATCACCGACGCCGTCCGCGCGGTCGAGGCGGTCCGCGCGCTGCCGGGGGTCGAGGGCGACCGGGTCAGCGTGGTCGGCAACAGCCAGGGCGGCGGCCTCGCCCTGGCTGTCGCCGGCCTCGTCGACGATCTCAGCGCGGTGCTGACCACCGCCCCGTTCCTCTGCGACATGCGCCGGGCCGTCGCGCTCACCGACCTCGCGCCGTACGGCGAGATCGCCCGGTACCTGGCCGTGCACCGGGAGGCCGAGGAGGCGGTGTGGCGCACGCTGTCCCATGTCGACGGGGTGAGCTTCGCCCGCCGAGCGACCGCGCCGGCGCAGTTCGGGGTTGGCCAGCGCGACACCGTCTGCCCACCGCGAACCGCCTTCGCCGCCTACAACCACTACGGCGCGGCGAACGGCAGGCCCGTCCCGCCCGAACGAGAGATGCACGTCTACCCGTTCAACGGCCATGAGGGCGGCGAGGCCGTCCACGTCCGGCGTCAGCTACGCTGGCTCGATTCGGTGCTCGACCGCACCCGGGCCGACGCGCCGCATCGTGAATCCGGCACCTGACGCATTGTCATACGTTGATACGTTGCCGCTGTTAGCGATCACACGCTATGGTGCGCCAGACGAGGTGCAGGGCACACTTCCGCCACCGCTCACCGGCCTGTCACGCCAGCTCATCGACGGCCGGTGCCCGCCACACCGCCACGATCACCAGCGCAGACGTCCGGGTTTGTGGTCGTGACGTGCAGCCCACCTCCGCGTACCGCGTCAGGGCGGCAGCCGTCTCCCGGTGGCCGCGCCTGTCGCGCACCCCACCAGAGGAAGCCCCATGCGCAGTCCCACGCTTGTCCAATCCGTTCCTCTCCCACCGACCAGCAGCGCGCCGACGTCGAGGCCCCGGCGGGCGCGCCGGTGGTGGACGACCCTGGCCGCCGTCGCCGCCCTGGTCGCCGCCGTGCCGATCGCCACGACCCCCGCCAGCGCGGAATCCAACGGCGGCGTACGCGTGATGCCGCTCGGCGACTCCATCACCGACGGATTCAACGTTCCCGGCGGTTACCGGATCGAGCTGTGGCAGCAGTTCACCTCCGGTGGATACCGGATCGACTTCGTCGGCTCCCAGTTCAACGGGCCGGCGAGCCTCGGCGACCACGACCACCAGGGCCACTCCGGCTGGACGATCGCCCAGATCGACGCCAACGTGGTCAACTGGTTGCGGGCCACGAACCCGCGGACCGTCCTCCTTCACATCGGCACCAACGACATGTACGGCGACACGTCCGGGGCCCCGTCCCGGCTGGCCACGCTCGTCGACCGGATCACCAACAACGCCCCGAACGCGGACGTGTTCGTCGCGACGATCATCCCGAAGTCCGGCGCGGACAACCAGGTCCGGGGCTACAACGCTGCGATCCCCGGGATCGTGCAGAGCAGGGCCGCCGCCGGAAAACGGGTGCACCTGGTCGACATGTACCGCGCCCTGACGCTCAGCGACCTGGCCGACGGGGTGCACCCGAACGCCACCGGCTACCGCAAGATGGCCGCCGCCTGGTTCGACGCTCTCCGTACCGTGCCCGGCAGCATCGGCGGCGACACGCCGCCCACCACCCCGCCACCGACCGATCCCCCACCGACCACTCCCCCACCGACGACGCCCCCGCCGTCCGGTGACTGCCGCGTCGCGTACACGGTCAACGCCTGGAACAACGGTCTCACCGCGTCGGTCTCGGTGACCAACACCAGCGGCACGCCGGTCAACGGGTGGGCCCTGGCGTTCACGCTCCCCAGCGGGCAGAGCATCACCAACGGCTGGAACGCCACCTACTCCCCGTCGAGCGGGGCGGTGACCGCCCGCAACGTCTCCTACAACGCGACGATCGCGCCGAACGCCTCGGTCGACATCGGCTTCCAGGCGACCCACACGGGTAACAGCGGCCAACCGTCCGCGTTCACCCTCAATGGCACCGCCTGCACAGTCGCCTGACACACCGGTCGCGGTGCCGGCCCGCCGAAGGGCCCGGCACCGCGACAGGTGGCGTTCGGTAACCGCACCCGGTTCAACCCGTAGTTGACCCCATCGCCTTCAACGGCCACGAGGGCAGCGAAGCACGTCCAGCGTCAGCTGTGCTGGCTCGATTCGTTCTCGAAACGGCTCGCGCGCCCGTCATGTGATCGCCGTCGGGAAGCGACCAGACGGCCAACCATCGAAGCTCTACGATGCTATGTTCGGGCGTCATCGGTTCCGCTCAATGCGCCCCCGTGCCTCGACGGGGCAGCATCGAAACCTACGACGGGGGAGATCATGACGAGCCGCAACCACAGACGTCGAACGATCTGGTCACGCATCATTTCCGCAACCATCGCGCTCTGCTCGCTCGGCGCGTCCACGATGACCGGGCCGGCACCCTCCGCCGCAGCCGCGATTCCCGGCACCGGCGCCAATCCGGTGGTCACCTGGGACCTCAACGCCCAGACGGCGATCTGGGACGTCGCGGCCCAGCAACCAAACGAGCAGGTGCGCAGCTTCGCGATGGTGAACGGAGCCGTCTATGACGCGCTGAACGCGATCGCCGGTACCCCGTACCAGCCGTACCTCGCCGCACCGCCGTCGAACGGGACCGAGTCGGTGGACGCTGCCGTCGCCGCCGCCGCCCACGACGTACTCGCCGCCCTCTTCCCCGGTCAGCGGGAGCGACTTCGGGCACAGTACGACGCGGCTCTCGCCATGATTCGCGACGGTCGGTCGAAGCAGGGCGGCATCAGGGTCGGGGCACGAGCCGCCGCCGCGATGGTCACCGCTCGGCAGGACGACGGCGCGTACGGGGACCAGCAGTGGAGGATCGGAACGAGACCCGGCCAGTGGCAACCCACACCGCCGCTGTTCCTGTCCCAGGGCGCATGGACCGGACACATGCGGCCGTTCCTCATCCCCGGTGCATCGACGTTCCGCACACCCGAGCCGCCACGATTGACCAGCAGCGCGTACGCCCGCGACCTCAACGAGGTGAAGGAAGTCGGCTCGGCGACGAGCACCGTGCGCACCCGGGACCAGACGGAGGCCGCGCTCTGGTGGCACGACCGGCGTTCCGGCTCCTGGGAAATCAAGCGTCAGCTCGCCACCACCCAACGGCTGGACACCCTGCAGACCGCGCGCTTCTTCGCGATGACCGACCTCATCGTGGCCGACTCAGGAGTGGCGTGCTTCAGCCAGAAGGACTTCTGGAGCTACTGGCGTCCGGTCACGGCGATCCAACAGGCCGACACGGACGGTAACCCGAGGACGGCCGCCGACCCGGGCTGGCAGTCATTGCTCGTCACGCCCCCCTTCCCCGAGTACCCCTCCGGCCACGCCTGCGGCACCGGTGCGCGGATGTCGCTGTACCGGTACTTCTTCGGCCGAGACGACATCGCGTTCAGCGGATCCAGCGTCGACTCGGGCACGACCAGGCAGTTCACCAGCTTTTCGCAAGCGCTCAACGAGCTCATCGGCGCGCGCGTCTGGGGCGGCGTCCACTTCCGCAGTGCTGACGTCGAGGGGACGAAACTCGGTGAGGAGGTCTACCGCTACGCGGTTCGGCACTACTTCCGCCCACTGAGGGCGCCTGTCGGCTCACCGGCTAGTTTTCTCGGATGAATCCTCTCGATGAAGTCGCGGGCGGTCACCGCTGCACGGCGCGGTAGAGCCGGCTCACGGTCTCGGCCACGCAGACCGGCTTGCCGCCGCTGTCGCTCTCCACGGTGACCGTCACGACCAGCTGCACACCGCCGGTCACCGGCGACACGTCGGCGATGGTGGCGGTGGCGCGTACGGCGGCGCCGACCCGCAGCGGCGCGGGGAAACGCACCCGGTTCAACCCGTAGTTGACCCCCATCGCCACCCCCTCGACCCGGTAGAGCCCGCCCGCCAGGGCCGGCAACAGCGACAGGGTGAGGTACCCGTGCGCGATCGTCGCGCCGAACGGCCCCGCCGCGGCTCGGACCGGGTCGACATGGATCCACTGATGGTCGTCGGTGGCGTCGGCGAACAGGTCGACGCGGCTCTGCTCGACGCGCTGCCACGGGCCCGGCCCGAGGCTCTCACCGGTCGCGGCGGCCAACTCCTCGAACGAGGTGAACACTCTCATGACGAGTCTCCCTACAGCTGCTAGAAGGCGTTGACGCCGGTGAGCGCGCGTCCGATGAGGAGTTGCTGGATCTGACTGGTGCCCTCGTAGAGCGTGGCCACCCGGGCGTCGCGCAGGTACTTGCCGACCGGGTACTCGTCGATGTAGCCGTACCCACCGAACACCTGGACCGCGTTGTTGGCCGCGCGGACGGCGGCCTCACTGGCGAAGAGCTTGGCCGTCGACGCCTCGGTGGCGAACGGCTGGTCGCGGTCGATCAGGTCGGCCACCTGCCACACCAGCAGCCGGGCGGCGGCGGTGTCCACCGCGATGGCGGCGAGCAGTTGTTGGACGAGCTGGTGCCCGGCGATCGGTTTGCCGAACTGGGTGCGCTGCCCGGCGTAACCGAGCGCCGCGTCGAGGCAGCCCTGGGCGATGCCGACACATCCGGCGGCGACCGACATCCGCCCCTTGGCGAGGGTGGCCAGGGCCAGCCGGAATCCGCCGCCCTCGGCACCGAGGCGGGCGCTGTCGGGCACGCGTACCTCGTCGAAACCCAGCTCTCCGGTGGCCTGACCGCGCAGGCCGAGCTTGCCGTGGATCTCCCGCCGGGTCAGCCCCGGGCTGTCGGTGGGGACCAGGAACGCGGTGATTCCCCGGTGCCCGGGGCCGCCGGTGCGGGCGAAGACCAGCGCGACGTGAGCGGTGGTGCCGTTGGTGATGAACGTCTTGGTGCCGGTGAGCAGCCAGTCGGTGCCGTCGCGGACCGCACGGGTGCGCAGGGCGGCCGCGTCCGAGCCGCTGTCCGGCTCGGTCAGCGCGAAACAGCCGAGCGCGCTGCCGGCGCAGAGCTTCGGCAGCCACTCGGCCCGCTGTTCGGCGTTCCCGTGCGCGGCGATCGACTTCGCGACCAGGCCGAGGGAGACCGAGACGATGCCGCGCACCGCGGAGTCGCCCCGACCCAGCTCTTCCAGGACCAGGCAGTACGCGAGGTGGTCGCCGCCGGAACCGCCGTCGGCCTCGGCGATGGTCAGCCCCAGGAAGCCCAGGTCACCGAGCATGCCGACGATGGCGGGGTCGACCGATTCGCGACGATCCCAGGCGGCCGCGTGTGGCAGCAGCTCACGGTCGGCGAACTCGGCGGCCAGCTGGCGGACCGCCGCCTGCTCGGCGGAGAGAGTGAGGTCCATGACGCTTAAACTAGCGGTGATAGTTTAATGCGTCCAGACCGGAGGGTCACCGGTCGGAGGCCAGACCGACGTGCCGTTCGGCGGTGAACGCGCGGGCCAGCTCGGTACGGGAACGGATGCCCAGCCGGTGGAACACGTTGCGCAGGTGGTGGTCGACCGTACGGGTGGAGAGGAACATCCGGGCGGCGATCTCCCGGTTGGTGGCACCCTCGGCGACCAGCTCGGCGATCCGCAGCTGCTGGCCGGTCAACAACCGCGCGGCGGGCAGGTCCGGCGGACCGATCGACTCCCCGGCCGCCCGCAGCTCCGTGGTGGCCTGCTCGGCCCAGCACTCCACCCCGAGCAGACTGAACATCTCGCGGGCCTGGTGCAGGTGCGTCCGCGCGTCGCGTGGGCGTCGACTGCGGCGCAACTCCTGACCGAAGAGCAGTTCGGTGCGGGCCCGCTCGAACGTGCCGGCCTCCGTCGGGTGCAGGCGTAGCGCCGCCTGGAAGTCCCGTTCCGCCTCGGCGCCGCCCCGGGGGGCGAGCAGCGCGTGGCACCGCGCGGACAGGGCCCGGCGCAACGGGCTGGCGGTGCTGCTGGCCCACCTGTCGAACACGGCGAGCGCGGCCGTCGCCGCCGGCCGGTGCGCCAGGTGCGCCGCCGCCTCCACCAGGTACGGGGTGGCCATCACCTGCACGAGGACCTGACCTCGACCGGTGCCGAGGCGGGCCAGCGACGCCAGCCGGTCCGCGGCCTCGGCGTGCCGACCGTCGACCAGGTCGAGCACCGCCAGGGCCCACGCGGCGAGCGCGTGCGGACGGCTGCCCGGCGTCGGCGCCTCGCCGATCTCGCGAACGCGCCGCAGGCTGGTGGCCCGGTCGGCCCGGATCGCGGCGAGGACGGCGAGCATGCCGAGATGGACGTTGGCGCAGTTGACCTGGCCGGTGGCGCGGGCGACGCGCAGCCCGTCCCGAGAGGTCTCCGCCGCCGCCTCGTGTCGACCCAGCCAGTACTCGGCGACCGCCCGCAGCTCCAACGCCCGCGACAGCATGGACAGCTCGCCCCGTTCCCGGGCCAGCCCGACGGCGCGCTCGGCGAGCCGGTGGGCCGCGCCGTCCACGGCCACCAGCAGCCCGGCCGCCGCGGCACAGCTGAGCGCGGTGGGGGTCAACGCCCAACCGGTCAGCCGGCCGCCCAGCACCACGGCGCGGCGCAGCGCGGGCCCGGCTCGTTCGTGGTCGCCTCGCAGGGTCGCCGCCACCCCGGCGATCAGAGAGCCCATGAGTTCCATCGCCGGCGGGTCGTCCGGGCGCCGCAACGCCAGCGCCCGGCGGCCGACCTCGGCGTACCGGTACTGGTCGCCAGCGAAGCAGACCGCCTCGCCGGCCCGCACCAGCCCGACCAACGCCAGGGCACGGTCGGTGCCCTCCACCGCCGCGGCGGAGGTCAGCAGGGTGACCGACGCGCTCGACGCGGTGCCGCAGCGCAGCTCCAGCTCACCGCGGAGCAGGTCGGCACGCGCACGCACGACCGGATCGGTGCAGACCGCGCGAAGACGGTCGAGCAGCAGCCGGGCCGCGTCGGACTGCCCACCGGCCCAGGCGTACCGGGCGGCGGTCAACAGCCGGGCGGCGGCCAACTGTGGATGATCGCTCAACTCGGCGGCCCAGCGCAGGGCCACCGACGCGGCGGCCCAGCCGTCGGAGCCACCGACGGCGGCCTGTTCCAGCTCGGCGGCGAGGGCCGGATCGGCGCCCGCCGTCGCGGCGGCGAGGTGCATCGCCCGGCGGAGGCGCTGCCCCGGCGCGACCAGCACCTCGGCAAGTAGTCGGTGGGCCGCGCGGCGCTCCGCGAGCGGCGCGCTGGCCGCGATCATCGTGCGCACCAGCGGCTGCGGAAAGGTGACACCTCGTTGCTCCACGCGGACCAGACCGGCGACCTCCGCCGGGGCGAGCGCCTCGACCTCGGCGCCGGCGGCTGCCGCGGCCCGGATCAGGGTGCCCGGGGTGCCGTCCTCGTCGAGCGCGGCGAGCAGCAGCACCCGTCGGGTCTCCGGTGGCAGTCGGTCCAGTCGGGCGCGGTACGCACGACCGAGCGCCCCATCCGCCGGTGGCGCGGCGGGCAGCGGCTCCTCCCCCCGCCACTGCCCCGCGCTGAGCACCTCGGCGAGGTCCACCAGGGCCTGCGGGTTGCCGCCGCCGATCGTGGCCAACGCGGCCAGGGCCGACGCGGCGGGCCGCTCGGGGAGCCGGTCGACGCCCTCGCGCTCGGCCAGCTGACGAAGCCGGTCGGTGAGGACGACGCTGCTCTCGTGCTCGGTCAGCGCCCGCAGTCGGTGCGCCGGTATCCCGTCGAGGTTGGCGGCGACGTCCGCGGTGAGCAGGACGGCGAGCGGCAGGTGCCGCAGTCGGCGGGCAACGAACGCCAACACCTGCGCGGTCTGCGGGTCACCTCGGTCGATGTCGTCCATGGTGGCGAGCAACGGCCGCTCCCGGGCGGCGGCGGCGAGCAGCCCGAGCACCGCCATCGACAGCGTCAGTTGCCGGTCGGGCGGGCAGCTCTCCCCGGCCAGCGCGCGCCGCAGCAGCTGGCGTTGCTCGGTGGGCAGGGCGGTGGCCCGGTCGAGCACCGGGTCGACCAGACGTTGCAGGCCGGCGTACGGCAGCGCGGCCTCCTCAGCGAGCCCCGTGCCGGCGAGCACGGTGCGGCCCTCGGCGTGCCGATGGGCGTAGCCGACCAGCGCCGTCCGACCCGATCCGGGCTCTCCGCGCAGCAGCAGGGCACCGTCGGCGTTGGTCATGCCGTCGAGCAGGCTCCGGACAGCCCGGCACTCGTCGTCCCGGCCACGCAGCACGGTTAGTTGCACTCTTGATGCAGTAACCATGCCTGCCAGTGTTACCCATCGGAAACCGAATGGAAAGAGGGGGCGATATCGGGCCGGGCCGGAATCAGTCGGGCGCGACCTCGGCCAGCAGAGCGCCGACGGTCCGGGCCATCACCGCGCGGGCCTGGTCCACGCCCAGACCGAGCCCGTAGCGCAGCATCGACCAGGCCTGCCACGTGCTCGCCGCCACCAGGGCGTGGAGCAGCTGCTCCCGCCCCTGCCCAGCTTCGGCCAGCTCGACGGCGAAGAGCTCCTCGACCTCGTCGCGGACCCGTTCGATGTGCTTGAGCCGGTTGCGGTGTAGCTGCTCGGAGACCGGCTCACGCATCTGGGCGGCCTTCGCCGACGGTGCGATGAGCTGGAGCAGCCGAGCCCGCTGCCGGCAGTACGCGTCGACCCGCTTCGCCAACGGCTGCCCGGGTGAGATCGGCCGGTGGGCGGCGTCCTGCTGGCGGAGCACCTCCGCGCCGCTGGCCTCGAAGAGCGTCTCCATGTCCTTGAAGTTGGTCCAGAGGGTGCGCAGCGAGATGCCGGCCCGCTCGGCGATGCGCTCCCCGGTCGGGCGGAGGTCGCCCTCGGAGATGAGCGCGAGGTGCGCCTCGACGATAGCCGCGCGGGTCCGCTCGGCGCGGGCCGTACGCCCGTCGACCCGGCCCGCCACATCGACCCCGTCCATCCGCCCCCGCCCCCTCACCGCCACGGCGTCCCCCGACGCACCGCCGAGTCTAGACAGGGGTTGATCAGCGTCCCCGAACGCTCCGCCGATGCCGTCATTCGACCCGGCCGGTCCGCGAGGCGCCGCCGCAGCAGACGCTGGCCTGCCCGGTGGGTCGGGCCGAATATGCATTCACGGTGCAGATAGTAGGAGCGTCGATCGGTATCGGTCAACGCCTCGGACCGTCGGCCTCCGGGCCGCGCCGGCAGCACGCGCGCAGCCTTCCGACCGGGCGTGGTCGGGCCTGACCACGCCCGGTCGGACGTCGGGGCTGCGGGGCCTCAGGAGACGGTCGGCACCCCGTTCGCCGGCGGCGCGACCGGAGCGGCGGTGTACTCGTTGACCGACCCGTCGGCCTCGTCCGTCTCGTACGCCGGCCCGAAGTAGCTCTGCACTCCCCCGGTCACCCGGCTCAACCGCTGGCCCCCGTACCCGGAGTGGTCCGTGGCGGAGAAGCGCAGCGGCACCAGCCCGGGGCCCTGGAAGCCGCCCTTCTGCACGGCGGCGAGCACCTTCTCCCGGGTGAGGTCCTTGCCGGCGGCCAGCAACGTCTGCACGAAGAGGTAACCGACCGACATGCCGTAGACGGTGTTGCCGTCGAACGGCGCGTCCCCGTTGTGCTCCTTGTTGATCTTCGTGAAGAGCTGGATCCACGGGTTCGCGGTGTCGTTCTGCATCGGTAGGTAGTTGGTACCGACCATGCCCTCCAGCATCGGAGCGGCGGCGCCGAGTTGCTTGGCCAGGGTCGGGTAATCGGCGCCGACGTTGGAGACCAGCCACTGCGCCTTGTAGCCCAGCCGGGCGGCGGTGCCGATCGACAGTGCGGTGAAGCCGGGCACTGTGGCGAGCACGACGACCTTGCATTCGGCCGCCTTGAACGCGCCGATCTGCGGCGCCACGTTGGTGTTGCTGGTGACGTACGTCTGCTTGACCGCCACGGCCCCGGCGCCGAGCACCTTCTCCACACCGGCCAGGCTGTCCCGGCCGAAGTCGTCGTCCTGACCCAGGAAGCAGAGCTTCTGCCCGGCCAGGTCCCGCTTCGCGTAGTTGGCGAGGATCTTGCCCTCGACCGTGTAGTCCGGGTTGAACCCGAACGTGCCCGGATACTTGTCCGGCTGGTCCCAGCTGCGGCTGCCGGAGGCGACGAAGAGATCCGGCACCCGGTTGCTCTTGAGGAAGTCGAGCACCCCGGTGTGCGTGGGCGTGCCCAGACCATTGAGGACGGCGAAGACCTTGTCCTGCAGGACGAGCTGGCGAACCACCTGCTGGGTGTTCGCCGGGTTGTAGCCGTCGTCCATGATCTTGTAGGTGATCTTCCGACCGTGCACCCCGCCGTTGGCGTTGACGTAGTCGAAGTACGCCTTCGTCGCCGGAGCGATCTTGGAGTACCCGGCCGAGGCCGGCCCGGTCAGCGGCATGTGGGTGCCGACAGTGATCTCGGTGTCGGTCACGCCCGGCACCGACGCCCCGCCGGAGCCGGGTCCGTCGTCGCCGCTACAGCCGGCAGCGGTGATGAGCAGGGCAATGGTGCTGGCGATCGCGAGGCCGCGATGCGCTTTACGGTGCATGGGAAACACCGACCTTTCTCGGTCCGGTTGTCTGGGGAACGGTGTGGTGGTGGGGCGCCCGGCCGAGGCCGGACCGAAGACAGCTCAGGAACGCCGGGCCCGCCCCCTGGCCAGCACAGCCCGGCCGAGACGCGACAGCAGACCCTGCACACCGCCGGGGGCGGCGATCATGACGACGATCAGGGTGAGTCCGAAGATCGCCAGGGGAAGGTTGCCCTCCAGCCGCTGCGCCACCGCAGGCGAGAGCGTGAGCATCTCGGTCAGCGAGTGGGTGAGATCGGGCAGGGCGACCAGCAGCACGGCCCCCCACAGCGCGCCGGTCAGTCGACCCAGGCCACCGATCACCACGGCCATCAGCAGGAACAGCGACAGGGTCAGCGAGAACGCCCCGGGTGAGACGCTCTGCGCGAGCACCGCCAGCAGCGCACCGCCGAGCCCGGCGGTGGCAGCGCTGACCACGAACGCGAGGACCTGGGTGCGGGCCACGTGGATGCCGGCGAGGCGGGCCGCCACCTCGTCGTCGCGGACCGCCCGGAAGGTGCGCCCGTACCGGCTGCGGATCAGGTTCGCCAACAACAGCACGGCGAGCAGGGTGGCCGCGCCGGTGACCCAGAGCTGCCACCGCTCGTAGGGGAAGTACGGGCCGAGCGACAGCGGCGGTGGCTCCACCGGCACCGACAGCCCCTGCTCGCCGTTGAACACGCCGTCGAAGGTGACGGCCAGCGCCGGCACCACAACGGCCACGGCGAGGGTGACCCCGGCCAGGTAGGGGCCACGCAGCCGGGCCGCGGCCACCCCGACCACCGCGCCGACCGCGACCGTGCCGACGATCGCCGCACCCAGCGAGAGCGGCAACAGCCAGCCGCCGGTCATCCCCCGGTCGGCGAACGCCGTCTGGCACAGCGCCGCGGTGTACGCCCCGGTGGCCATCAGGGCGCCGTGCCCGAGCGACAGTTGACCGTTGAGCCCGGTGAGGACGGTCAGCCCGGCGGTCGCGCAGAAGTAGGCCGCCACGGTGGCGAGCTGGAAGTTGCGGAACGGCTCGACGGTGTAGCTGACCGCCACCAGCAGGAGACCGGCGGCGAGCACCACCGCGAGGTGGCGCAGCAGGGTGGAGCCGCGTCGCCGGTCGACCGGTCGGCCGCCCCGCTCGTCGAGCTGCTGTTTCGGCGGCAGGGCCGCCCTGGTGGCGCTCACACCCGCCTCGCCGCGACCGGGGCGAACAGCCCGCCGGGCCGGACCAGCAGCACCGCCAGCAGCAGGACCAGCACCGCGAGCGGGGTCAGGTCGCTGCCGGCGTAGCCGCTCACGTAGGAGAGCACCAGCCCCACCACCAGACCGCCGACCACCGCCCCCGGTGGACTGTCCAGGCCGCCGACCACCGCCGCGGTGAACGCCGAGACGAACACCAGGTCCATCGCGTGCGGGTGCAGGCCCAGCTCAGTCGGCAGGACCAGCATGGCGGCCAGCGCCCCCACCCCGGAGGCGAGCGCCCAACCAAACGTCAGCATGCCACCGACGTTGACCCCGAGCAGCCGGGAGACCTCCGGCGCGAAGGCCGCCGCGCGCATCCGCAACCCCACCGGGGTACGCGCGAACATCCACGCCAGGCCGCTGACCACCACCCCGATCGTGGCAAAGACGAACAGGTCGTACGGGGACAGCACGGCCACCCCGCCCACGGTGAGAGCGGACCGGCTGAACGGCGCCTCGGCGGGGCGGAACTCGCTGCCGTACACCATGCCCAGCACCGCCTGGATCAGCAGCACCAGCCCGAGCGCGACGATCACCGGGTTCAGTGGCGAGGCGTGATCGACGTGCCGCATCACCACCCGGTCCACCAGCGCGCCGAGCAGCAGGCCGGCGACGATCGCGACCACGAAGCCCAGCCAGTAGGAGCCGGTCGCGGCGCTGACGGTGTAGGCGACGTACGCGGCGGCGACGGCCATCGCCCCCTGGGCGAAGTTGACGACCCGCGCCGCCCGCCAGATGAGCACCAGGGCCAACGCGAACGCGGCGTACACCGCGCCCCGGGACAGGCCGTCGACGGTGAGGAAGACGAAGCGGTCCAACAGTTCTCCCTCCGGGGGACGAGGTGATGGTCAGAAACCGAGGTACGCGTGGCGCAGGTCGACGTCGTCGCGCAGCTGCACCGCCGGGGCGGCGATCACCACCCGACCGAGAGACATCACGACGCCCTGGTCGGCGACGGCGAGCGCGCTGCGCACGTTCTGCTCGACCAGCAGGACGGTCAGGCCGGTCCGGTCGCGTAGTTGGCGCAGCAGGGCCATGGTCCGAGCGACCACCCGTGGCGCCAGGCCGAGCGACGGCTCGTCCAGCAGCAGCAGACGGGGTCGACCGACCAGGGCCCGACCGAGCGCGAGCATCTGCCGCTCGCCGCCGGAGAGCTGGTGACCGAGGTGCCGGCGGCGGCGGGCCAGCGGCTCGAAGAGCTGGTAGACCTCGTCGAGGGCCCGCCCCGCGTCGGCCCGGTCGCGCCGCCACAAGCCCCCCAGCCGCAGGTTCTCGTCGACAGTCAACTCGCTGATCACGCCCCGGCCCTCCGGCACGTGCGCCATCCCGCGTCGGACGAGCTGCTCCACCGGCGTACCCCGAAGGTCCTCCCCGGCCAGGAGGACCTGGCCGGCCGCCGGACGGATCATCCCGGAGAGCGCGCGCAGGAGGGTGGTCTTGCCGGCGCCGTTGGCGCCGACGACCGCGGCGATCGTGCCGGCCGGGACGGAGAGGTCGATGGCCCGCAGGACCGGCGCGGCACCGTAACCGGCGACCAGCCCCCGCACGACGAGCAGGTCGGTGCCGCTCATGCCGTGCCGCCTTTCGTTCGCGACTGCGGGGCTCGCAAACCCGGCTCACTCCTCGCGCTCACGGCGAAACCTCTTCCTCGACGGTGGCACCGAGGTACGCGTCGGTGACCGCGGGGTCGTCGCGGACCTCGTCCGGGGTGCCGGCGGCGATGACCCGGCCGAAGTCGAGCACCACGATCTCGTCGCAGACGTCCATCACCAGGTCCATGTGGTGCTCGACCAGGAGCACGGCACAGGGGTCGGTGTCCCGCCGGGGCAGTTGCCGGATCAGCTCCGCCAGCTCGGCGATGTCGTCGGTGCCGAGGCCGCCGGCCGGCTCGTCGAGCAGGAGCAGCCGGGGCCGGGCGGCGAGCGCGCGGGCCAGGGCGACCCGCTGGCGTACCGCGAAGGGCAGGGTGGTCGGCGCGGCCTCGGCGTGCTCGGCGACGCCCAGCTCGTCGAGGATGGCCAGGGCTTCCGCGCGGAGCCGGCGCTCGTCGCGGTCGCTGGCCGGCAGCCCGAGCAGCGCCGGGACGAAGCCGGCACGGGCGGTGTGCGAAGCGCCGGTCATCACGTTCTCCAGGACGCTGAGCCCGGCGAAGAGCCCGGTGCCCTGCAAGGTCCGGGCGATGCCGAGCCGGGTCAGCCGGTGCGGCCGTGGTCGCAGCGGCCGGCCGTCGAGGGTGAGCGAACCCGTCTCCGGCGCGACGAAGCCACAGATCACATTGAAGAGCGTGGTCTTGCCGGCACCGTTGGGCCCGATCACGCCCACCACCCGGTTGGGTGGCACCCGCAGGGAGACGTCGTCGAGGGCGGTGAGGCCGCCGAAACGGACGCCGATGTGGTGCAGTTCGAGGCCGCGCTCCATCACCCATCCCTCTGTCGTGGCGGGTGTTTATTTACACTCGCAGTGTACGTTTCTCGGGTTTGGCGTCAAGACCTTCAATACCCCCGCACGCAGGTGGACGGGGCGGCCGCCAGTGGCGACCGCCCCGGTGACCGCCGTCAGGCGCTGGGACAGGTGTTGCGGTACTCCTGGATCTGCGAACCGCTCGGGCCCGGGCAGAGGAACTGCTCGTAGCGGGTGTCGTCGTCGACGAACCGCTTCAACCAGGCCACCATCTGCCGCGCCGTCGGCGTGTTCGTGGTCTGCGGGAAGAAGTGGCTCGCCCCGTTCAGCTCCAGGTACGCCTTCTCGGCGGACGCCGGAATGCTGTTGTAGAACGGCACGGAGTGCGTCGCGACCGGCGCGACACTGTCGCTCTCACCGCCGATGATCAGGGTCGGCACCCGCAGCTCGGACCAGCTCTTGTCCGTGTTCCAGGGCGCGAGTGGCACCGCGGCCTGCAACGACGGTCGCGACGAGGCCGCCTCCAGGCTGCCGCCGCCACCCATGGAGTGGCCGGCCACCGCGAGTCGACTGCTGTCGATCCGACTCCGCACCGAGCTGCGCTCGGTGAGGTAGTCCAGCGCGGCGAGCAACTGCCGACCGCGGCTGTCCGGCTGATCCAGTCGGGTGTTGGTCTCGATGCCGATCACCACGAAGCCGTGCGAGGCGATGCGCGGCCCGAGCCAACTGATGCTCGACCAGGCGGCGGTGAAGCCCGGCGAGATGGCGATGGCGCCGAAGGTGCCCTCGCTGGTGCTGGTCGGGTAGTAGATGACGCCGCCGCCGAAGCCGGTGACGCTGAGCGAGGACACGCTCTGCGAGGACGTCGAGAACGGGCCGCGGCTCGCCTCCAGGATCGCGGTGGTCGGGGCGGGGCCCCGCTCGTACGGGCTTGCGGCCTGCGCGGCGCCGGCCGGGCCGACCAGGACGCCGCCGGCGGCCAGGACGGTGGCCAGCGCGAGCCGGGCTACGACGGAACGGGGACGGGTGGTGGTTGGTGAGGACACGTCGGGCACTCCCTAGAGTCGAGGGATATCGACGTGTGTCAGTTTCATCCGCTCCGCCGATCCCGGCATCGGCGAAATCACCAGTCCCCGCGAAGGATGCCGTGATCAGATGCGTTTCGGCCCTCTGAGCAGGGGTAGCAGGGCAGGCGCCTGCTCGTACACGCGCCATGGAGAGGTTCGTTCAGTGGATTCCAGCAAGCCCGCCGAGGCGGTCAAGAACGCCGTGAAGACCGCCTCAGGAAAGATCGCCGACGCCCTCACCCCGGATGTCCCCGGTGCACCGGGGAGCGCGCCACCGACCGTCGATGAGCCGACGACGCCGCACGACCCGCTGCCGCCGAAGCCGGAACAGGGGGCACCGCAGACGCGTACGCCGACCGGCGCGGAGACCGGCGCGCCGACGATCGCGAACGGTCAGCAGGGTGCCCACCTCACGACCGCGAACGGGGCGCGGCTGCGCGACACCGATCACTCGCTCAAGGCCGGCCCGCGCGGCCCGGTGCTCCTGCAGGACCACCACCTACGCGAGAAGATCACGCACTTCGACCACGAACGCATTCCGGAACGCGTGGTGCACGCCCGGGGCGCCGGCGCGCACGGTGTCTTCACCGCGTACGGCACCGCCGAGGCGGTCACCCGGGCCGGTTTCCTCAAGAAGGGTCGCGAGACCGAGGTCTTCGTCCGATTCTCCACCGTGCTCGGTTCGCGGGGTTCGGCCGACACGGTCCGCGACACCCGTGGCTTCGCCACGAAGTTCTACACCGACGAGGGCACCTTCGACCTGGTCGGCAACAACATGCCGGTCTTCTTCATCCAGGACGCCATCAAGTTCCCGGACATCATCCACGCCGCCAAACCGCACCCCGACCGGGAGATCCCGCAGGCGCAGAGCGCCCACGACACCTTCTGGGACTTCGTGTCGCTGCACACCGAGGCGCAGCACCACACCATCTGGAACATGTCCGACCGAGGCATTCCGCGTTCGTACCGGACGATGGAGGGCTTCGGCGTGCACACCTTCCGCCTGGTCAACGAGACCGGGGAGACGGTGCTGGCCAAGTTCCACTGGAAGCCCAAGCTGGGCGTCCACTCGCTGACCTGGGAGGAGGCGCAACTGCTCGGCGGCATCGACCCGGACTTCCACCGCCGCGACCTCTACGACGCCATCGAGGCCGGCGCGTACCCCGAGTGGGAGCTGGGCATCCAGGTCTTCCCGGACACTCCCGAGGAGACGTTCGCCGGCATCGACCTGCTGGACCCGACGAAGATCGTGCCGGAGGAACTGGCCGAGGTGCAGCCGATCGGCCGGCTGGTGCTCAACCGGACGCCGACGAACTTCTTCGCCGAGACCGAACAGGTCGCCTTCCACCTCGGTCACCTGCCCCCGGGCATCGACGTCACGAACGACCCGCTGTTGCAGGGCCGACTCTTCTCGTACCTCGACACGCAGCTCACCCGGCTGGGCGGGCCCAACTTCCCGCAGATCCCGATCAACCGCCCGCACGCCGCCGTGAACGACATGCTGCGCGACGGCTTCCACCAGCACGCCGTGCACGCGGGCGTCGCGCCGTACCGGCCGAACTCGCTCGACGGCGGCAACCCCTTCCCCGCCGGGGACGCCGAGCACGCCTTCGTCGACGTGCCGGTCACGGTCGCGCAGGCACCGAAGGTACGCGCCAACCCGGCCTCGTTCGACGACCACTACAGCCAGGTCCGCCTGTTCTGGCTGAGCATGTCGCCGGTCGAGAAGGAACACATCATCCGGGCGTACACCTTCGAGCTGGGCAAGTGCTACCACCAGGCGATCAAGGAACGTCAGCTGCGGAGCCTGGCCAACATCGACCCGGTGCTGTGCGAGCAGGTCGCCACCGGCCTGGGCCTGCCCGCGCCGCAGCCGACGGTTCCCCTCGCCGACGTCGCACCCAGCCCGGCGCTGTCGCAGGTCGGTCGAGAGTGGCCGGGCGACGGCCGGATCGTCGGGATCGTCGTCGACCCCGACGGCGACCTGGACGACGTCGACGAGGTCCGCCGGGCCGTGTTCGCCGCCGGCATGGTGCCGCTGTTGATCGGCCCGCACGGCGGCATGGTGGGCGACCTGCCGGTGCAACGCACCTTCGCCACCGGCCGGTCGGTCGAGTTCGACGCGGTCCTGCTGGCCGGAGCGCCCGCCCCCGCACCGGATGCCCTGCCCGCGCGCGACGCCAAGGCGGGCAGGCCGGACCGGTCCACGGTGGACCCCCGCGTGCTGCTGCTCGTCGAGGAGTGCTGGCGGCACGCCAAGGCGATCGGCGCCTGGGGCGCTGGCGTCACCGTGCTGGAGCAGGCCGGCGTCGCCGGCACCCCGGGCGTCGTGGCGGCGGGCTCGGGCACCGAGGCGCTGACCGCGGTGCAGCAGTTGATGGCCGCACACCGGGTGTGGGAACGGTTCCCCGCCTCAATCGCCTGACCCTGACCGCACCGGCCGAGAGGGCTGGCCTCCCCGTCACGCGGGAGCCCAGCCCTCCCGGCTTCCGGACCCTCTGGCCAGTCGATGGCGTCGGTGGAACGTCTTCGCGGAATCAGCCGATGTCGGCCAACCGGGGCAGCACCTCGTCGCCGAGGCGTTGGGCGAACTCGACCGGGTGCCGATCCGGCGTCACCTGCACCTCGCTCACACCCAGCGCGGCGTACTCGGAGACCTCGGCGAGGAACGCGTCGGTGTCGTCCAGCGGCGCCTGGGAGGCGACAACCGTCTTTTCGATCGTGTCGTAGTCGCGGCCCTCGGCGGCGCAGTGCCCGCGCAGCACCTCCAGCTTGCGGGCGACGTCGTCGGTACCGCCGCGGCCGAACAGGTTGCAGGCGTCGGCATACCGGGCCACCAGCAGCAGGGTCTTCTTCTCGCCCCCACCGCCGATCATGATGGGCGGGTGCGGGCGGCTCAACGGCTGCGGCGAGTTGATGGTCTCGGCGAGCTGGTAGTGCTGCCCGTTGAACGGGCCGTCGTCGGCACTCCACATCTGAAGGCAGATGCGCAGCGTCTCCTCCAACCGCTCGAACCGCTCGGCCACCGGGACGACCGGCACGCCCAGCCCGACCTGCTCCCGCTCGTACCAGGAGGCGCCGATGCCGAGGCGGGCCCGGCCGCCGGAGAGCACGTCGAGGGTCGTCACGATCTTGGCGAGCAACCCCGGGTATCGGTACATCACACCGGTGACCAGCACACCCAGCGTCATCCGCTGCGTCGTCGCCGCGACGAAGCCCAGCGTGGTGTACGCCTCCAGCATCGGCTCCTCGGCCGCGAACACCGCGTCCATCTGGAAGAAGTGGTCCATCACCGTGAACGACGCGACGCCGGCCTGCTCGGCGGTGGTCGCCGTCTGCGCCAGGGTCGGTGCGATCGCGGCCGGGTCGGCCGGGGTCGAGTAGTTCCAGTAGTGCAGCCCAAGCTTCATGTTCGGTACCTCCACGACGAGCCTAGTGCCGCCGGGTGTCCGCCGGAGGCGGCTCGCAGCCGGTTACGTATCGGGTCCGGCGGCGTCCATTACAAGACCATGACAATCCGTGGATCACGTGCGGATATCCGGCTGGCAGCTTTCGATACGTGATCCAACAGCTGTCATCGACCGAGTACCGGCCCGCCGACCTGGGCCCGGCCGCGACGCGCGTCCGGTTCCGCCACCGCCACCGGGTCGGGGCCACGCCCGCCGCAGACCTGTCACAACGGGCCCAGTGGGCCGATGCCGCGAAGGGTGTCTGCATCATCCTCGTCGTCCTGTGGCACGTCGTCGTGAAGGACTACCTCCAGATCGACTGGCACATCGGCGTACCGGTGCCGGGCTTCTGGGGAACGCTGGGTGAGCAGTTCCTTCCGCTGCGGATGCCGCTGTTCTTCACCATCTCGGGCGTCTTCGCGGCGAACGCCGCCCAGCGGCCGTGGCGGCTGGTCGCCCGCAGCCGGATCGCCGGGTTCCTCTACCTGTACGCCGTCTGGCTGCTGATCCACACGGCGGTCCTCGCCGCCGCGCCGCAACTGCCGACCGACCGTGCCACCTCGGCGCTCGGCCTGCTGGAGCAGCTCACCATCACGCCGTCCAACCTCTGGTACCTGTACGCGCTGGCGCTGTACTTCACGATCGCCAAGGCGACCCGTCGGGTGCCCCGGGCGCTGGTCCTGATCCCCGCCGCCGCGCTGTCCGCCGTCGCCGCCGCCGGCCTGCTCGACACCCCGGGCAACCGCGCCGGGCTCTACCAGAACCTGGTCTTCTTCCTCGCTGGTCTCTACCTGCGGCCGCAGATCGGGCAGTGGGCCGCCACCGCCAGCCGCCGCAGGCTGGTGCTGACCTCGGGCGCCTATGTCCTGGCTCTCGCCGCGATGGCCGTGACCGGTGCCCAGCAGTGGTTCGGCGTGTGGCCGGCGGTCTCCGTGCTGGCAGTGATCTTCGGCATAACCGCCGCTGCCCGGCTGGCCTCGTGGTCGGCGCTCAGTGATCCGCTGGCTAGGCTCGGCCGCATCACACTGCCGATCTACGTCATCCACATGCCGGTCCTGGCTCTCCTGCACCGGCTGCTGCTCGTACCGGTTTCCGGGCTGGGTGGGTCTGCTCAGGTCCTGATCGTGCTGGGTTACCCGATTCTGCTGACCGGGCTGGTGATCGGCCTGAGCCTGGCCGTCCACCGCGGGCTGCTCGCGGTTCGCGCGGGCTGGCTGTTCGCGCTCCCTGGGCGGCGCCGGGTGGAGGTGGCCACATGAGCACCCTCGCGGAAGCGCTGATCGACCTGGAGGCGATCTCCAGCAACGTCCGGACCATCGCGTCGGTCGCCAGCACCGGGCTGATGGCCGTGGTGAAGGCCGACGGGTTCGGCCACGGTGCGGTGCAGGTGGCCCGGGCCGCGCTCCGTGCCGGCGCCACCTGGTTGGGGGTGACCTCGACGGCCGAGGCGCTGGCCCTGCGCGACGCCGGTGTGACCGCGCCCACGTTGAGCTGGTTGCACGGCCCGGATGACGAGTTCGGTATGTTGATCAAGGGTGGCGTCGACATCGGCGTGTCCACGACGACGCATCTGCACGCTGTCGCCGACGCGGCCCGTCCGCTCGGCGTACCGGCGATGGTGCAGCTCAAGGCGGACACCGGGTTGTCCCGCAATGGGGCCGCCTGGGACGACTGGCCCGAGTTGGTCGGTTGGGCCCGCAAGTACGAACGGGAGGGCGGGATCCGGGTGCGCGGGGTGTGGTCCCACCTCGCCGACGCCGACCTGCCGGGCGCTCCCACGCTCACCCGGCAGGTGGCGATCTTCGAAGAGGCGCTGCGGGTCGCCCGGTCGGCCGGTCTGGACCCCGACCTCGTCCACCTGGCCAACTCGGCGGCCGCGCTCTCCGCACCACGGACCCGATTCGACCTCTGCCGGATCGGGATCGCCCTCTACGGCGTGGACCCGTTCGGCGCGAGCGGTCCCGGCGAGTACGGGCTGCGCGCCGCGATGACGCTGCGGACGAGCGTGGTCAACGTCAAACGGGTGCCGGCCGGCACTGGTGTCTCCTACGGGCCCGAGCACGTGACCGGCGCACCGACCACGCTGGCGCTGCTGCCGCTCGGCTACGCCGACGGGCTACCCCGGGCGGCGGGTGGTCGCGCCGCGGTGTGGCTCGCCGGTCGGCGGTGCCCGATCGTCGGGCGCATCGCCATGGACCAGTGCGTGGTCGACGCCGGTGATCTTCCCGTGGCGATCGGCGACCCGGTCGTGGTGTTCGGCCCGGCCGAGGACGACCAGCGCCCTCCGACAGTCGCCGAATGGGCCCGTTGGGCCGACACCAATCCACACGAGATCTTGACCGGTATCGGGGCCCGAGTGGCCCGCGAGCACCTCCACGGAAGGGCACCGAACTCATGACAACCCGACTGGCAGTGCTGTACGGCGGGCAGAGCGGCGAGCACGAGGTGTCCTGCCGCTCCGCGGCGAGCATCCTCGCCCACCTGGACCGTGAGCGGTACCAGGTCACCGAGGTGCTCATCGACCGCGACGGCGGATGGCATGTCGGTGGCCGACCGACGCCACTGCCTGCGGCGTTGCGCGTGCTACGCGCCCAGGATGTGGTGTTCCCGGCCCTGCACGGCCCGTACGGCGAGGACGGCACCGTGTCGTCGCTGCTGGAATGGCTCGGCGTGCCGTACGTCGGCAACGGCGTCTTCGCCAGCGCCGCCGGCATGGACAAGGGGGTCACCAAGCGGCTCCTCGCGGCGGAGGGGCTGCGGGTCAGCCCGGGGGTGACCCTGCGTCCCGGCGAGGAGTTGTCGCCCGATGACCGGCGTCGGCTGGAGCTGCCGGTCTTCGTGAAGCCGGCCCGGGCCGGGTCGAGCCTGGGTGTCGTCAAGGTGGACGACTGGGCGGGGGTTCCCGCCGCGCTGGAGCAGGCCCGTCAGGTCGACCCGAAGGTGCTCATCGAGCAGGGGGCGCGGGGGCGCGAGATCGACGTGGCCGTCCTCCAACACCCGGACGGACGGGTGCAGGCCGGCCCGCCGCTGGAGATCCGGGTGACCGGTGCCGGCTTCTTCGACTACGACGCGAAGTACGACGGCGGGGCGATCTTCCAGATTCCCGCCGCGCTCGACGCGGCGACCACCGAGGTGCTTCAGGACCGTGCGATCCGCGCCTTCCAGGCCCTCGACTGTCGCGGGCTGCTGCGGGTCGACTTCTTCCTGCCCGCCGAGGGGTCGCCCGAGCCCATCGTGAACGAGGTCAACACGTTCCCCGGTTTCACCGCCGCGTCGCAGTTCCCGCAGATCTGGCAGCAGGCCGGCATCGGGTTCGCGGCTCTGATCGACATCCTGATCGACGGCGCGCTGGCCGATCAGGACCACGGCCACCACAGCGGGTTGCCCCGGCAGGCCCGAGCGGTCGACCTGGTGTGAGGCGGTGGTCGGCGCCCGGTCACCTGGCGGGACACCGGCGGGCTGGTTGGGCACCGTCGGACCCGACGATGGTGACCGGGGCCAGACTTCCCACCCGGCCGGCCTGGGCGGCGGCGTCGACGGCCGTGCAGATGACCTGGTCGATCGCCGTCGGCGACAACGCCCGCGCCGTCCCGGTCATTCGCACCGTGAGGTCACCCGATCCAACGGTCGTGGGTGTCACCTCGACGACCGCCGTGAACCCGGTTGGCACTTCGCTGGTCAGCCCCTGGCTGCGTTCGTCCTGCTGCGGGCCGGCGGCGAGCCGGGCAAGCGCCTCGCTCGGTGTGTCATCGACCGTGGGGCGGCGCAGGACCAGCACGAGTTCGCCCTGCGCGACCAGGTAGAGCCGGACGCCCTGCGCTGGGCCGCTGACCGCGGAACGACCGGTGATGACGGGGCTGGGGCGTACCCCACAACCCGATGCCAGCAGCGTGCCGAGCAGCAGTCCGCCGGCGAGTAGCGCGCGGCCGGTCCGCCGGCCGGTCACCGGGCACCTCCGGCGTCCGTCGTCACGCGGGGCAGCCGGAGCGTGAAGACCGCGCCGCCGTCCGGGCCGTTGGCGGCGACGAGAGTTCCCCGTAGCCCGCCGTGGCGGTGCAACCGCGCGTTCTCCCAGGAGATGGCGAGGCCGAGGCCGCTGCCCTCGGAGCGGGTACGCGCGGTGTCGGCCTTGTAGAAGCGGTCGAAGACGTGCCCCCGCACCTCCGGGTCCAGCCCTGGCCCCTGGTCGGCCACCTCGATGGTGACCCAGTCCGGGTCGGCGCTCAGGCGTACGGACACCGGCTCGGCACCGTGCCGGAAGGCGTTGCCGACCAGGTTGGCGACGATGACGTCCAGCCGGCGCGGATCGAGCCGGGCCACCACTGCGGGCGGCAGGTCCGCGCGTACCCGGTCGGCCCAGCCGCGGATCCGCAGTGTCGCGGTCACCGCGGCGGCCACGTCCACGTCGTCGAGGGCGAGCCGTGCCGTGCCGGAGTCGAACCTGCTGATCTCGATGAGGTCGTTGACCAGTTGGGTGAGGTTCTGCGCCTCCTGGCTGACCAGTCGGGCGGCCTGGCCCGCGTCTCCGGGCAGGTGGTCGGCCTCCTCGTCGAGCACGTCGGTGACCGCGGTCATCGCGGCCAACGGGGTACGGAGTTCGTGCGAGACGTCGGCCACGAAGCGGCGGGCGTCGGATTCCATCCGCCGCAGCTCGCCGACCTGCCGCTCCAGCGTGCCCGCGGTGTCGTTGAAGGTCCGTGCCACGTCGGCCAGCTCGTCGACGCCCCGGACCGTCAGCCGGGTGGTCAGGTCGCCCTCCCCCAGGCGGCGGGCCGCTCGGCCCAGGTCGCGGACGGGTCGCAGGACTCCGCGGGCGGACAGCAGGGCCAGCAGGACGGCGAGCAGCAGGGACAACCCGCCGGTCAGCCAGGCCCTGGTGGCGAGCTGGTCGATGCTCTGCTGCTCGGGCACGAGATCGCGCATCGAGTAGACCTCCAGCCCGGATGGGCGGGACGTGCCGTCGGGGCTGTCGAGCTGCAGTTGGGTGCCGATGAGCAGCCAGGGCTGCCCGTCCTGCGAGACACGCTGCCAGGCGATCCGGCCATCGCCGACCTCTTGGCGCAGCTCGGGGGTGAGCGGGGCGGGTGTCGGTGAGCCCTGTGCCCGCATGCCGCGGTAGATGACCACCGCGAATCCCTCACGGTCGGAGAGCCGCTGGGCCAACACGTTCAGCTCCTCCTGAGTCGGCGGAAGCTGGGAGATCGGGTAGACCTTGGCGAGCTGGTCGGTCAGCGCCATCACCGCGGCGTCCTGCGCCTGCTGGAGGATGACCGTCCGGGCCTGGAAGTAGCTGCCGCTGGCCACGACGGCCGTCGTGGTGACCCCGAGCAGCGCGAACGCCAGGAGCAGCCGGACCCGTAGGCCCAGGACCTGGGCGGCGAGAGAGCGCCAGAGGGTCACAGCGGCCCGAACCGGTATCCGAAACCACGTACGGTCTGGATGAAGACCGGCGCCGACGAATCGGCCTCGATCTTGGCGCGGACCCGCTGGACGCAGGCGTCCACGAGTCGCGAGTCGCCGAGATATCCGTGCTCCCACACGGCCTCCAGCAGTTGCTGACGGCTGAGCACCTGACCCGGGGTGTGCGAGAGTTCGAGCAGCAGCCGCAGCTCCGTCGGGGCGAGGCTGACCGGCGTCCCGTCCTTGCTGACCACCAGTGCGGCCCGGTCGATCGTCAACGCGCCGTACTGTTCGAGGCCGGCGCGGTCACCGCCGCGCCGCGAGTCGCCACCGGTCCGCCGCAGCACCGCGCGGATGCGCGCCTCCAGGACCCGGGCCTGCACGGGCTTGACCACGTAGTCGTCGGCGCCGGCCTCCAGACCGGCGACCACGTCCATGTCGTCGTTGCGGGCCGTGAGCATGATGATCGGCAGGTCACCGAGCTGCCGGATCCGGCGGCAGACCTCGAACCCGTCCATGCCGGGCAGCATGAGATCGAGGACCACGACATCGGACTGGGTCGTGCGCAGCCGCTCCAGCCCCTGCTCACCGGTGCCCACGGCGTGCACCGTGTGACCTTGTCGGGTGAGCGCCAACTGCAGTCCGTCGCGCACCGTCTGGTGGTCTTCGATCAACAGCACCTGGGACATGTCGTCAAGTATCCCATCATGAGATCTTTCGGGTTTCGGTCGACGGCTGCGACCGCGCGGGGCGCCGCGCGGAGAGCGGCACCGCGAAATCCGTCGTACGCACCAGGAACACCACCGCGCCCACCAGGAACATCGTCGACGCGGCCGCGGCCACGATGGCGACCAGCGCCCCGCGCTGCACCGACGCGGCCAGGCCGGGCACGACCATCACCAGCGCCAAGATCAGCACGGCCAGGCCGGCTACCGCCTCGGCCAGCCTGCGCCAGAGGCCGCCACCGGTCGAACCGCCGACCGCGTCGCGGTCGCTGGGCCAGGCCGCCAACGCGGCCGCGGCCAGGCAGAACAGGACCACCCCCAGCAGTACGCCACCGAGCACGTCGCTGAACCGGTGCCAGCCCGCGATCATCGTGGCGGCGGCGATCACCGACACTCCCGCCGCACCCGGCACCGCCAGCCAGCGCCGTGCCCACCCGGGCAGCACCAGCATGAACGCCAGCAGCAGGGCGGTCGCCGCCGCCACATGACCGCTGGGGAAGCTGTTGTGGGTGGTGGAACTTTCGATCTGCAGATCTGGGCGGGGCAGCTGCGCCTTCACCGCGCCGGCCACCAGCACCGCGCAGACGACCATGCCCACGCCGACGACCCCGGCCACCAGCCGGCGGCGGAGCACGCCCACCAGCAGCACCACGCCGAGCAGGGCCGCTATGAGCGTCGGGCTGCCGAAGCTGGCCAGCACCGTGTTGGCCGGGCCCACCAGCACGGTCTCCTGCTCGTACCCTCCGCCGCGCTGGGCGGGCGGCAGGAGCACCCCGTCCAGCCACTGCCCGGGATAGGTCCGCACGAAGACCGCGGCGGTGAGGGTCAGGGCGAGCAGAGCGCACAGCGCCGCCGCGAGCAGTCGCAGCCCCAGCGGCATCGCCGCGCGGGCGTGGGGCAGCGGTCGCGCCGGACCGGGTGTCGACCGCCCGACGGAGTACAACGATCCGATGGACATGGCGACCATGCTCGCCCCGGCAGGTCCGTACGCCGTCCTCGGATTGTCTTGGTTCTGTCACAAACACCCCCACCGCATCCGGGAGAGCGCATGGTCGGCGATGGGCCCGGACGGCTGGGTGAGATTCACATGCTTACATGCAACTATGTTTTACCCGGCCGAGATCAGCCACCACTAGGGTCAGGACGCCGATCGATGCCTTGGTCGACGGTGCGAAATCCATCCGGAGTGATGTGGGGAACCGGAAGGTGTTGGCACATGCAGGGAACTCCAGTCGCCAGCCTGGTCATCGGCATCGCATCCTCGCCGGCCGAGCGGCGACATCTGGCCCGGCTGCTCGGTGGCAGTGACGCCTTTCTGATCGTCTCGACAGTCGACCAGGCACGAGAGTTTCTCGGGGTGGTCGAGGCGCCTGCCGTCCCGGCTCCCCCGATCACTGCGACGCTCGCCGAGGTGGCGCCGAGCCCACCGCCACCAGAACTGGCAGTCGACTCCGACCGTCGGGTGCTGCGCTGGCGCGACCAGGAGATCGACCTGACCCGGTTGGAGCACGACGTCCTGCTCTGCCTGGTGCACGCGCCCGGGCAGGTCTGGACCTACGAACGCCTGCACCTTGAGGTCTGGGGCAACCGGCACCTCGGCCGGGGCTCGGACATGCACTCGGTGGTCCGCCGGGTGCGCGCCAAGCTCGCCCGGCTCAACGCCGCGGCGACGATCCACTCGGTGCGCGGCGTCGGCTTCCGGCTCGCCCCCGTCTGATCACCCCGGACGTGGTGCGTCTAGCGCTCGGGCGTCAGCACTTGATGGGTGCCAACCCGAAGTTCTCCACGGTCGGAGTGGAGGTGTCGATCCTGGTCTGACGGGTCTGCGGCTTCCAGCCGTCCTTGGCCACGATCATCGTGAGCGGGTTGTTGCGGCGGTCCACCCAGTAGGCGTACTTGCCCTCGGCGTCGGTGGCGAAGGTGTACGACGCCGCCCACGAGTCGACCTGGACGACCGCACCGGTGAGCGGGTTGGTCGCACCCTGGCAGCTGGTGCCGGTGACCGTACCCATGAGCTTGCCCCACGTCTTCGGGGGGTTCGTGGTCATGGTCACCGCGACCGGCGCCACCGAGTACGGGGTGTTCTCGGAGATCGCCACGCCGCCGGAGTAGGTGCCCGGCTGGTCCACGTTCGCCGTCAGACCGACGGTGACCGTGACCTTCTCACCCGGTGCGAGGGTGACCTCCGACTTGTCGATGGTCATCCAGCTGACGTCGGCCGCCGACTCGGCGCATCCCTCGAAGCCCGGGAGCACCTCGCTCTCCGGAGCGGCGCTGAAGCTGCCGGACGAGCCGCCGATCTTGTAGAAGCCGCACGCCGCGCCACCGCGGTACCGCGCGGTGTTGGCGTTCGGCAGGTTGGACCACGATCCGGCGGCCGGGTCGAAGGCGAAGCCGGCGTTGCTGATGGCCCCACCCTGCGAACCACCGACGACGAGGAGCTTGCCGCTGGCGACGGCGTACGAGCTGGCCCAGTTGTCGGTCGGCGCGTCGGCGACGGCGGTCCAGGTGTTGGCACCCGGGTCGAAGGCGTAGCTGGACTTCTGCGCGGTGGAACCGTCGTTGCCGCCGGTGCAGTAGAGGACGCCGTCGATCCCGCCGCAGGAGGCGAAGGCCACCGACTTCGGGTAGTTGGCCATCGTCTCCCAGGTGTCAGTGCTCGGGTCGTACCGGACCACGCTGTTCGACATCGGCAGGCAGGCCGAGGTCGTGCAGCCGCCGACCGCGTACAGCTTGCCGTCGACGACACCCTGACCGGCCGCGGCCCGTGGTGCCGGGTTGTCGGCCAGCTCGGTCCAGGCGTTGGCACCCGGGTCGTACGACCAGGTGGCGGAGTCCGGGCCCGCGTCGGCCCAGCCACCGGTAACGATGATCTTGCCGTTCACCACGCCCGCGGTCAGGGCGTTGCGCGCGCCGGGAAGGTCGGCGATCGCCGTCCAGGTCTGCGCGGCCGGGTCGTAGGCGTAGTTCTTGGTGGTGGAGGCCTCACCGTTACCGCCACCGAGCGAATACACCTTGCCGTCCAGGTGCACCACCCGGTTGTCCATGATCACGGACGGGTAGTTCGCGATGTCGGTCCACGGCGCCGCGTGCGGGCCGACTGCCGCGGCAGCGGCCTTGGCCTCCTTGCCGGACGCCTTGGCGGCGAACGACGTCGGTACGGTGAGCCGCTGCTCCGGCGCGCCGCCGGACCCGAGCACCTGCTGCCGGGTGACCGTGGAGCCGTCCGCCCGCAGGAGTTCGAAGCCGTTGTCCCGCTCACCGAACTTGACCTCGACCGGCGCGCCGCCGGTGTTGGTCACCGTGAACTTCTTGCTGGTCTTGCCGTTGGGCATCTGGAGCGTCGCGCTGAGCTCCGTCGGCGTCACCGACAGTCGGCCGGCCGCGAGCTGGAAGTTCGCGGTGGTCGCCCAGTCGGCCTCGACGTCGACCGACTTGGTCAGGCTGACGTAGTTGCCGGCGCTCGCCGTGAACTTGTGCGAGCCGGTCAGCGACGAGTAGATCCAGTAGAAGCCGTCGGCCAGCCCCGGGTCGTCCGGGGTCGCCACGGTGACGGCCTTCTCGGCGGGCCGGTCCTTGCTGGTGACGGTCGCGCCGTTGACGTAGCCGTCGTCGTTCTTGTCGCGGACGTTGCCGACGACCAGACCGCCGTCGACCGGCGTGCAGAGGACCGTGCTGCCGATCAGGACGTTGTCGATCTCCCACCACCACTCGTACGAGGCGTCGTAGTAGCGGAACCGCACCTGCACCTGCGCCTGACCGGCCGCCTGCGGGATCGGGATCTCGGTCAGCTTCGGTCCCCGGACGTCGGTCTCCTGGCGGAGCACGTTGGTCCAGGTGGTGCCGCCGTCGATGCTCAGGTCGACATCGGCGGTGTCGTCGTTGAGCTGGTTGAAGTCCTGGTTGAACCGGATCACCGGGGCGGTGACACCGCTCAGGTCGACCACCGGGCTGACCAGGGAGGTGTCCTGGCTGGTGCCCGGTCCATAGTCGTCGCTGTCGACGATCGCGAAGTTGCCGGCGCCACCGGTCAGGTTGCCCCGGTTGCCGTCGTCGGTGAACTTCCAGACCTGACCGCTGCCCGCGTTGTCCACGACGGTCCAACCGGCCGGCGTGGTCGTGCCGTCGAAGGTCTCGTACTCACCGTCGGAACCGAACGTGTATCCGGGTGCGGTGGTGCACGCGGTGCTGTCCACCGGCACGGCGACGTTGGCAGTGACGTTGCCCGAGCCGACCACGACCTGCTTGGTGACGGTCTGGTAGCCCGGGTACTGCGACTCGTACTTCAGGGTGTACGTCTGCCCGGCCGGCAGCTTGATGCTGTAGCGGCCGTTCGACGGGGTGGTGTAGTCGTAAACGCCGGACACCCCCGTCACGGTCACCTTCGCGTACAACGGCCAGCCGTGGCCGGAGCCGTCGGTGACCGCTCCGGTGACGTTGACACTCGGCACCGCGGTGAGGGCGACGTTGAGCGTCGTGGTCGCGCCCTTGGTGAGCGTTGCCGTCCTGGTGGTGCCGCCGTACCCGAACGCCGCGACGGCGACCTGGTAGTCGCCGATGGGGAGCTGCGTCGAGAACTTGCCGTCGGCGCCGGTGGTCAGCTCACGCTCGGACGGGCCGGTGAGCGTCAGGGTCGCGCCGGCGATCAGGGCGCCGGAGGTCGCGTCGGTGACCGTGCCGGCCAGCGTGCCGATGTCACCGGTCGGGGCGGCGTTGAGCAGCGCCAGGGCGTCCAGTCGGCCTTCGCCGTAGACGTTGTTGTCGGCCGCGGTGCCACCACACTGGTCGTCGGCCTTGTCGATCGCGGCGCCGTTGAGCACCGCGCGGGTCGCGTCGACGTCACCGATCAGCGACGGCGCCGCCGAGTACAGCAGCGCGATCGCGCCCGCGAGGTGCGGTGCGGCCATCGAGGTGCCGCTGATGCTGCCGTAGGAGCTGCCCGGGATGCTCGACCGGACGTTCACGCCCGGCGCCGAGATGTTGGGCTTGATCTCGCCGTTCTGACCGACACCGCGGGCGGAGAAGCCGGCGACGTTGTTGTTGATGTCGTACGCGCCGGTCGAGTAGTTGCTGGCCAGGCTGCCCGGCGAGCCGCTGGTCTGGCAGGCCGGACCGCTGTTGCCGTTGGACCAGACGCCGAAGATCCCGGACGCGGTCCAGGCGTTCGTCACGTCCTCCATGAAGGGCTCGTTGGACGGGTCCCGGGTGCCCCACGAGTTGTTGATGATGTTCGGTCGCTTGCTCGCGTCCGCGTTCTGACCGTTGAGGTCCAGCGGCTCGAGCATCCACTGACCGGATTCGATCAGAGCGGCGTCACTGGGGCAGCACCCGTTCGCCGCGATCCACTTGACCCCGGGGGCGACACCGATCTGGTTCGCGCCGTCGGAGCCGGCCATGGTGCCCATCGTGTGCGTACCGTGGCCATCGCCGTCGCAGGGGGCGGTCGCGCAGGCGCCGCCGGCGGAGGCGGCGTTGAACCAGTTGTAGTTGTGGTCGAACGTCCCGTCACCGTTGTTGCCCCGGTACGAGTTCACCAGCGCCGGGTGGTCGAACTGCACCCCGGTGTCGATGTTCGCGATGGTGATGCCCTCGCCCTTGACGCCGTACTGGGACCAGACGTCGTCGGCGTTGATGTTGGCGATGCCCCACTCCAGGGCGTTCACGGTCTTCTCGTCGGCGCCCTTGGTCGTCTCCGGCACCTTGTACGCGACCGGGGCGTAGAGGCCCTCGACCTCCGAGTGCCCGGCGAACTTCTGCGCCATCGCCAGCGAACCGCTGTTCACCTTGATGGCGTTGGTGGCCCAGAAGGTCTGGTACTTCGTGCCCGAGCTGTCAAGGTCGGCCCGGATCTTGCCCTGGCTCGCCGCGGCGGTCTTGCGTAGCGCGTCCGCCACCGCCGTTCCCCGCTTCGACCAGTCCTTGATGGCGCTGGCCTTGCTCAGGTCCGCCCGGTCCTTGAACCGGATCCAGAAGTCCCCTTCACTCTTGGCCTGGAGCTGCTTGGCGAGTTCGGGTCGGATCTTGTCGCCGGTCTGGGCGCCCGCCCCCATCGCACCGCCGGGCGCGGCCTGCGCGCCCGAGCTGATGGTGGCCAGGCATGTTGCGGCGAGGATCGTCGCCGCACCAGCGCTCACCAGCGATCTGGCTGCGCGCCGCCATTGTGGACGTCTGAACATAGGTGCTGCCTCCCTCAGAACGACCCAGGGTGTAGTGGGCCATGGTGGACCTCCCCCATGCACCGCGCGGGTCACGCCGGTTGCCCGAGTGGACACTATGATCGAGAAGAACGGACGATCAAGAACTTGCCGTGAGCAACTTGTCGCTAAGAGTTGCCCTGGCTGACGGGGCGCTTGCCAATCATTGTCAGGACCGTGACGACAGTTGGGCAGGGATGCCCATCGATCCCGGGTGGTGCGGTGACCAAGGACGAGGCAACGGTGGACAGGGGTGATCCGGCCGACGAGCCGTTCCCACTGCTGATCGCGGTCACCCCGTCACCGGCCGAGCGCATCCGGCTCGCGGAGCTCCTCGACGGCATCGCGCCTCTGCTGCTGGTCGCCGACCTCGACGAGCTGCGCCGGCTGATCGCCGCTCCGCAGCAGGTCGCCGCCGCGCCCGAACCGGCGCGGGTCGCCGCCCTGGTGATCGACTCGGCCCGCTCCAGCGCCCGCTGCGGAGAACGTGAGATCGACCTCACCCGCCTGGAACACGACCTGCTGACCTGCCTGATCACC
Source organism: Micromonospora sp. CPCC 205558 (assembly GCF_036902955.1). Taxonomy (NCBI): domain Bacteria; kingdom Bacillati; phylum Actinomycetota; class Actinomycetes; order Micromonosporales; family Micromonosporaceae; genus Micromonospora; species Micromonospora sp. CPCC 205558. The sequence goes on from NZ_JBAKHR010000021.1 coordinate 133,554, forward strand.
GAGCCGGCCCGGGTCTGGAGCTACGCCGAGCTGCACCGGTCGGTCTGGGGTGACGAGGGGCGCGAGCGCAAGGCGGACGTGCAGTCGCTGGTGAAGCGGCTGCGCCGCAAGCTGCACGACCTGGGCACCGGGGCCACCATCGATGTCGTTCGCGGCGTGGGGCTCCGGCTGACCGATCATCAGCAGGCCCGGGTCGAACGGGCCTGACAGCCACGTCGCATGAACTGATCTCGACCGGGGTACGACCGGAAGATCAGCACAACACAGGCGACGTAGAGCGCTGGTAAGGAGAGTCAGCATGGCATTCCCCAATCCCTCGACCGTGTCCATCGGGCTGAAGAAGGCCGCGCACGTCGGGATCGCGGTGAGTGATCTCGACCGCTCGGTCGCGTTCTATCAGGCCCTGCTCGGCGCGGAACCGGTCGTACGGGACGAGAGCATGCACGGCGCCGGGTTCGCGCAGTCGCAGGGGTTGCCGACGACGAAGCTGCGGTACGCCACCTTCAACCTCGACAACCTCGGCATTGATCTGATCCAGTTCCAGGAACCGGTCGGCGACGTCGCCCAGGTGGCCGCCAACCGGCCCGGCTCGATGCACCTCTGCTTCCACGTCGACGACGTGCGCGCGGTCTACGACCGGATGAGCGAGGCCGGGTTCGAGTTCCTCGGGCAGCCGTACACGTTCGCGCCGGGCGAGGTGAACCCGCCGGCCGCGGTCGGCACCGAGGTCGCGTACTTCAACGACCCGGACGGGACGAACCTGGAGATCATCGCTCCGAAGGGTGGCTTCGCCCGCGACGAGTGAGCCCACCCGGGCGGCGTGGGGTCCGGCCGGAGACGGCACGGGCCCCACGCCGTCGCATTGGGTGAGACGGCTCAGATCAGCCCGGCCCGGGCCCACAGCAGACGCCCCGGCCCGGCCACCAGGCCAACGCCCGCCAGGGTGGCGTGCACCCGGGCCGCCGACCAACGCAGGGTGGCCCGCCACTGCGGGTTGGCGCGGGCAGCGGCACGGCCCACCGCCGGTGGAATGCCCACCGCCGCATACACGCCGGGATGGACCAGCCGGTTGGCGATCGTGTAGGCCGCGCGACCGACCAACAGCCGGGCGTACGCCATGCCCACCGGGCCGGTGGCCGCGACCGCGGCGGCCAGTTCCTCGCGGGCGAACCGCACGTGTCGCGCCTCCTCCACCACGTGGATACGGGAGACCATCCGGATGAGCGGCTGGAGCGACTCGTCCGCCATGATCTCGCGCTGGAACGCGTCCAGGATCTCCTCCGCGATGAGGATCGCGGCGTACATCCGGGGGCCGCTGGCGGTGGCCTTGAGAAAGCGCCCTAGGTGGTGGTCCACAGTGCTGGCCCGGTAGACCGGACAACCCATCGCCTCGATCAGCCGGCCGAACATGATGGAGTGCCGGCACTCGTCGGCGACCTCGGTCAGTGCGTACTGGGCCTGCCGACTGGTCGGGTCGGCCCGGTAGTACTCCCGGATCAGCATCTGCATGAGGATCGTCTCGAACCACAGCCCGGCGCTGGCGGCGCTGGCCACCTCGTGCCTGGTGAGATCGACGCGCTGCGCCTCGCTGAGCTGCTCCCACAGCGAGGTGCCGTAGAGGCTGCTGCGATGCGGTGGAAGCCAGTAGGCGCCGGGGGTGTGCGGGGCGTCCCAGTCGATCTCGACGGTGGGGTCGTAGCTGGTGCGTAACGAGGACGTGAGGAGTCGCTCGGCGACCGCCGCGCGCTCGATTTCCGTCGGTGCGGCCTCCATGACTCCTCCATATTGACGTGACGACCGGTAACTGTTACGAGTAGTAGCATGCAATCGCCGCTCACTGATGTCAATGCATCGGACCCGCCTCCGGACGGCGACCCGAAGGCGAAGGGCAACGGCCGCCGAGACCGCTGGGCAGACCATCGTGAGCAACGACGGCAGGAGTTGGTCGGTGCCGCCGTGCAGGCGCTGCTGCGGCACGGCCCGGACGTCGACATGGAACAGGTCGCGGCCACGGCGGGCGTCAGCAAACCGGTCCTGTACCGCTACTTCGCCGACAAGTCCCAGCTCTGGGTGGCGGTGAGCGAGGTGGTGGCGGCCCAGGTGGTCGACGCCATCGCGCCGGCGATCGAGCAGGTCCGCGAGGAACGTGACCTGGTCGAGGCGACGATCGACGCGTACCTCGGGGTGATCGAGTCACAGCCCACGCTCTACCGGTTCCTGATGCGACAGTCCGGCCAACCCGGCATCCACCAGGTGGTCGCCGGCACCAGCCGGCAGGTCGCCGCCGGGCTCGCCCGGGTGATCGGTGACCGGCTACGGGCGCTGGGCCTGGACGCCGGCCCGGCGGAGCCGTGGGCGTACGGCCTGGTGGGCTTCGTGCAGGCGGTCGGCGACTGGTGGACCACGCACGGCCAGCCGATCAGCCGGGCCGCCCTCACCGACTACCTGACCACCCTGCTCTGGAGCGGCATCGAGGGGGTACGCGCCAGCGCCGACCTGCCACCCGAGCTCACCCGCGCCCACGAGCGGATCGTGCCGTGAGCTACCACGGCCCGGCGGGCGTCGAGGGCACCTCGGTCCGGGTGCACCTCAGCGGGCGGTGGGAGCCGGTCGACGGCCGCTTCCACTGGGGTGGGCGGATCGAGCCCGAGCCACGGGTGGCCCACCTGCTGCGCTGCGGCCGACGCGACGTCGAGGTGCGCATCGCCGACCGTGTCCGACCAGCCCGGCTGGCCGAGGTCGATCCGTGGGGCGGCGTACGCATCACCGGGGTGGGCGACCCGCCCTGGCCGCCCGAGGCCGACCCGGCTGCCGCCCCCGAGCCCACGGAGGAGTGAATGGAGACAGACGTTGCCATCATCGGCGCCGGCTTCGGTGGCCTGGGCGCCGCCATCCGCCTTCAGCGGGCCGGCTTCACCGACTTCCTCGTCTTCGACCGGGGTGACGACGTCGGCGGCACCTGGCGTGACAACAGCTACCCCGGCTGCGCCTGCGACGTCCCGTCGCACCTCTACTCGTTCTCCTTCGCCCCCAACCCGCGCTGGTCGAACACCTTCTCCAGCCAGCCGGAGATCTGGGACTACCTGCGCGGCTGCGTCGACCGCTTCGGCATCCGCCCGAGGTTGCGCCTGCGCCACGAGGTGCACGAGGCCAGGTGGGACGACCAGCGCCAACGGTGGCTGCTGCGCACCTCCGGCGGCGACCACACCGCCCGGGTCCTGATCTGTGCGGCCGGCCCGCTCAGCGACCCCGCCATCCCCGACCTGCCCGGGATCGACGAGTTCGCCGGCACCGTGTTCCACTCCGCGCGGTGGCGGCACGACCACGACCTCACCGGCCGCCGCGTCGCGGTGATCGGCACCGGCGCCTCAGCCGTCCAGTTCGTGCCACAGATCCAGCCGACGGTCGAGAGGTTGACGCTCTTCCAGCGCACCCCCGCGTGGATCATGCCGAGACTGTCGCGCCGGATCAGCAGGGTCGAGCAGGCCGCGTTCCGCACCGTGCCCGGCGCGCAACGGGCCGCCCGGGCAAGGCTCTATCTGATGCGCGAGAGCCTGGGCCTGGGTTTCCTGCACCCGGCGGTCAACCGCTTCGCCTCCCGGCTGTCCCTGCGGACGCTGCGCCGGCAGGTCCCCGACCCGAACCTGCGAGACAAGCTCACCCCCCGGTACGCGATGGGCTGCAAGCGGGTGCTGATCTCCAACGACTACTGGCCGTCGCTCACCCGAGCGAACGTCGACGTGGTGACCACCGGCATCGCCCGGATCGTGCCGGACGGCCTGGTCACCGACGACGACGTGCACCACCCGGCGGACACGATCATCCTCGGCACCGGCTTCCACGTCACCGACTCCCCCGTCGTGCGGCGCATCCACGGCCGTGCGGGGCGCAGCCTGAGCGAGGCCTGGACCCCCAGCATGCACGCCTACCGGGGCACGACGATCGCCGGCTTCCCCAACCTGTTCTTCCTGCTCGGCCCGAACACCGGGCTCGGGCACACCTCCGTGGTGCTGATGATCGAGGCACAGCTGCATCTGGTGCTCGCGGCCCTGCGTCACATGCGGGCCAAGGGCATCCAGGCCATCGAGCCCACCGGGCAGGCACAACGACGCTGGACCGAGCGGATCGACCAGAAGATGGCCGGCACCGTCTGGCAGACCGGCTGTTCGAGCTGGTATCTCGACGCAACGGGTCGCAACACGACCATCTGGCCGGGCTTCGCCACCAGCTTCCGGGTCCGGCTGCGCCGGTTCCGCCCGGCCGACTACCGGATCGCCTCGACCGGCAGCACGCCCAACGAACCGGAACGGGAGCACGCCGATGCGGTATGACCTGGCAGGCAAGATCATTCTCATCACCGGCGCGGCACGCGGCATCGGGGCGCAACTGGCCCGCGCGGCCGTCGCCCGCGGGGCCCGGGTCGCCCTCGTCGGTCTGGAAGGCGAGCTGCTCAGGCAGCTCGGCGCCGACCTCGACGCGCACTGGTACGAGTGTGACGTCACCGACCAGGCGGCGTTGGACGCCGCGGTGGCCTCGACGGTGGACCGCTTCGGTGGCATCGACGTTGTGGTGGCCAACGCGGGCATCGCGAACCTCGGCACCGTCGCCGTGGGACCGGTCGACGCGCTGGTGCGTACCGTCGAGGTGAATCTCTGCGGCGCGATCCGCACGGTCAGCGCGGCGCTGCCCCACGTCACCGCCGCCCGCGGCCACGTCCTGGTCGTCTCGTCCGCCGCCGCCTTCACGGCGATGCCCGGCATGGCCGCCTACTGCGCGTCCAAGGCGGGTGTGGAGCAGTTCGCCAACGTGTTGCGCCTAGAGACCCGCCCGCGCGGCGTCACCGTCGGCACGGCGCATCCGATCTGGATCGACACCGACCTGGTCCGCGACATCCGTGACGACCTGCCGTCCTTCCGCAGCACGCTGCGCCGGTTGCCGTGGCCGCTGTCCACGGTCGTCCCGGTCGAGCAGTGCGTCGAGGCCCTGCTGCGCGGTGTCGAGCGCCGCAAGCGCAAGGTGTACGTGCCACGGTCGCTCGCCGTGGTGCAGGCGCTGCGGCCGGTGGTGCTGAGCGGCTTCTCCGACGCGGTGATCACCCGGTTCGGCGGGCGGACCATGGTCGGCCAGATGGAAGACGAGGTACGCCAGCTCGGGCGGTCCTTCGGCAGGACGTCGGTCGGAGGGCGGTCGTGAGCATTCACTTCCGACGTGCGGGCAGCGGAGAGCCGCTCGTGCTCATCCACGGCATCGGTCACCGTCATCAGGCGTGGGAACCGGTGTTCGACCGGCTCACCGCCCACCACGAGGTGATCGCGCTCGACCTGCCCGGATTCGGGAACTCTCCGGTGCCCACCACCGGCATGCCCGCCGGCATGGCCGCCACCGTGGCCGGGATCCTGCCGGTGCTGACCGGGTGGGGGCTGGAGCGTCCGCACGTCGCCGGCTACAGCCTCGGTGGGGCGATCGCCCTGGAGCTTGCCGCCACCGGGGCGGCCGCCTCGGCCACCGCCCTCTCCCCCGCCGGCTTCTTCACCCCGGCCGAGCGCCGACGGGCGTTGGCCATCCTCCGGATGCTGCGGGCCAACTCGTACCTGCCCACCCCGATCATGCGGGTCGCGCTGCGCTCGGCGTACCTGCGGGCGCTGTGCTTCGGGCCGCTGATGGCCCGCCCGACGCTGCTGGACGTCGAGCGCGCGGTGGGTGACGCGCTCGCCCTGCGACGCGGGCTCGGCTTCAACGCCGTGGCCAGAGCCGCCCGTGACTACCGCTTCGACTGCCCTCGGCTGACCGACGCGACGGTGCCGGTGACCATCGGCTGGGGGGACCGCGACCGGATCTTCGGCGTCCACCAGGCCGAACGCGCCCGCGCGGGCCTGCCGGCGGCACGGGTGGTGACGCTGCCCCGCTGCGGGCACGTGCCGATGAGCGACGACCCGGAGCTGGTCGCCGCGCTCATCCTGGAGACCACCGGCGCCGTGCCCCGCAGCGAACGACCGGATCCGTCGGCGGTCGCGGGTCAGGAACATCACTTCACAGTCTAAAAATTTGCAGGCTGTGCAACTTCGCTCCTAACCTCGCCCGCGTGACCGACACCGACCACGCCGCCACCGGGCGTCGCGACCGTAAGAAGGCACAGACGCGGGCCGCGCTGACCGCCGCCGCCCTGCGGCTGGTCGCCGAGCGCGGCCTGGAGCACGTGACGGTGGAGGAGATCAGCGAGGCCGCGGACGTGTCCTCGCGGACCTTCTTCAACTACTTCACCTGCAAGGACGAGGCCCTCACCGACGATCCGGCGCTCGACGGCAACCCGGTCGTGGCGCGTCTGGCAGCGGCCCCCGCACAGGTGTCAGCGTTGCAGGCCGTCCGGGTCGCCCTCGACGAGGCGATCGGCGCGATCCAGGCCGACCGGGAGCTGTGGCGGCTGCGACTGGCGGTCATCGCCCAGAACCCCGCGTTACTGCCCCGGCTGGTGGCCGGCAACAACGCGACCGAGCAGGCCATGGTCGCGGTCGTCGCCACCCGCCTCGGCGTCGGCCTCGACCACGCTCACCCGCCGCTGGTCATCGCTGTCGCCGGTGCCGCCTTCCGCACGGCGCTGCTGCGCTGGGCCGCCGACGACGACGCCCGGCCTCTGCACGACTGCGTCGACGAGGCGTTCGCCGCCATCGCCGCCGGCCTACCGGATCCACTGCCCCCCTCCTGACCAGCCAGTCCCGCCTCGCCGCATCAGCTCCGGGGCCAGCCACTTCGCCAGAAACCCGAAAAGGGAGCGTCAATGACCACCACCATCCCGCCCGCCGACACCGCCGGCGTCGGCACGCGCATGTCGCGTCGGGAGGTTCTCCAGGCCCTGTCGGGCCTGATGGTCGGCATGTTCGTGTCCATCCTCGCCTCCACGGTGGTGGCGAACGCGCTGCCACGGATCATCGCGGATCTGAACGGCAGCCAGACCGTCTACACGTGGATCGTCACCAGCGAACTGCTCGCCATGACGGCGACGGTGCCGCTGTGGGGCAAGATGGCCGACCTCTACAGCAAGAAGCTGCTGATCCAGTTGTCGCTGGGACTGTTCGTGGTGGGTTCACTCATCGCGGGTTTCACGCCGAACGTCGAGGTCCTGCTGCTCAGCCGTGTCGTCCAGGGCATCGGCGCCGGCGGCATGACGGCGCTGGCCACGATCGTCATGGCGGCGATGATCCCGCCGCGTGAGCTGGGCCGCTACGCCGGCATCTTCGGCGCGGTCTTCGGTGTGGGCACCATCGCCGGTCCGCTGATCGGCGGCCTGCTCGTCGACACGTCGTGGCTGGGCTGGCGGTGGTGCTTCCTGATCGGCGTCCCGTTCAGCATCATCTCCATCGTCCTGCTCCAGCGCACCCTGCACCTGCCGGTCGTCCGCCGCAAGGCAAAGATCGACTGGCTGGGCGCCCTGCTCATCACCTCGGGCGTCTCCACGCTGCTGATCTGGTCGTCCCTGGCCGGCAACAAGTTCGACTGGGCCTCCGGCTGGACGGTCCTGATGGTCCTCGGCGGTCTGGTTCTGCTGGCACTGGCCGTGGTCGTCGAGTCGCGGGCGGCGGAGCCGATCGTCCCGCTGGACATCTTCCGCAACCGCACGGTGTCCCTGGCCACTGTCGCCAGCGTGCTGGTCGGTATCGCGATGTTCGGCGGCACCGTCTTCCTGTCCCAGTACTTCCAGATCTCGCTGGGCAAGTCGCCCACCGTGGCGGGCCTGATGAGCCTTCCGATGATCTTCGGTCTGCTCGTCTCGTCGACGATCGCCGGCCAGCTCATCACGAAGTACGGCCGCTGGAAGGCGTACCTGGTGGCCGGCGCCGCCGTGATGACCGTCGGGATGCTGCTGCTGGGCACCATCGATGCCAACACCAGCGTCGTCATCCTGTCGATCTACATGGCGGTGCTCGGCGTCGGCGTCGGCATGCTCATGCAGAACCTCGTGCTCGCAGCGCAGAACGACGTACCGGCCCACGAGCTCGGTGCGACCACCTCCGTGCTGACGTTCTTCCGCAGCATGGGCGGCGCGATCGGAGTCAGCGCCCTCGGCGCGGTTCTGGCGAGCCGGGTGACCTCCCTGACGACTGAGCGGCTCGGCCCGGCGGCGACCGCCGGCGGTGGTTCCACCGAGGTGCCCGACCTGTCCACCCTGCCCGAGCCGGTGCTGCGCATCGTCCAGGACGTGTACGGCATCGCCACCGCGGATCTGTTCCTGGTCGGCGCGCCGATCGCGCTGCTCGCGCTGATCGTCGTGCTGTTCATCAAGGAGAAGCCGCTGCACACCCTCAGCGGGGACGAACGACGCGCCCAGGAGGAGGCGGCCGCAAAGGTCGCGATTCACTGAGCTGTACGACAGCAGTTCGGGGGCGGGCCGGTAGGCCCGCCCCCGTTCTGTGTCCGCGCGCTGGCGTCTCCAGCGCCGCGTTTTTCGGTAACCACATGACGTGAACAGGCCACCACGTAACGTGAGGTTGAGCCGGTAATCGGCTGACGCCAGACGTGCGCCGGGCCGCCACCGCGGCGGCGCCGCTCGGCCAACTGCCGGGTCGGACAGCTCGGCAACGTCGCGGCCTATTCGGCCGCAGGAGGTGTGGACGATGCCCATGCTGTCGGTCTTCGATCCTCGACACACTGTCGCTCCCCCGGGATACAGCCGCTGGCTCATCCCGACCGCCGCACTGGCCGTGCACGTCTGCATCGGGCAGGTCTACGCGACGAGCGTCTACAAGAACTCCCTCATCGCGCACTTCGACACCAGTCAGACGGCCATCGGGGCGATCTTCAGCATCGCCATCGTCATGCTGGGTTCGTCCGCGGCGGTGGGCGGCCGGTGGGTGGAGCGGAACGGGCCGCGCCGGGCGATGTTCGTCGCCGCCTGCTTCTGGGCCGTCGGGTTCCTGGTCGGCGCGCTCGGCATCGGGACCCAACAACTCTGGCTCCTCTACCTCGGATACGGCGTCATCGGCGGCATCGGGCTCGGCATCGGCTACATCTCGCCCGTCTCCACACTGATCAAGTGGTTCCCGGACCGCCCCGGCCTCGCCACCGGCCTGGCCATCATGGGGTTCGGCGGCGGCGCCCTGATCGCCGGCCCGCTCGCGCGCCAACTGCTCTCCCTCTACGACTCCGGCTACAACCCCAGCAACCCGGCCGCCGTCGCGTCGGGACATGCCCTCGTGGCGCTCTTCGTCACGTTCGGCATCGGCTATTTCGTGATCATGATGTTCGGCCCGTTCAACGTCCGGGTGCCGGCGCCGGACTGGCGGCCCGCCGGGTTCGACCCCGCGAGCGTCGCCGCCAAACCTCTGGTGACGACGGCGAGCGTGTCCGCGTCGAACGCGGTGCGTACCCGGTCGTTCTGGTTGCTGTGGATCGTGCTGTTCTGCAACGTCACCGCGGGCATCGGCATTCTGGAACAGGCCAGCCCGATGATCCAGGACTTCTTCCGGGACAACGGGACCGCCACCACGGTGTCGGTGACAGCGGCGGCCGGTTTCGTGGGAGTGCTGTCGCTGTTCAACATGGCCGGGCGGTTCGTCTGGTCGACGACGTCCGACCTCATCGGCCGCAAGCCCATCTACATGGTCTACCTCGGCGTCGGCATGGTGCTGTACCTGCTGCTCGCCGTGGCCGGCCACGCCGCGACCGCGCTCTTCGTACTGATCGCCGCCGCGATCATCTCCTTCTACGGCGGTGGTTTCGCCACCATGCCCGCCTACCTGCGTGACCTGTTCGGCACCTTCCAGGTCGGGGCCATCCACGGCCGGATCCTGACCGCCTGGTCGGCTGCGGGTGTCGCCGGTCCGCTGATCATCAACGGGATCCTCGACACCAAGGGCAAGCCCGGCACCCTCACCGCGGCGGCGTACCGGCCCGCGCTGCTCACCATGGTCGGCATCCTCGCCATCGGGTTCATCGCGAACCTGCTGGTCCGATCCGTTCCCGAGCGGTTCCACGAACCGAACCGAGGGCCGACGTCGCCCGTGGCGAAGGCCACCGTCACCGAGCCGGTCGCTCTCGGGCCGGAAAGCCAACCGCCCGCGCCGCCGCGCGTCGGTAGCCAGACCGGGCGGCTCTGGTTGTCGTGGCTGCTGGTCGCGGTGCTACTCGGGTACGGCATCATCCAGACCGCCATCACCGCCGCGAAGCTGTTCACCGGCTGACGCGTCGCGGCCAGGTTCGCATCGAAACAGCGGGCGCCCCTTGACGGGGCGCCCGCTGTTTCGCCGATCCGCTCAGCGCCGCGTCGTCGACCGGCTCTCGTCGCGCCGCTCCCGTTGTGGCACGACCGTGTACTTCGGATCGCGTGCCGATACCCTTCCCGCCTCGAAGACACCGAACCGGGTGGCGATCGAGGATGCCACCAGGGCAGCGCCGGAGATCGCTGACAGGAGCCGGCTGCGTCGGCTGACCAGCGCGCCGACGGTGCCCACGGCGAGCAGGGCGCGCCCGGCCTTGACCAGCCGGCCGCTGCGTCCGTGCTTGTAGGGCTCGCTGGTGAGGCCCTGCCGCTCCAGCTGGTGTCCCCCGCCAAACTCGACGGCCGCGGCGGCCAGGGCGAGACGCCGCAGTGGGGCGGTCTGCGCGGCCGGTGCCGCGATCAGTCCGACCCCGGTCGCGGCGGCGAGCGCGCTGCCGGCGAAGACGAACGGCAGCGACGGGTAGGCGTCGTGCCAGGACGGCACGGCCGTGTCGGCGAGCAACACCCCGGTGTACGTCGCCAGTGCCGGCGCGGTCGCCGCGGCGGCAAGGCCGGCCACGTCGCCGATGGGCGGTCCGATCCGACGGGCCAGGCCGAGCACACCATGCCGCGGCAGCAGCGGCGCCAACTCGGCGACCGCGGCCGCGCCGGCCAGTGGCCCGAACACGGCGAGGATCCAGGTGCCGACCGACATCGGTGAGGTCACCTTGGCCACCCGGAGCATGTGATGGAACCGGGCCGGCCGCCCGAGGTCGTGGACCAGCAGGTACGTGCTGGCGGCGACGCCGCCGAGGGCCGTCCAACGGCCCACCTTGCGCAGCCCTGGTCGTCCGGTCAGCTGTGCGCCCGCGCCGATCAGCGCGCTTCCGGCGGCAAGACCCCCGGTGAACAGGTAACCGGCGATGTCGTACTTCCACACCGGCGGCTTCAGGACCGGCCGGCCGTAGTAGGAGGCGAAGTCGGCCGGTGGCACCGTGAGCTGCTCACCCCCGCGGGTCATTGCCGCCTCCCCAGGAACGCGACCGCCGTGGCGACCGCCATCGTCATCGCCGCCAGGCCGGCACGCTTCCACATGGCCGGCAGGTCGCGGGTGGTCACGATCGGGTCCGGTGGCAGCCCGTACACCTCCGGCTCGTCCAGCAGCAGGAAGAACGCACCGTCACCACCGACGCCGTCGTTCGGGTCGTGCCCGTACAACCGCGCCTCCGGCACTCCCCGCTCATGCAGCTTCGCCACCCGCGCGGCGGCCCGCTCCCGCAACTCGTCCAGAGCGCCGTACTGGATCGACTCCGTCGGACACGCCTGCGCACACGCCGGCGTCATCCCCGCCCCGAGCCGGTCGTAGCACAACGTGCACTTCCACGCCCGACCATCACCCTTGCGCTGGTCGATGACGCCGTACGGGCAGGCGGAGATGCAGTAGCCGCAGCCGTTGCAGATGTCCTCCTGCACCACCACGGTGCCGAACTCCGTCCGGAACAGGGAACCGGTCGGGCAGACATCCAGGCAGGCCGCGTGGGTGCAGTGCTTGCACACGTCCGACATCATCAGCCAGCGGAAATCCGTCCGTCCCTCCGCGCCCGACCCCCTCCCCGGCGGCTGCGCACCCGGCATCCCCAGAAACTCAGGCCCGCCCGACATGCGGGCCGCCGCGGCGGGCGAGCCGGGCGGAAGGCCCGGATCGGTTCCGGTGTCGGCGCCGGTACGTGCGCCGACGGCGGCTGTGAGCGGGCTGACCGATGGCCCGTCGGGTTCCTCCTCGAACGCCGGAGTCGCCCAGCCGACCGAGCGGGGCTGCTCCACGAACGCGACGTGCCGCCACGAGTTGGCGGTCAACGCGCCCGTGTTGTCGTACGACATGCCCAGCAGGTCGAGCCCACTCTCGGGGACGCCGTTCCACTCCTTGCAGGCGACCTCGCAGGCTTTGCAGCCGATGCAGACGCTGGTGTCGGTGAAGAACCCCATCCGCGGCGGCGGGTTCTCGTAGCCGGCGTCCGGTGCGGGGTCCAGCGGCCCGTACAGGGCGTTGGCGTGGGGCATCGGGTCAGGCCTCCTGGTCGCTGCTGCTGTCGGCGACGTCGGTCGTGACCATCGGCGGGTAACGGTGCACGAGGTTCCCCGACCGCCGCCGGTAGTCGACGACGAGGTCCAACAGATCCTGTCCTCTGGGGCGTTGTCCGGGCCGGATGTCGCAGGTGCCGACCTTGCTCTCCTGGATCAGCACGTTGGGGTCGAGGGTGATGCCGAACAGGTCGTTGGCCGAGTCGCCGGTCACCAGACCCTCAAAACCGAAGTGGTACGGCAACCACACCTGGTGGATGATCCGGCCATCCACGCGCAGCGGCGTGACGCGGTCGGTCACCAGCACCCTCGCCTCGACGGCCGCGCGGCTGGTGACCAGGTGGGCCCAGCCCAGATGACTCAACCCTCGCAGGGCCGCCAATTCCGGGGACACCTCGACGAACATCTCGGGCTGCAGCTCGGCCAGGGGCGACACGTTGCGGCTCATCGCGCCGGCGGTGTGGTGCTCGGTGAGCCGGCTGACCGTGAACACGTACGGGAACACCTCGCTGTGCTCCTGCGGCGGGCTCGGGTTGAGCGTGTTGATCGGGTGCGTGTAGACCTTGCGGGTCGGGTTGGCCTGCTGCCGGTAGAGCGGGTTACGCACCGGCGACTCGACCGGTTCGTAGTGGGTGGGCAGCGGCCCGTCGAGCACACCGGTGGGCGCGTACAGCCAGCCCTTGCCGTCGCCCTGGAGGATGAACGGGTCGTCTCCGGCGATGCCCGCCACGCCCGAGACGCCGTGCTCCGGTCGGTACGTCGGCGCCTTGGTCTTCTCGAAGTCCGGCACGTCGTAGCCGGTCCACTCGGACTTCTCCGCGTCCCACCACACGTAGCGTTTGCGTTCACTCCACGGGTTGCCGTCCGGGTCGGCGGAGGCACGGTTGTAGAGGATTCGCCGGTTCGCCGGCCACGCCCACCCCCATTCGGGGGCCACCAGGGACTGCTCCGCGCCGGGTTTGCGGCGGGCGGCCTGGTTGACGCCGTCGGCGTACACCCCGGTGTAGATCCAGCAGCCGCCGACGGTGGAGCCGTCGTCCTTCATCTCGGTGAACGACGCCAGCGGGCGGCCGGTCGACACGTCGTACCCGTTGATTTCGCGCAGCACCGCCTCGGCGCTCGGCTCCGCG
>NZ_JBAKHR010000022.1:0-5547 GCF_036902955.1 Micromonospora sp. CPCC 205558
CGCCCGGCGCCCGCCGCGCCCGGCGCCCGCCGCGCCCGCCGCGTGCCGCGTGCGCGCCCCGCGCCCCCCGGCTCCCCGCGCCCATCCCAAGGTCGTGCCCGAACATGGATGTAGTGGTCTCGGTGTGCCGGGGAGGCCACTACTTCCTGGTTCGAGCAAGATCTTGGGCGTGGGCGTGGGCGTGGGCGTGGGCACGGGCACGGGCACGGGCACGGGCACGGGCGTCATCCCCGCTGGAGGCGCACCCGGCGGCCCGGCAGGTCCCGGGTGTGACATGGCGGGGTGTGACCTCGGTAAGATTGCCGCGGTTCGGCAGGGCCGTCGCCCGACGCGGGCACTTCCCGCGGGGCCGATCGGCCGCCGGATCGCCGGATGCGGCGCGGAATCGGTGCGGCAGTCGACGCAGGCGTGCAATGACAGACGGAGGTAGAAGATGTCCGGCCACTCAAAGTGGGCGACGACCAAGCACAAGAAGGCCGTCATCGACGCCAAGCGCGGCAAGATGTTCGCCAAGCTGATCAAGAACGTCGAGGTGGCCGCCCGGACCGGCGGCGGTGACCCCTCAGGCAACCCGACGCTCTTCGACGCCATCCAGAAGGCGAAGAAGAGCTCGGTGCCGAACGACAACATCGATCGCGCCGTCAAGCGCGGCTCCGGCCTGGAGGCTGGCGGCGCCGACTGGCAGACGATCATGTATGAGGGGTACGGGCCGAGCGGCGTGGCCATGCTCATCGAGTGCCTCACCGACAACCGCAACCGGGCGGCGACCGAGGTACGGACCGCGCTGACCCGCAACGGCGGCTCGCTCGCCGACGCCGGCTCGGTGTCGTACATGTTCTCCCGCAAGGGCGTGGTGATCGTCCCCAAGGAGGGCACCAGCGAGGACGACGTGATGCTCGCCGTCCTGGACGCCGGCGCCGAAGAGGTCAACGACATCGGCGAGGCGTACGAGGTGGTCTCCGAGCCGACCGACCTGATCGGCGTGCGGACGGCGTTGCAGGACGCCGGCATCGAGTACGAGTCGGCCGAGTCCTCCCTGATCCCCAGCGTCAACGTGCCACTGGACGAAGAGGGCGCGCGCAAGATCTTCAAGCTGATCGACGTCCTGGAGGACTGCGACGACGTCCAGAACGTCTACGCCAACTTCGACGTCAGCGACGACGTGATGGCGGCGGTCGACGCCTGAGCGCGCTGATCGACTCAAGTTTCACTGATGTCGGGGTGTCCCGCGCCAAGGGATGCCCCGACCTCAGCAAGACCACGTCTCGGTGGCGACGAGCGAGGAAGGTCCGGTGTGGTGACAGACCGGTTCGCGCCCGGCGACACCGTGCTCAGCCGATCGTCTCCCGCTCCCGCCAGGCGGTACGCAGCGAGGTCCGGCCGTTGGTGCGCAGCAGCGACCCCTCGTACACCCGGGCCCCGGCGAGGACGAACGCGCCGGCGGTGAGCAGCAGGACGACCAGCGAGACGATCGGCTCCCACCCCGCCGCGTCGCCGGTGAACAGCCGCAGCGGCATGGCCGTGGGCGACGAGAACGGCAGGTAGGACAGCACCCGCATCGCGGTGTCGTTGTCGTTCAGGAAGATCACCGCGAAGAACGGCAGCATCACGGCGAGTTGCACCGGCGTCGACACGGCGGCGATGTCCTCCTGCCGGTTGGCCAGCGCGCCGGCTGCCGCCCACATCGCGGCGAGCAGCACGAAACCGATCAGGAAGAACGGCACGAACCAGCCGATCGCCGGGGCGAGCAGGGTGAGCAGACCTCCGCTGTCGCCGATCTGCAGCCCGATCACCGCCACCACCGCGATCAGGGCGATCTGCGCGAACGCCAGGACGGCCCCGGCCACCACCTTCCCGGCCAGCAGGGCCCGGACCGGCACGGCGGCGACCAGGATCTCCACGATGCGGGTCTGCTTCTCCTCGATGACGCTCTGCGCGATCTGTACGCCGAACGTCTGCGAGGTGAGGAAGAAGACGAACGCGAAGACGAACGGCACCAGGAACGCCACCACCGGGTCGACCGCGTCCGGGTCGAGCAGGCGTATCCCCGGTTGGTTGCTCAGCGCGTTCACCACGTCGTTGGGTGCCTCGTCCATGGCCAGGACGGCCGGTCCGGCGACCACCGCGGCGTCCACGTCGTCGTCGCGGACGGCCTGCTCGGCGGCCTGGTCGTCGGGGACGACCCGGACCTCCAGCCCGGCGGTGCGCAGCGGCGCGGCCAAGCTCTCGGTCACCGCCACAGTGGACGGGCCGCCGGCGAACAGTGGGGGAAGGATGGTGCCGGCGGCGGCGATCAACAGGAAGAACAGCGTGCCGAACAGGAAGGTACGGTCGCGGAGCTTGACCCGGATCTCGCGTTCGGCGACCAGCCGGGTGGCCTGGGTGACGTTCACTGGGTGACCTCTCGGAAGATCTCGGTGAGCGAGGGGCTGATCGGGCGGAAGGCGCGGACCGGGCCGCGCGCGAGGGCCGCCTGCAGCACGGGCTGTTCGTCGGTGCCGGCCGGCAGGTCGAAGACCACCCGGGCGCCGTCCAGCTCGACAACTGTCACCCCGGGGTGGTCGCGTACCCAGCCGGCGTCGTGCTCCACGACCAGTTCGAAGCGGGGCGTGGTGTACGAGTCGCGCAGCTGCTGCCGGCTGCCGGCGGCCCGGATCACCCCGTCGCCAATGATCACCAGGTCGTCGCAGAGACGTTCCACGACGTCGAGTTGGTGACTGGAGAAGAGCACCGGTGCGCCGGCCGCGGCCCGTTCCCGCAGCACGGCCACGACGGTCTCCACGGCCAGCGGGTCGAGGCCGGAGAAGGGTTCGTCGAGCACCAGCACCTCGGGGTCGTGCACCAGCGCGGCGGCGATCTGGGCGCGCTGCTGGTTGCCCAGCGACAGCGTCTCCAGCAGGTCGTTCCCGCGTTCGCCGAGGCCGACCCGGTCCAGCAGCGCGTCGGTGGAGCGCCGTGCCGCGGCGGCGTCCAACCCGTGCAGCCGGCCCAGGTAGGTCACCTGCTCGCGGGTGGTCATCTTGGGGTAGAGGCCGCGTTCCTCCGGCATGTAGCCGAAGCGCCGTCGGTCCTGCCGGGTCAGCGCCGTGCCGCCCCAGCTCACCTCGCCGGCGTCGGGGGCGAGGACACCCAGGATGATCCGCATGGTGGTGGTCTTGCCGGCGCCGTTGGCGCCAACGAAACCGGTCATCCGGCCTGCGGTCACCTCGAAGGACACGTTCCTGAGCACCTGGCGGTCGCCGAAACTGCGGTCGACGCCGTCGAGGCGAAGCGTTCTGGTCACGCATCCAAGCTAGATCGAATGCGGTGGCACGCCGTCCGTCCGACGGCTGAACGGGTGGGTCCGCCGCGCGGCGGACGACGCTCACCCGCCGGGCCGGACCACCCCGTTCTCGTACGCGAACACCACCGCCTGCACCCGGTCGCGCAGGCCGAGTTTGGCCAGCACCCGACTCACGTGCGTCTTCACCGTCGCCTCGCCCAGGTGGATGGTCGTGGCGATCTCCGCGTTGCTCGACCCGGCGGCGAGCAGCATCAGCACCTCCCGTTCGCGTGGGGTCAGCTCGGCCAGTGCGGCGTCGGCGTCCGGGCCCCGGTGCGCGGTGCCCGTCGGGTCACCGGGTCGGGCGAAGGTGGAGATCACCCGGCGGGTGATCTCCGGGGCGAGTAGGCCGTCGCCCCTGGCCAGCACCCGGATCGCCTCGACCAGCTCCTCGGGCGTGCCGTTCTTGAGCAGGAAGCCGCTGGCCCCGGCCCGCAGCGCGGCGAAGAGATAGTCGTCGCGGTCGAAGGTGGTGAGGATCAGCACCGCAGGCGCGCCGGGGCCGCCGGCGACGATCTGCCGGGTCGCCTCCAGGCCGTCCATCCCGGGCATCTCCACATCCATGAGTACGACGTCCGGGCGGGTGGCTCGGGTCATGGCGACGGCCCGTTCGCCGTCGGCGGCCTCGCCGACCACCTCGATGTCGTCCTCCACCTCCAGGATGACCCGGAAGCCGGTGCGGACGAGGTGCTGGTCGTCGGCGAGCAGCACCCGGACCATCGGACCGGTGTCGGGTGCGTGGTGTGCCGTCGCGCTCATGCCGAACGCTCCGCGCCGGCCGCCGCCTGGTGGCTGTCCCTCGGCTCCCGCGGCGAGCCCACCGGGCGGTCCGCCGACGTCGCGAGCGGGAAGCGGGCGCGTACCCGCCAACCGCCGCCGGCGCGCGGCCCGGCCTCCAGGTCGCCGTCGTGGGCGGTGACCCGTTCGCGCATTCCGATCAGGCCCAACCCGGATGCGTTCGCCCGGCCACCGCCGCGTCCGTCGTCGGTCACGTCGACCTCCACCTCGTGGGCCAGGTAACGGACCCGAACGTCCAACAGGTTCGCTCCGGCGTGCTTCAGGCTGTTGGTGACCGCCTCCTGGGTCACCCGGTAGGCCGCCTGCGAGACCGATGCGGGCAGCGGGACGGCGTCGCCGTACACCCCGAGGGTGGTCGTCAGCCCGGCGGCCCGAGCCCGCTCGACGAGTTCGTCGATCCGTTCGACGCCACCGGCCGTCGGTGGCGCGGCGTCGGTGCCGGCGGAGGTCCGCAGCACGCCGAGCATCCGACGCAGCTCGTCGACGGCGGTGCGGGCGCTCTGTTCGATGGCGGTGAGCGCCGTGCGGGCCTTGCCCGGGTCGCGGTCGAAGACCCGGCGGCAGGCGGACGCCTGCACGCCCATCACCGACACGTGGTGGGCGACCACGTCGTGCAGTTCCCGGGCGATCCGGACCCGTTCGCCGAGCACCGCCCGTTCCCGGGCCTCGGTCTGTGACCGGCGTAGCTCCTCGGCCTGCTCGCGTAGCTCGTGTTCGCGCCGCGCGGCCACCCAGGACGTCTCTCCGAAGAAGTACGCGAACCCGAAGAACAGCCCGTTGAGCAGCACGCCGGTGACCATCGCGGCGAGCACCGGCGGCACCGGCCCGGCCGCGTCGGCGAAGGCGTCGGGCGGAATGTCGTCGGCCACCGCCGTGTAGGAGACCCCCAGCCAGGCGAACATCGTGACGATCACGCCGATCCGGAGGCGCCGGGCGAGCTGACGGTGCGTGCCCCAGGCACCGACCGTGTAGAGGGCGCTGAACAGCGCGCCCGAGGAGAGCTGGGTCTCCGGGGCCGAGCGTGCCTGCGCGGCGATGAACGCCACCGCGACGATCAGCAGGGTGGCGGTTGGCCAGCGTCGCCGCGCGATCAACGGCAGGGTCACCGCGACGGTCCAGAAGAGCTGTTCCAGTCCGGACGGCGGGGGACCCAGCAGGAACATTCCGGCGCTGCGGGTCAGGGTGAGGCTGACCACCGCCAGCCCGGTCACCGCCAGCCCGATCCACAGGTCGTTTCGGCGCTGTTGCGCCGTCGGACCCGGGCGGCGCCATTCCTCTCGCGGTGCCACGCTCATCCGGGAACGATGCCACGCCGCCCACCGGGCCTGTCGACCGGGCGGACCGGTGGTGGTCCGGTCGACGGGCGGAGGGGCGGCCGGGGGGGGCCGGCGCGGCGCCGGGGGGGGGGCGGCGCCCGCGCCCCTCCG
>NZ_JBAKHR010000023.1:0-140753 GCF_036902955.1 Micromonospora sp. CPCC 205558
TGCCGGGCCGCCCCCCGGGCCGGCGGCGCGGGCGGCCGGGTGGGGGGCCGGCGGCCGGGCGCCGGCCGGGGGGGGGGTGCGCGCCGGCCCGCCGGTGGGATGTCGCTCACGCCGTCTGACGGCGCGTCTTGATCGAGGTGTCGACCAGGTCCCAGACCGCGACCACGGCCGCGCTCAGCGCGATGACCAGGCCGAGGACGTCCCGGTTGTCTGCCTCAGCCAACCAGCTCAGGCGCTCGGCCAGGGCCGGGTTGAGCAGTCGGTCGGAGAGCGCCAACCACGCCAGCGGCACCGCGAACGCCAGGCTGAGCAGCGCCCTGATGCCGAACAGCGGCCAGGTCCAGCGCCCGATCCGGTACTTGACGATCTCGAACACCATGGTGGCGGCGAGCACGACGATCAGCGCCGGCAGCCAGAACGACCACAGCGCCGGGTCGAGGATCGGGATGTTCTCGCCGTCGGTGCCGCGTACCCAGGACTGGTAGTGCTGGAACGGCAGGTACGCGATGGTCAGCGCCAACATGACCACGGATGCGATGGTGTCGGCGAGGGGGATGCCCCGTCGCACCGGTGCGTCAGGCAGTTGGTCGACGGTCCACTCCGGCAGGTCCACGGTGGCCTGCGAGCGTTCGATGATGGCGAAGGTCAGGGTGAGCCAGAAGGTGATCTGCACGGCCACCTGCATGGCCACGACGATGCCGGGCCCGATGGCACCGAAGCCCTTTCCTTCGGCGGCCTCGACGATGGTGAAGATCGTGCCGACGAGCGCCGGGATGAAGCTGAGCAACAGCTTCAGCAGCCGCAGCCAGATCAGGTAGTAGGTCGGGCCGATGAGTTGCAGCCGGCGGTCGGCGTACCGGGCGGCCAGCACGTCGGGGTTGCCCAACTCGGTGAGCACCTCGCGCTCGGCGGTGGCGGTGTCCTGGCCGCCGTCGGTCCGAGCCTCGATCATGTCGTCGATGGAGGCGCGCAGCTCGCTGGCGATCTCGTCGCGGCGCTGGGTGGGCACCGAGCGCAGGGTGGCGGCGAGGTAGCGATCGGTCAGGGTGTTCATCGGTCCACTCCTTGGATCAGCCCGGTCATGGAGGTCTGCACGGCGGCGAGGTCGTCGAGAAGCCGGCTCAGCATCGACTCGCCCTCGTCGCTGGTCCGGTAGAACTTGCGCGGTCGGCTCTCCTCGGTGTTCCACTCGCTGGTCAGCAGGCCCTGGTCCTCCAGGCGACGCAGCAGTGGGTAGAGCGTGTTGGCGTCGACCGGGAAGCCGTGGCCGGTGAGCCGTTGCAGCAGTGCGTAGCCGTAGTCCGGTCGGCGGAGCGCGACCAGGCTGGCCACCACGACGGTGCCTCGACGCAACTCCTGTAGGTGCGTCCGTAGAACGTCCTCGCTAACCATACGTCACACCATACTGTGTGACACACACTGTTGTCTACAGCGATAACAGTGGTGCCGCATACGACAATGTTCCTGATTTGGGCGACGGCAGTAACCGGAGGGTCGTTGCGAGCTGTTCAACGTCCGATATTGGAGTGCAGCCCGGGTGCGCCGCTCTTCAGCGGGGGCGAAGGTCGGTGTTAGGAGGGCCGCCAAGATCGGAGCATCGCCAAAGCCGGACGGCTCTTTGCTCGATGTCCTGCCGCAGGACGCTCAGCGGCGCCCTGCTGGCGGGAGTCGGCGAAGTGCGAGCCTTGACCACCCTCTGCCGGAACTTCGTCACGGAACCCAACTGGACACGCGTCGCGATACGCAGCACCTGCCAGCGCGTATGTCTTCGATTTCAGCCAGAAACCATTGATACGTTGGTGTGGTGCAGCTCCGGTACAACTACCGTGTGTACCCGACGCCGGGCCAGCAGATCGAGTTGGCGAAAGCGTTCGGGTGCGCGCGTGTGGTGTTCAACGACGGGCTGCGTCTGCGTGAGCGGGCACGCGAGGCGGGCGAAGAGTGGATCTCCGATGGGGACCTGTCCAAGCGGGTCATCACCCTGGCCAAGGGCACGCCGGAGCGGGCGTGGTTGGGCGAGGTGTCCTCGGTCGTGCTGCAACAGGCCCTGGCGGACCTGAATGTGGCGTACCGCAACTTCTTCGCCTCGGTTACCGGCAAACGCAAGGGCCGCAAGGTGGCCCCGCCCCGGTATCGGTCCCGCAAGGACAACCGGCAAGCGATCCGGTTCACGAAGAACTCCCGGTTCACGGTCCTAGACAGCGGCCGTCTGCGGCTGCCGAAGATCGGCGAGGTGGAGGTGCGTTGGTCGCGCAGCTTGCCAACCGAGGCCAGTTCGGTCACGGTGATCCGGGACGCGGCCGGCCGGTACTTCGCCTCGTTCGTCGTGCGGACCATGGACGCATCGCTGTCCGAGGTCGAGTCGGAAGTCGGTATCGACCTGGGGCTGACCCACTTCGCGGTTCTCTCGGACGGCACGAAGGTCGCCGCGCCGAAGTTCCTGCGCCGCGCTGCCCGCAAGCTCAAGCGGTTGCAGCAGGCCCTCTCGCGCAAGCGAAAGGGCAGCAACCGCCGAAAGAGGGCCGTCGCGAAGGTGGCTCGAGCGCACGTGCGGGTGGCTGACAGCCGCCGCGACTGGCAGCACAAGTTGTCCACGAAGGTAGTTCGCGAGAACCAAGCGATCTATGTCGAGGACCTGTGCGTCGCCGGTCTCGGCCGGACCCGTCTTGCGAAGTCCGTGCACGATGCCGGTTGGGCGTCGTTTGTGGGCATGTTGGAGTACAAGGCCGCGAGGTACGGGCGCACATTCGGCCGGGTGGATCGGTTCTTCCCGTCCACTCGCACGTGCTCTGTCTGTGGCCAGATCAACGAGAAGATGCCGCTCAACGTCCGAGCGTGGGACTGCCCCTGCGGAGCAGCCCACGACCGGGACGTGAATGCGGCGCTGAACGTGTTGGCCGCCGGACAGGCGGACAACGGAAACGACCGTGGAGCGCAGGTAAGACCGGGACTCGTCCCGGCACCGCGCGGCGAAGCGGTAACCCACCCGGACGCCGCGTGTTCCACGCGCGGCGTGGAGGGAATCCCCGTCCTTCAGGGCGGAGAGGATGTCAATCGAAGCGGGACACGTCCCCGGCGCCCCGGCGCAGGATCTCCGGTTCGGGCCCGGACAGGTCGATCACGCTCGTCGGCTCCATCCCGCAGTCACCGGCGTCGAGCACGGCGTCGAGCTGGTGGTCGAGCCGTTCCTTGATCTCCCAGCCCTGGGTCATCGGCTCCTCGTCGCCGGGCAGGACCAGCGTGCTGGACACCAGCGGCTCGGCCAGCTCGGCCAGCAGTGCCTGGGTGACGGTGTGCCGGGGCACCCGTACGCCGACCGTGCGCTTCTTCGGGTGCAGCATCCGGCGGGGCACCTCCCGGGTGGCCGGCAGGATGAAGGTGTAGCTGCCCGGGATGGACGCCTTCACCAGGCGGAAGACCGAGTTGCTGATCTGGACGAACTGACCGAGCTGGGCGAAGTCGTGGCAGACCAGCGTGAAGTGGTGCCGGTCGTCGAGGTGCCGGATCTGTCGGATGCGGTCCAGCCCGTCCTGGTTGCCCAACTGGATGCCGAGCGCGTAGCAGGAGTCGGTCGGGTACGCCACCAGCCCACCGCCGCGGATCAGGTCGGCGACCTGGCCGATGACCCGGGGCTGGGGGTTCTCCGGGTGCACGTCGTAGTACCTCGCCATGCTCCGAGACTAGTCGTGGGGGAGATGAGGGCCACCCTCGGCGCGGACGGTGGAGCCGCCGAGATCACCTCGGTAGGGTAGGTGCCGGTCGGCTCCGACCAACAAGATCCACACCGCCGGGGGGCGCCACGCATGGCCGATTCGTTCGCGCATCTGCACGTGCACACCGAGTACTCGATGCTCGACGGAGCGGCCCGACTGAAGGACCTGTTCGCCGAGGCCAAGCGGCTGGGCATGCCGGCGGTGGCGATCACCGACCACGGCAACATGCACGGCGCGAACGACTTCTACAACCAGGCGATGGCCGCCGGGATCACCCCGATCCTGGGCGTCGAGGCGTACGTGGCGCCGGAGTCGCGCTATCACAAGGCACGGGTCAAGTGGGGTCGCCCGGAGCAGAAGAGCGACGACATCTCCGGTAACGGCGCGATCACCCACAAGACCATGTGGGCGAAGAACGCGCAGGGCCTGAAGAACCTCTTCACCCTCAACTCCCGCGCCTCCATGGAGGGGCACTACGTCAAGTGGCCCCGGATGGACATGGAGTTGATCGCCGAGCACGCCGAGGGCATCATGGCCACCACCGGCTGCCCGTCGGGCGCGGTGCAGACCCGACTGCGGCTGGGCCAGTTCGACGAGGCGCTCAAGGTCGCCGCCAGCTACCAGGACATCTTCGGCAAGGACAACTACTTCCTGGAGATCATGGATCACGGCCTCTCCATCGAGAGCCGGGTCCGCGAGGGGCTCACCGAGATCGCCCGCAAGCTGGACATCCCGCCGGTGGTCACGAACGACTCGCACTACACCCACGAGGCGCAGGCCACCGCCCACGACGTGCTGCTCTGCGTGCAGACCGGCAGCAACATCGACGACCCGAACCGGTTCCGGTTCGAGGGCGGCGGCTACTTCGTCAAGAGCGCCGACCAGATGCGCGCGGTGGACTCGTCCGAGCTGTGGCAGCAGGGCTGCCGCAACACCCTGCTGGTTGCCGAGAAGGTCGACCCGAAGGGCATGTTCGAGTTCCACAACCTGATGCCGCGCTTCCCGGTGCCCGAGGGCGAGACCGAGGAGTCCTGGTTCCGCAAGGAGACGTTCGCCGGGCTGGCCCGCCGCTACCCGAACGGCATCCCGGAGGGGCACGTCGTCCAGGCGGAGTACGAGCTGGGCGTCATCAACCAGATGGGCTTCCCGTCCTACTTCCTGGTGGTCGCCGACTTCATCCAGTGGGCCAAGAACCAGGGCATCGCGGTGGGACCGGGCCGTGGTTCGGCCGCCGGCTCGCTCGTCGCGTACGCGCTGGGCATCACCGACCTGGACCCGATCCAGCACGGCCTGATCTTCGAGCGGTTCCTCAACCCCGAGCGGGTCTCGATGCCGGATGTCGACATCGACTTCGACGAGCGTCGGCGCGGCGAGGTGATCAAGTACGTCACCGACAAGTGGGGTGAGGACAAGGTCGCCCAGATCGCGACCTTCGGCACGATCAAGGCGAAGGCCGCGATCAAGGACTCGGCCCGGGTCCTCGGCTTCCCGTACGCGGTCGGCGACCGGATCACCAAGGCGATGCCACCCGCGGTGATGGGCAAGGACATCCCGCTCACCGCCATCTTCGACACC
Source organism: Micromonospora sp. CPCC 205558 (assembly GCF_036902955.1). Taxonomy (NCBI): domain Bacteria; kingdom Bacillati; phylum Actinomycetota; class Actinomycetes; order Micromonosporales; family Micromonosporaceae; genus Micromonospora; species Micromonospora sp. CPCC 205558. The sequence continues at coordinate 5,289 of NZ_JBAKHR010000023.1, forward strand.
AAACACCCCCGCTACGCGGAGGCCGGCGAGATCCGCGGCCTGTACGACTCCGACCCGGACGTCCGCAAGGTGATCGACACGGCCAAGGGCATCGAGGGGCTGATCCGGCAGACCGGTGTGCACGCCGCCGGCGTCATCATGTCCGCCGAGCCGATCATCGAGCACATCCCGTTGATGCGCCGCGACGCCGACGGGGCGATCATCACGCAGTTCGACTACCCGACGTGCGAGTCGCTCGGGCTGCTGAAGATGGACTTCCTCGGCCTGCGCAACCTGACGATCATCGACGACGCGGTCAAGAACATCGAGCTGAACCACGGCCGGAAGCTCGACCTGCTGGGCCTGCCGCTGGACGACAAGGCCGCGTACGAGCTGCTGGCCCGCGGTGACACCCTGGGCGTGTTCCAGCTCGACGGTGGGCCGATGCGGTCGCTGCTGCGGTTGATGAAGCCGGACAACTTCGAGGACATCTCCGCCGTCCTTGCCCTGTACCGGCCCGGCCCGATGGGCGTCGACTCGCACACCAACTACGCGCTGCGCAAGAACGGCCTGCAGGAGATCACGCCGATCCACCCGGAGCTGGAGGAGCCGCTGCGGGAGATCCTGGCGCCCACCCACGGCCTGATCGTCTATCAGGAGCAGGTGCAGCGAGCCGCGCAGATCCTCGCCGGCTACACCCTCGGTCAGGCGGACCTGCTGCGCCGGGCCATGGGTAAGAAGAAGAAGGAGATCCTCGACAAGGAGTTCATCCCGTTCCGGGACGGCTGCCGCGAGCGCGGCTACTCCGACGAGGCGATCCAGGCCGTGTGGGACGTCCTGGTGCCGTTCGCCGGGTACGCCTTCAACAAGGCGCACTCCGCCGCGTACGGCCTGGTCTCCTACTGGACGGCGTACCTCAAGGCGCACTACCCGGCCGAGTACATGGCCGGGCTGCTGACCAGCGTCGGTGACGACAAGGACAAGATGGCCCTCTATCTGTCCGAGTGTCGCCGGATGCGCATCCAGGTGCTGCCACCGGACGTGAACACCTCGGCCGGGCCGTTCACCCCGGTCGGCAAGGACATCCGCTTCGGCCTGGCCGCTGTGCGCAACGTCGGGGCGAACGTGGTCGCCTCGATCATGCGGTGCCGGGAGGAGAAGGGCGAGTACACCGACTTCTACGACTTCCTGTCCAAGGTGGACGCGGTGGTCTGCAACAAGAAGACGATCGAATCGCTGATCAAGGCGGGCGCGTTCGACTCGATGGACCACCCCCGCAAGGGCCTGCTCGCGGTGCACGCCGACGCGATCGACGCGTACGCCGACGTCAAGCGCAAGGAGGCCGTCGGCCAGTACGACCTGTTCGGCGCCGGCTTTGGTGACGCCGACACCGGCAGCACCACGGTGATGCCGACCATCGGCGACAGCGAGTGGGACAAGCGCGACAAGCTGGCCTTCGAGCGGGAGATGCTCGGCCTGTACGTCTCCGACCACCCGCTGTTCGGCCTGGAGCACATTCTCAACGCGGCGGCCGACACCACAATCGCCTCGTTGGCCGAGGAGGGCGCGGTGCCCGACGGGGCGGTCGTCACCCTCGCCGGCATCCTCTCCGGGGTGCAGCGCCGGGTCACCAAGCAGGGCCGCGCCTGGGCCTCGGCCACCCTGGAGGACCTGGCCGGTGGGGTGGAGACGCTGTTCTTCCCCAACACCTACGAGGTGATCGGGCAGTACATCGCCGAAGACGCCATCGTGGTGGTCAAGGGTCGGGTGGACCGCCGCGACGACACCCCACGGATCATGGCGATGGACATGTCCATGCCGGACGTCAGCACCAGCGCCACCAACAAGCCGGTCACCCTCACCATCCCGGTGCACCGCTGCACACCACCGCTGGTGGAGAAGCTCAAGGAGACCCTGGTGCTGCACCCTGGCGACACCGAGGTGCACGTCAAACTGCTCAACGGCGGGCGCACCACCACCCTGCGGCTGGGGCCGTTCCGGGTGGCGGCGACGACCGCGCTGATGGGTGACCTGAAGAGCGTCCTCGGCCCGGCCAACGTGAGCTGACCGCACCTCGGCCCGGTCGGTGTACGTCCGACCGGACCGAGGACGGTTGCTGGGCTCAGACCCGCTCTGGGGCGCTGATCTCCCGCAGGTGACCGTCGGCCAGCCGCAACCAGCGCTGCACGCCGATCTCGGCGAGAAACCGCTCGTCGTGGCTGACCACCACGAACGCCCCCTGGTACGCGGCGAGCGCGCTCTCCAACTGCCCGACGCTGACCAGGTCCAGGTTGTTGGTCGGCTCGTCGAGCAGCAGCAGTTGCGGCGCCGGTTCGGCGCACAGCACACAGGCGAGGGTGGCGCGCAGCCGTTCACCGCCGGAGAGCACCCCAACCGGTAGGTTCACCCGGGCGCCCCGGAACAGGAACCGGGCCAGCAGGTTCATCCGCTTGGCGTCCGGCAGGTTCGGCGCGTACGCGGCGAAGTTCTCCGCCACCGTGCGGTCGAGGTCCAGCAGGTCCAGCCGCTGCGACAGGTACGCGATCCGCCCGTCGGCCCGCCGGATCTCGCCGCCGGCCGGCTCCAGGTCACCGTCGACCAGGCGCAGCAGGGTGGACTTGCCGACACCGTTCGCCCCGGTGAGCGCGATCCGCTCCGGCCCCCGGATCACCAGATCCGCGCCGTCGCCCCCGAACAGCTCCCGGTCGTCGAAGCGGGCCCGCATCCCCTGGCCGGAGAAGACCGTGCGCCCGCCCGGGACGCTGGTGTCCGGCAGGTCGACGGTGATCCGGTCCTCGTCGCGTACCGCCCGCCCGGCCTCGTCGAGTCGGGCCTTGGCCTGCCCGAGCCGGCCGGCGTGCGTCTCCTGCGCCTTGCCCGCCGACTCCTGCGCGCTGCGCTTGAGCCCACCAGCGACGATCCGAGCCAGGCCGGCGTTCTTCAGGTTCTTCGAGGCGTTGCTGGCTCGCCGGTCGGCCCGCTCCCGGGCCTGCTGCATCTCCCGCTTCTCCCGCTTGACCTCCTGCTCGGCGTTGCGCAGGTTGCTCTCGGCCACCTCCCGCGCCGCCTGCACCGCCTCGGTGTACGCGGTGAAGTTGCCCCCGTACCAGCGGATCTCGCCGCGGTCCAGCTCGGCGATGCGGTCCATCCGGTCCAGCAGCTCCCGGTCGTGACTGACCAGCAGCAGGCAACCGGACCAGTCGGTCAGCACCTCGTAGAGCTGGTGCCGGGCCGCCAGATCCAGGTTGTTGGTCGGCTCGTCGAGCAGCAACACGTCCGGGCGGCGCAGCAGTTGGGCCGCCAGACCGAGGGAGACCACCTGACCGCCGCTGAGGGTGTGCAGCCGCCGGTCGAGTTCCAGGTCACCGAGGCCGAGCCGGTCCAGCTCCGCGCGCGTGCGCTCCTCAATGTCCCAGTCGTCGCCGATGGTGGCGAAGTGCGCCTCGCTGGCATCGCCGGCCTCGATGGCGTGCAACGCCGCGATCCGCTCGGCGACGCCGAGCACCTGCGTCACGGTCAGGTCGCCGACCAGCGGCAGGGTCTGCGGGAGGTAGCCGAGCACACCGTCGACGGTGACGCTGCCGCCGCTGGGCCGCAGCTCCCCGGCGATCAGCCGCAGCAGGGTGCTCTTGCCGGCGCCGTTGGGCGCGACCAGGCCGGTACGGCCGCCCGGGACGGTGAAGGACAGCTCCGAGAAGACCGGGGTGTCGTCCGGCCAGGAGAAGGACAGGTTCGAGCAGACGATGAACGCATCAGACATGCGAGTGACCTCAAAGGGTGGGTTGGGCGCGTTCGAGCGCGCCCGACGACAAACGGGACCGGTGGAACGACGTCATGGCCCCGGCGGCTGCGCCTACGCGCGCCGGACCGGTGGCCGAACACATCCGGTCTCACCCGGAGATGTCGTCGTCACCCGCCATGTCTGGTCTCCCTGGTCGTACCGCTAACCCAACTCCGCCGAGTCTAACAACGGATCTTCGCTCCGCCACCGCAATAGGGCGCCGCGCTCGATGTATAGGCCAGCCTATAGCTGGTCCATGTCTCATGAGCCGCCACGTCGCTGGGCGATCAAGACGACAACGGGCTGTTCGTCTTCGATCCATGGTCCCAGGCCGTGCTGCTGGGCCGGCAATAAGGCAGGGGATTGGAGTCGGTGGTACGACGAGGCGATTCCAGCGGTTGAGATTGCGTATGAGGGCTGCCTTGCCGAGGAGCGCAAGCGGTTGGGCCTGACCCAGCGGCAGGTGGCCGAGCTGATGGGTGTCACGCCCGGCCGGGTCAGCCAGATCGAGAACGGTGACCTGGAGGCCAACGAGGTCGCGACGCTGAGCCGATACGCCCGAGCGCTCGGCGCCCGGATGCGGATCATCTTCGACTACGGCGACGACCTCCGTCAGATCGCCTGACCTGCGCGGCACTGTTGCCTGCTGCGACCGTCGATCTTGCACTTACTGTTGTCGAAATACCGCTATTGCGGTCAATGGTCCCGACAGAAAGTGCAAGATCGGCGAGGCGTCAGCGGGGGCGGTACTCGACCTCCGGGCGGCCGGGAGTGCCGTAGCGGGGGGTGCGGGCGGCTCGGTCGACCGTCACCAGGTATTCCAGGTAGCGGCGGGCGGTCACCCGGGAGATGCCGGTCAGCGCGCTCACCTCGGTCGCGGACAGCCCGGCAGCCGTGCGGGTGCCGTCGGTGAGGGCGGCGCGTACCCGATCGAGGGTCTGCGCGTCGAGCCCCTTGGGCAGGCTGTGCCCGGCCGTGCCGCGCAGGGTGGCGAACATCTGGTCCACCTCGTGCTGGGCGGCGACCTCGCCGTCGGCGAGCGCCTGGGCGCGGTAGTCGGCGTAGCGCTCCAGCTTGTCGCGGAACGCGGCGAACGTGAACGGCTTGAGCAGGTAGTGGGTGACCCCGAGGGAGACGGCGGTACGCACCACCGCCAGGTCCCGCGCGGAGGTCACCGCGAGCACGTCGACGCTGCTGCCGGCCGCGCGCAACGCCCGGCAGACGTCCAGGCCGTGCAGGTCGGGCAGCCGAAAATCAAGCAGTACGAGGTCCACGCCGCCGCCCGCGCGCAGGGCCGCCATCGCCGCCCGCGCGGTGTGTGCCACCCCGACCACGATGAAACCCGGAACCCGTTCGGTGTACGCGCTGTGCGCCTCGGCCAGCAGTGGTTCGTCCTCGACGACCAGCACGCGGATGGCGGTCATGACCGCTCGATTCTGCCGGGCAGCCGGACGGTGAACAGGCTGCCGCCATCGTCCGAGCGGCCCACCTCGGCGCTACCGCCGTGCCGGCGCACCACCTGACCGACCAGCGCCAGGCCGAGACCTCGGCCGGTGTTCTTGGTGGACCAGCCGCGTCGGAACGCGTCGGCGACCCGCTCCGGGGCCAGCCCGGGGCCGCTGTCGGCGACCCGGACGACCAGCTCGTCGTCGGATGCGCCGACGAAGACCCGCACCCGGCGTGGCGCCGCCGTGCCGGCCACCGCCTCCAGGGCGTTGTCGACGAGGTTGCCGACCACGGTGAGCAGGTCACCGGTCGGCAGCGGGCTGTCATCGAGGCGGCAGTCTGGCTCGATGACCAGGTCCACCCCGCGCTCGCCGGCCTGCGCGGACTTGCCGAGCAGCAGCGCGGCCAACGCGGGCTCGGTCACCGCGCCGACCACCCGGTCGGTCAGCTGCTGGGCGAGGGCCAGGTCCCGGGTGCCGAGCCGGACCGCCTCGTCGGCGCGGCCCAGCTCGACCAGGGTCAGCACGGTGTGCAGCCGGTTGGCCGACTCGTGGGTCTGCGCCTGCAACGCCTCGGTCAGCGCCCGCACCGAATCCAGCTCGCTGGCCAGGGTGCGCAGCTCGGTCTGGTTACGCAGGGTCAGCACGGTGCCGAGCACCGCGCCCTCGAAGCGGGTGGTCCGCTGGTTGGCGACGAGCACCCGGTCACCGGCGACGATCGACTCGTCGTGGGCGTCGCGCCCGGAAGCGAGCAACTCCGCCGCCGCGGGCGGCAGGTCGATCCCGGCCACCGGCCGGTCGATCACCGGCGCGTCCGCGTCGAGCCCCAACAACCGGCGGCCCTCGTCGTTGACCAGCGCCACCCGACGATCGGTGGTCAGCACGACGAGACCTTCGCGCACCGAGTGCAGAACAGCGTCGTAGTACTCGTACATCCGGGTCATCTGCGCGGGGCCCAGCCCGTGCGTCTGGCGACGAAGCCGGCGACTGAGCAGCCAGGAGCCGGTCGCGGCGAGCGCCAGAGCCGGCGCGGCCACCCCGAACAGCACCGGCAGTTGGCCGAGCAGTTTGCGATTGATCGCCCGGGTGGTGATGCCCACCGAAACCAGACCGACGAGGCGTCGCTGCTCGTCGTACACCGGAACGACCGCGCGCACCGACTCGCCGAGCGTGCCGACGTTGGTGGTGGTGAACGCGCGACCCGCCAGGGCGGGCCCGATCTCGCCGACGAACGGCTCGCCGATCCGGTCCCGGGTCGGGTGCGAGAAACGGGTGCGGTCGGGGGCCATCACCACCACGAAGTCGGTGCCCGTGGCCAGCCGGGTCGATTCGGCGTACGGCTGCAGGACCCTCGCGGGGTCGGCGGTGGTGAGGGCCGCGCGGACGTCGGGGGAGCGCGCCACGGTCTGCGCCACGGCGAGCACCTCCTCCTGCGCGGCCTGGCGGGAGTCGCTGCGGGCCAGCCAGACGGCGCCCGCCGCGCCGGCCAGCACGAGCAACGTCACCACAGTTGCCTGGAGGGCGAAGAGTTGTCCCGCGATGCTCCACTGGCGTCGGGCCACCTCCACCACCTCCTCTTCGCGCCACCGTTGCTGCCGCCGCGGTGAACAGAATGACCGCAAGGCTGTCAACGGGTGAGATGCGCTTCACATTGTCGACATGGACACCACCTCATCCGTCACCACCCCGGCGTCGGCGGTCCGCCGGGACCGTACCCGTTACCTGTATCTGGCCGTCATCGTGGCCGTGTTCGCCGGCATCGTAGTTGGCCTGGTCGCCCCCGATTTCGGCAAGGAACTGAAGCCGATCGGCACCGGCTTCGTCAACCTGATCAAGATGATGATCAGCCCGGTCATCTTCTGCACCATCGTGCTCGGCGTCGGCTCCGTCCGGCAGGCCGCGAAGGTCGGCAAGGTCGGCGGCCTGGCCCTCGGCTACTTCCTGACCATGTCGACAGTGGCGCTGGCCATCGGCCTGGTCGTCGGCAACCTCATCCACCCCGGCTCCGGTCTGAACCTCGGCCCGGACCTCGCCGGCTCCGGCAAGGCCGCCGCCGGTGACGAGGCCGCCGGTACGGCGGACTTCCTGCTCGGGATCATCCCGACCACGCTGCTGTCCTCGCTCACCGAGGGCAAGGTGCTCCAGACGCTGCTGGTCGCACTGCTGGTCGGCTTCGCCGTGCAGGCCATGGGCCGGCGGGGTGAGCCGGTACTCAGCGCCATCACCGTTATCCAGCGGGTCGTCTTCAAGGTGCTCGCCATGATCATGTGGCTGGCGCCGATCGGCGCGTTCGGCGCGATGGCCGCCGTGGTCGGCGCGACCGGCGTGGACGCCCTCAAGAGTCTCGCCCAGATCATGGTGGGCTTCTACGCCACCTGTCTGATCTTCGTGCTGGTCTTCCTGGGCGCGCTGCTGTGGTTCGTGGCCCGGATCTCGATCTTTTCGCTGCTGCGTTACCTGGGCCGGGAGTTCCTGCTGATCCTGTCCACCTCGTCGTCGGAGTCGGCGCTGCCGCGTTTGATCGCCAAGATGGAGCACTTCGGCGTGAGCAAGCCGGTCGTCGGCATTACGGTGCCGACCGGCTACTCGTTCAACCTGGACGGTACGGCGATCTACCTGACCATGGCGTCGCTGTTCATCGCCGACGCGTTGGGCAAGCCGTTGGCCATCGGCGAGCAGATCTCGTTGCTGCTGTTCATGATCATCGCCTCGAAGGGCGCCGCCGGAGTCACCGGCGCCGGGCTGGCCACGCTGGCCGGCGGCCTCCAGTCGCACCGGCCGGACCTCGTCGACGGGGTGGGGCTGATCGTCGGCATCGACCGGTTCATGTCGGAGGCTCGGGCGCTGACCAACTTCGCGGGCAACGCGGTGGCGACCGTGCTGGTGGGCACCTGGACCGGCGAGTTCGATCGGGATCGGGCGGTCGGCGTGCTGAGCGGCAACGACCCGTTCGACGAGGCCACGATGATCGACGAACACGACGACGAGGCGGCGCCCCGCCTCGACGAGAAGGAGGCCATGCCCGTCGGAGCGGCGGTCTGAGTCACGGCGTGGACCGGGTCCCGGTGGCCGAGTGCCGCCGCGACCCCGGTTCACGCCGTGATCCACTCCGCTGGGCCTCGAGGCTCCGGTCAGGTACGCGGCGCGACGCTCGGCGAGGGAGGTGGCGCGCAGTGCCGGCATTCCGTCCGTGATCTGTTGCCCGGCCACCGCCGGGGCCGCCGGCCCGGCGGCCGACATGTCTCGGGTCAAGCCCAACAATCGGTTGGTGAATTCCTCGACGCTGTTCGGTTCGTTCTGCGATTGGGGAAAAGGGTCGGCCGCGACGTGAATCGCCACGTGAGCGATTCGATGGATTCGGAGGAGTCCTCTGCCGACGTACCACCATTCATCGGGACGATTGGTGAGGAGAAAGACCTCCCACGACCGCAGCCACCAGCAGCAGAGCGACCAGAGGTCGCGTACCCCGCCCGCCCTGCGGCGCCTCCGCCCCCGCCGCCCTCGTTGATCAAGAGGTTTGCGTCATTCATCGCGGGGTGTCGTGACGCAAACCTCTTGATCAACCGGGGTGGCGGAGGGTGGGCGGCGCATGGATGGGGGTGTTCTTGCAGGGGGTGCCGATGCCGAGGTTGACGTGGTCGGTCTGGCCGTTCGACGTCACGATGAGCGGCACGCAGGCGGCCTGCGCGACCCAGGTGCCGCCGACGAAGGCCACCCACTGGGCCGGCTCGCCCTCCGGCGGGCAGGCGTGCACCGTGACGCTCGCCGCGGGCGTGCCGGTGCCGCCCCATCCGAGCCGGGCCCTGTCCGGCCAGCCCGGTGCCACCCGCAGGTCGACGACTCTGCCGGCACGGACGACGAGGCCCCATTTGGCGAACAGCCGCGCCGCCGGATCGGCCTCGCCGGAATCCTGCATCGACATCACGGTGGCGTCGGGCACCGCCACGTCCGTCCCCACCAACCGATAGCCGGCCGGCGGTGCCGGCAGCGCATCGACCGACGGTGTGCATGGTGGCCCACCAAGGCTGGCGTCGGTGGACGGCGTTGCCCGGTTGGCCGGTGCCGTGGCGGGCCGGCGCGGGTCACCCGCAGGCGTGCAGGCGGACAGCAGCACGGCGAGGCACAGGAGGCCCGACCAGACCGTGACGCGTCCGGTCCGGCGCTGCGCAGAATTCGAATTCATTCGATATTCATAGCAGGTTACCGATATACGCGTTGGTAACATTGCGGTGGGCGACAGTGCTCGTTCCCAATCATGGATTTATGTCGAAATGAACGATCGATCAGCAGTCGATCTTGCGTGTGACATATCCAACTGTCGCTTTTCCATCTGCCGCAAAAATTGGGTACGTAAACTTGGCCAGGTACCTTGCCTGGCGTGCCAGACGCCTCTCCACAGTTGATTGCCGATCGCTATCGGCTGGTCCGTCCGCTCGGTCAGGGCGGGATGGGCCGCGTGTGGCAGGCCCGTGACGAGATGCTCCAGCGCGACGTCGCCATCAAGGAGTTGGTGGCACCGCCCGGCCTGCGCGACGACGAGCGCCGGGAGATGCGCGAACGGTCCATGCGCGAGGCGCGGGCCGTCGCCCGCCTGGGCCACCCCAATGTGGTACGCGTCTTCGACGTGCTGCACTCGGGCGGCGACCCCTGGATCGTGATGGAGCTCGTGCCGTCCCGGTCCCTGCAGCAGGTGCTCGAAGCCGAGGGGACGATGCCGGCCGACCGCGCCGCCCAGATCGGGCTGGGCATCCTCGGCGCGCTGCGGGCCGCACACCGCGCCGGTGTGCTGCACCGGGACGTCAAGCCGGCGAACGTGCTGCTCGCCGACGACGGCAGGGTGGTGCTGACCGACTTCGGTCTGGCCACCCTCCCCGGCGACCCACGGATGACCCAGACCGGGATGGTGCTCGGCTCGCCGGCGTTCCTCGCACCCGAGCGGGCCACCGACGGCGACGTGGGGCCGGCGGCCGACCTGTGGTCGCTCGGCGCCACCCTCTACGCGGCGGTCGAGGGACGCACCCCGTACCACCGCTCGTCTCCCCTCGCCACGCTGGCAGCCCTCGCCACCGAACCGCCACCGCCGGCGCGACGAGCCGGTCGGCTGACCCCGCTCCTGGAAGGACTGCTGCGCCGGGAGCCGGATCAGCGGATCACCGCCGAGGAGGCCGATCGGCTCCTGCGCCAGGCCGCCATTCCGGATGTGCCAGCCGTCCAGCTGAGCAGCACCGGCGGCGGACCGGCGAATCAGCTCACCACCACCGCCGACCTGCCCCGTCCGCCGATTGTGCCCGAGTTCGTCGCCGCCGAACCCGCTCCGCCCGCGCCGACTGTCCCTGCCGCGTCGGCTGGTCCTGCCGCGTCGGCTGGTCCTGCCGCGTCGGCTGTCCCTGCCGCGTCGGCTGGTCCCGTCGCGTCGACTGTCCCTGCCGCGGCGGCTGTCGCCGCGCCGCCGGCTGCTCCAGCCGCGCCGGGGTCCGAGGCGTTCCGCAAGCGTCGGGTGCGACTGATCGGGTCGATCGCGGCAGCCGCGCTGCTGGTCGTTCTGCTGGTGGCCGCGTCCCTGCTCAAGGGCGGGCTGTTCGGTGCCGCGGGTGACGGCGAAGTGGCGGCGCCGGCCGTGAACCCGTCGCCCATCGCCGAGACGCCGGTGTCCAGGGTGCTGCCACCGGCGCCGGCGGGTTGGCGCTACCACCGCGACGATCCGCGTTTCCTCGTACCCGTGCCGGACGGCTGGCAGGCCCGACGCGACGGTGAGCGTGCCGTGTTCCGCGAGCCGGACGGCAGCCGGGTGCTCGTCGTCGACGAACTCCGGTCCGTCCCCGCGGACCTGGTCGCGGAGCTGCGGGCGCGCGAGGCGGCGCAACGCGGGCGGTACGCCAAGTATCGGCAGGTCCGGCTCGACGCGTTGCGCTACCAGCTGCGGGCCGCCGAGTGGGCGTGGACGTACACCGACGAGGACGGCACGCCGATGCACAGGTCGAGCCGGGTGTTCGTCGGCCACAACGGGCACGCGTACTCGATCGACTGGACCACCTCGGCCGCCGAATGGTCCGCGAGTGCTCCCGTCCTCGCGCTGATCACTGATGGTTTCCAGGGCCTACCGGTCGCGGGTGCCCCGCCGTCCCGGTCTCCCAGCGCGCCGCCGTCGGCCAGCGTGGGGCCGCCGTCGCCGGGTACGGGCAGCGGCACGACCACCGCTCCCGGGAACCAGGCGCAGCCGCCGTCTGCTCCGCCGCCGTCTCCGACGAAGACCAGCACGCCCGCCGGCAAGCAGATCTCCAGCTTCGCCAGTGACCGCTGCATCGACATCCCCGAGGGCAACGCCTACGCCGGCGCGCGACTGCAGATCTGGGACTGCCGACGGACCGCGAAGCAGCTGTGGACCTTCCCGTCGGACGGCACCGTCCGGTCGATGGGGATGTGCCTGGATGTCGCCGGCCACTCCACCCAGGACGGGGCGCACGTCATCCTGGCCGAATGCTCCGGTGCGTCGTCGCAGAGGTTCACCCTCAACAAGGCGTACGACCTGGTGAACACCAAGGCGGACAGGTGCGTCGACGTGGTCGACTCGAACCCGGACAACGGCGCCCGGTTGCAGATCTGGCAGTGCACCGGCAACGCCAACCAGAAGTGGCGGTCCAGCTGATCGCTGACGACGTGGGCTGCGGTGGTTACGGTCGTGGATGCCGAGCTTTCCCGACCGTCCGAGGAGTGATCGCATGCCCCCCTCTCCGTCCCGACTCTTCGCGGAGATAGCGACGGCCGAACGACCGGCCGAGACCAGAGTGGTCATGCGACGTGCGGTGGTGCTCGGTGGCAGCATGGCCGGGTTGCTGGCGGCTCGGGTGTTGAGCGACCACGCCGAGGAAGTGCTGGTCATCGAACGGGATCCGTCCGATGTCGACGCCGGACCACGGCCGGGGGTGCCGCAGGGCAGTCAGGTGCACGCGCTGCTGCCCGCCGGTCAGGTCCAGTTGGAGCGCTGGTTTCCCGGCATCGCCGACGAGGCGCTCGCGCTCGGCGCCCCGCCGCCGCCGCGCGACCCGGGCACGGCGAAGGTCTTCGTGAACGGCATGTTGGGTCTGCCGCCCGCGGCGACCGGCACCGGGCCGGCGCTGATCACCACGCGTCCGTTCCTGGAGGCGCTGGTCCGGCGGCGCACCCTCGCCGTCGACAACATCAAGATGGTGTACGGCCGGGCGGAGGGCCTGCTCTTCGACGAGCGGCGGGTCACCGGCGCCCGGTACGTGCCCGACGGCGGCACCGAGCCCATCGTCGAGGCGGCGGACCTGGTCGTCGACGCCATGGGGCGGTCCAGCAGATTGAGCGACTGGCTGGCCGAGCACGGGTGGCCGCGCCCGCCGATGCAGCGCATGCCGATCAGGTTGAACTACGCCACGGCGCTCTTCAGGCGCGACGAAAAGGTCAGCGACGCGTGGGTGGCGGTCTTCCACACCATGGCGGGCAGGGGGCGTACCGCCCGCATCGGTGGGATCAACTCGGTCGAGGGGGACCGCTGGATCATGCTGGTGGCCGGGTACGACGGGGACCGGCCCAGCCGCGACGTCGCCGACTTCACCACCCGCTGCCGGGAGCACTACCCGCAGATGTTCGGTGACATCGCCGAACACGGGGAGATGCTCGGTGGGGTGGTCACCTACCACCAGGCGGACAGCCGGCGCCGCGACTTCCACAAGCTCGACCGCCTGCCCGCCGGGTTGGTCGCCGCCGGCGACGCGGTCGCGTCCTTCAACCCGGTGTACGGCCAGGGCATGACCTCCGCGACGTTGCACGCCTCCTGCCTGTCGAAGTATCTGCGGTCCGGTCCGACGCCGCACGACGAGCCCGCGCGGGCGTACTTCGACCAGGTCCGGGTGGTGGTCGACGCCGCCTGGCAGATCTCCACCACCGCCGACATCGAGCTGCCGCACGTCGACGGGCCCTACCCACCCGGTTACAAGGTCACCAAGTGGTTCGGGGATCTGCTCTTCCGGGCGTCGCTGACCGATCCGGTGCTCAATGCCCGGCTGGGTCGGGTCACCACGATGCTCGACCATCCGGCCGCGCTGAGCCGCCCCGGCACCCTGTTCCGGGCCCTCCGGCTCGGCCTGCTCGGCAGCTCCCGGCGGTGATTCGTCGCCAAACCCGCCGCCCACCCTGTGCCGCCGTGGAGAATGGTGGGCCGGGGAGGGGCGCTGCGACGAACCGGGGGAACGGCCGTGCTCGGAACCAGCCTCCTTGGCCGGCTTCGCCGACGTGACCCAGGTGACGCCATCCTGCGGCGCGCGGCACGACTGACGCTCGTCGCGTCAGTCGTCTTCTACGGCTGTCGGTACGGCGCGGGCAGTCCGACCCTCGCCACCTACGGGTTGTTCGGCACGATCGCCGCCGGGTCGTTCGCGCAACTGCCCGGTCCGGCGCCGCAGCGGGCGCGGATCCTCGTGCTGTCGCTGCCGGCGGTGTGGGCGCTGATCACGCTGGGCTCGCTCCTGGCGTGGAGCACGTGGGCGGCCGCCGGCGGCATGCTGGTCGTCGGGTTCGTGGTGGCGTTCGCCGGGGTCGGCAACTCGCGCCTGGTGGGCTTGGCGAGCGCGTTCCAGCTCTTCTACATCCTGGCGTCGTTCCCGCCGTACCAGCCGGGCACCCTGCCGGAGCGACTCGGTGGGGTGACCCTCGCCATCGCGCTGCTCGCCACGGCCGAGGTGTTCCTCTGGCCCGACCCGGTGCCCATCTCCTACCGGCAGCGCCTCGCCGAGGCGGCGGACGGCGTCGCCGTCTTCCTCCACGCCGCCGCGGAGAGGTTGACCGACCCGCACGCCGCCGCGGGTGCTCAGGACAGCCGGCGCGAGCGAGCGTACGACCTGGTGGCGGCGACCGAGTTGGACCGCGACCCGCGCGGGTGGGCTCCCACCGCGGCAAGCGCTCAGGACCGGGCGTTGCGAATCTGCGCGGTCGCGTTACAGGAGGTGCTCGCCGAGGCGGACCGGCTGGCGGCGGACGCCCCGCCGGAGCCGATCCCGGACCTGGCGGCGGCGCGTCTGCTGCGCGCGTGCGCGGACACGACCCGCGCCGCGGGCCGGAGCCTGTCACCGGGTGCCCCGGCGGTGGACCCCGCCGGCCTGGACGTCGCGGTCGAACGCGCCGGGGCGGCGTACCCGGTGGGAACGGGCAACGCCCGCGAGGCGCCGGACGTACCCCGGTTGTGCCGGGACGCGACAGCGTTGGCCCTCGCGGGTCAGGTGCGGGTCTTCGCCGTCGGTTGCCGGGTGGCCACCGGGGCGCGGCTCGACGGCGACGACGCCTCAGTGGGCTTGTTCGATTACGCCCGGCGCAGCCCGTGGACGCTGTACTGGTGGCAGTTCCGCTCCCACCTGGCGCCGCGCTCGGCCCATCTGCAGAACTCACTGCGGCTGGCCGTGGCGCTCGCCATCGCCCGGGTGGCCGCCGGGGTGTTGCAGCTGACCCACGGCTTCTGGGTGCTGCTGGCCACCCTCACCGTCCTGCGTACCTCGGCCGCCGACACCCGCACCGCACTGCGGCCGGCCGTGCTGGGCACGATCGCCGGTGCGGCCGTCAGCGGCGGGGTGATGCTCATCGTCGATGAGCCGGTCGTGTATGCCATCGTCCTGCCGATCACCCTGATGCTGGCCTTCGGCGTCGGCCGACTGCTCGGGCCGGTGTGGCAACAGGCGCTGTTCACCGTGCTGCTGACGGTGGTCTTCGCCCAGCTCAGCCCGGATGGGTGGCGGCTCGCCGAGATCCGTCTCGTCGACGTACTGCTCGGCGCGGTGATCGGCGTGCTGGCCGGTGTGGCGATGTGGCCGCGCGGCGCGGGCTTCGACCTGCGAGAGAACGCCACCCGCTACCTGGTGGCCAACGCGGACGCGGTCGAACAGACGGTCCAGGCGGTGCTCGGTGCCGCGCCGTCACCCGAGGATGCCCTCGACCGGGTACGTCGCCGGATGATCCTGATCGACTCGTCGTACTGCCAGTACCACATGGAGCGCCACGATCCACACAGTCAACAGGTCAACTGGAATGCTGTCCTGAGCGCAGGGCACCACGTCGTGCCCGGCGCGGAGTCGCTGCTGCGGCGCAACCCGCCCGGCTGCCTCGCCGACTGGCCCGAAGCGGAGGCGTTGCTGCGGGACTCCGTCGGGCGCCTGCGGTCGACGTACGACGCCCTCGCCGCCGACATCGCCCACGGCCGGACGTCGGGCGGGGCGCCTGTCTCGACTACCTGCGTCGACGAACTGGACCGGATCCGTCAGCTGCTGAACTCGGCCGACTCTCAGCCGGTCCGGCACCTGGTGGAGGTCGACCGGTGGCTCGCCGGCCTCACCGACACGCTCGCTCGGATCCGCCCACCAGGGGCCGACGAACCGGGCGGTCATGGCCGGAAGCACGGGCACGGTGGAATCTGAGTCAGAAATTCGACTCAGATTCCAAACACCGAAGAGGTGCGAGAAAGATGCGCCGCTGGACCTCGTCGCACGAACCAGGTTAGGAAATCCAAGATTCATTAATAGCGGGGCTTGGAGCTCTCGGAGTAGTGTCACCGTCTAAAGCCAGCATCGATCAAGAGCTTGCGGACTGGGTGCGGATCAGTGGGTGGCTGGTGTTTTGCCGCATCACGGGAGGACGATGGGATGCAGACCGGGTCTGTGCAGCACGCTCTGACTGAGGCGCAGTGGGGCGATCCCGGGCGCCTACCGGCGCTCTTCTCCGAAGCTCGCCGCGCCCCAAGTCTGGTGGTGATCGAGGGGTTTCACGCCCTCAAGCACGCAATCCGCTTTGGCGCGGAACTCATGTGTGTAGTGGCGGTAGAGCCCGCCGCACTGGAGGCGCTGGCGTCGAAGTTGGCTCCAGACCTGCTCGGCAGGTTCACCCAGGTCGCTGAGCCAATTCCTGTCGAAGTGTTTCGGCAACTCTCCAAGAACCTGCCACAAACTCAAGTGATGGCAATCGCTCGGCGGCGGACCTGTTCTGCCGAGGATCTGGTCGGTGACCCATCACTCGGGCCGGTCATCTATCTCGAGGACCCTCGCAATCTCGGTAACGTGGGCGCAGTGGTCCGCGTAGCGGCGGCGGCAGGTGCGGTGGGCGTCATCACCAGCGGCATGAGCGATCCCTGGGATTCTGCGGCGATTCGAGGGTCGGCTGGCCTGCACTTCGCGGTTCCGGTGTGCCGGCGGAATCAGGAGGTGGACGTAATACCCGAGGGTCGTCCCATCGTCGCCGTCGACCCACAGGGCGCTCCACTGAACGCGCAGGCCATACCGGATCGACCGCTATTAGCCTTCGGGACTGAGAGATACGGGCTCAGTGATCAGATGTTGAGAAGAGCGGACTTCAAGGTCCGTATCCCGATGCGGGCAGGTGTGTCGAGTCTGAATCTTGCCACGTCCGTGGCAGTGCTCCTCTACAGCCGCAGCTGGGGACAGCAGATGCCACTCTGATCCAAGATTGAGATTGGTGGTTAGATGTGATGGGTGGTCTGGAAGCAGTCGACAATCTGTTGGACGGGGCTCCGGTTGAAGGCCTCGTATTTCTCAACTACGGCGACCCTGCCTACAGGCATCCGACCGACGCTACGACCGGTCTCACCGGCTCTGAATCGATTTTCCTTCGCCTCGTCGCCTATCTGACTTTCGCCGAGGCTGCCTGTGTGCCCGCACGACACATCTTAGAAGGCGATGCGATGGCAGAGGCGGTCTCTTGGGCGGTGCCACTCTTGGACGATGGTCTCCTCCTCCCGGAGCGTCGAGTCGAAGCCATGTCGTTCGAAGAACTAGCTCGATCCCGCGAACTTCCGGAAATCGGTTTCAAGCGAGCTGAATTCCTTGATGCCCACGCCTCCAGGGTGCGGAGACTTGTCTGGCGTGAGCTTGCGGTCACCTACAAGGAGATTCTCGACAGTGACCTGGCACCGGGGGGTGCGTTCCGGCGGACTGTGGTGGGTGGCATGACGGGCAAGCATGCGGTTTCCTTGGACCGGGCCTACGACTTTCACCGCCAATTCGGCGACGGCACGCCAGAGGTCTTCGTCAAGGGCGTGGCAAAATTTGCGCCCGTCTTGGCGAGACAAGCTCGCCGTTGGGCGATGGCCAGGTATTACACCACGCCACTGAAGTATGACTCGGCCAACACTCGCGAGATTCCGAAGTCTGCAGCCGACCTGCTTGTCCGGGGCAGGGTGCTCGACTCGAGCATGCGACCGTTCGAAAAGGCCGCGCCAGCCGAAGCCGCGTTTCACCGGCTGCAGGCTTCGGTCCCCGCCAACTCGATCTCGACGACCTATCGTCACTACTGCGAGGCGTTGCTCGAGGTTCGAAGGGAGTTGCCTGAGGCTCGGCGCATCTTCTCCGACGTGCGGGAGAAGGCGCAGCTGAAGGATGCGGGTGAGACGCTCAGTGAGCTGTTCAAGAAAGAGCTCGCTCGACAGCAGGGGGTGCGGCCCAGCAATGGGCGAACGTTTACGCTCGTCTCTTCTCTCCTGAGTAGCGCGGCGGGTGGCGCCCTGAGCTTTGCCTCGGGCAGCGACGTCGCTCTGGGTGCTGGAGTCGGATTCGCCTTCGGGGTCGCCAGTAACGCCGCGTCCGCGGAGGTCCAAGCCAAGATCCTGACGCAACGGGACCGGAAGAGAAGGCCCTGGGTCCTCGCGATGGACCAGCTGGACAAAAGAGTGGCAGACGGAGGTAGCAAGTGAATGAAACAAGCGGTCGGAGTCAACAGGTGGGTGCTCCTTCTGCCCAGCCGGGGCGTTATCTGATGAGTGCCTGTTTGGCGGGCCGGCGGTGCACGTACGAGGGAAATGCGGCTAAAGAGCAGGTCGAATTAGACAGATCGATGCGGGCGGCTCTGGTGTGCCCGGAGCTAATGGGTGGTCTCGATACCCCGAGGGCTCGGGCCGAGATTGTCGGTGGCGACGGGTTCGACGTGCTCGAAGGCCGCGCGAGGGTGGTGACCGTCCAGGGCGTGGACGTCACCGACGAGTATGTTGCTGGTGCCTACAAGGCCCTGGAAGTGGCCCGCGCTACGAATGCTGCTGGGGCTGTGCTCCAGGATTACAGCCCCTCGTGCGGGTGCACCCTCGTGAGCGATGGCTCGTTTCAGCGGAAGAGGGTGAGCGGAGTGGGCGTCACCGCCGCGGTTCTTATTCGGCACGGATACCAGGTCCTACCCCACCACGACCTATCGGCCATTCAGGGCGCTGCTGATGAGGGCCGTCACGGATGACGTCCGGAGTTGATTGCTGCCGTGCCGGCGCAAGGCGGTCACCCTGCTCGGCCTGGGAGTGCATCGAACGACGTTATTGATCGACGTTAGGCGACGTGGATGGCCCAAACGGGTGGTCCGGGCTCGGAATTGCCATTGATAGCGTCCCAGTGCATTCGGTTACCGCAGGTTACCTTGAGCTGATGAGGAGCGTCAGATGAGCGACGAATCCGACAAGGTGGACGGCCAGCGTAGAGCGATCCGTGAGCACATCGAGAAGTACAAGCGCTTCACGGTTCCCTACGAGAAGCAGACGGCACTTCGCACGATTGACCTGGCTCAGCGGGAGATCAGCAATCTCAAGCGACGTAAGCCAAGTATCAGGCACTCCTGGGAGGACAGTTGGCGCCCGTGATGGCCGGCGCGCGACCGACACCGCGACGTTGCACTCACCCGCTGGGTCAAACGACGAGGGGATGAGCACGATGGGGATCTTCGGTAGGAGAA
The DNA here is from genome assembly GCF_036902955.1 of Micromonospora sp. CPCC 205558. Classification (NCBI taxonomy): domain Bacteria; kingdom Bacillati; phylum Actinomycetota; class Actinomycetes; order Micromonosporales; family Micromonosporaceae; genus Micromonospora; species Micromonospora sp. CPCC 205558. Next base: position 24,219 of record NZ_JBAKHR010000023.1, read on the forward strand.
AGGGTGCGGCGGTCAGCGCGGCCGAGGTCGGCACCTTCGCGTCGCCCCACTCCCTCAGCGACACTCTGGCGGTGGTCTACGAAGGTGTCGCCTCCCAGCTGAGCGTCGCCGAGCGCGAGGTTCAGTCGCCGGGTATCGCCGCATCCATCTTTCTCAGCCGTCTAGACGCGACAGGTCTCACCGTGACGGCGGGAAACAAGATCGAGACCTACTTCCAGTTCCGCGTTGACCTGCAAGGTCAGGGCAGCGGCTGCACGGGCCATGCCTTCTTCGACCGGCCGATGCCGGATATCAGCAGGTGGATGGGGAACGCGATCAAGCTGTCGTTCGGCCTGCGGAGCGCACTGACCGAATGCAGCGTGCAGATCGAGAACTGGCGTACCGGCTGACGGCAGGGCCTCCGCCCGGTCTCCGCTTGATGCCGGTGTGTCGGCGCGGCCGTCGCTGGTCCGGTAGGCCTGCGGAGAGCGCGGAAGCTTCAGCGTCTCGGCAGGCCGCCGGTCGCCGATTGGCCGTGCCCGCCCGGCGTCGCCCGGCCTACCGTCGACGGCATGGAGATCGAGCAGGCGCAGAAGCTGTGGCAGCCGGAGCCGGGCTGGTTGAACACCGCCAGCTATGGGCTGCCGCCCGAGCCGGCGTGGACGGCGTTGCAGGAGGCCCTCGCCCAGTGGCGGGTCGGTCGTACGTCGTGGGAGGGCTGGGGCGACTCGACGCATCGGGCCCGCGTCGCGTTCGCCGCTCTGATCGGGGTGCCGGTCGGTGACGTGGCCGTCGGTGCTGCCGTGTCCCAGCTCCTCGCGCCGGTCGCGGCGGCGCTGCCGGCCGGTGCCACGGTGGTGGTCCCCGAGGTCGAGTTCACCTCGAACCTCTTCCCCTGGCTGGTGCAGGAGGAGCGCGGCGTCAAGGTCCGCACGGTGCCGTTGGGGTCGCTCGTCGACGCCATCGACGCCGACACCGACCTGGTCGCGTTCAGCCTGGTCCAGTCGGCCGACGGGGCGGTCGCGGCGTACGACGAGATCGTGGCCGCGGCCCGCGCGCACGACGCGTTGGTGGCGGTGGACGCGACCCAGGGGTGCGGCTGGCTGCCGTTCGACGGCAGCCGGGCCGACGTGGTGGCGGTGGGCGGTTACAAGTGGCTGATGAATCCGCGCGGGACCGCGTACGCCTATCTGGCCCCGGCGTTGCGCGAGCGACTGCGCCCGGACGCCGCCGGCTGGTACGCGGGCCGCGACCCGCACGCCTCCTACTACGGTCCGCCGCTGCGGCTGGCCGACGACGCCCGCCGGTTCGACATCTCACCAGCCTGGTTCAGCTGGGTGGGCGCGGCGCCCGCCCTGGAGGTGGTCGCCGAGATCGGCGTCGCGGCGATCGGTGCGCACAACGTGGCGCTGGCCAACCGGTTCCTGACCGGGCTGGGCCGCCCACCGGGGGTGAGCGCCATCGTCAGCGTGGACGTGCCCGACGCGCAGCAGCGGCTGGCGGCGGCGGGCATCCGGGCGGCGGTGCGCGCCGGCCGGGTCCGGGCGTCCTTCCACGTCTACTCCACCGAGGCCGATGTGGACGCCGCGCTGACGGCGTTGACCGGCTGAACCCGACGTCGGGGGCGGCCGGGCGTACACCCGACCGCCCCGACGGCATCGGAGCTCCCGACTCAGGCCAGGTGGCCGCCGATCTTCGTGTAGCCGCGCAGCAGGTCCCGCGAGATGATCAGCCGCTGCATCTCGTCGGTGCCCTCGAAGATCCGGTAGAGCCGGACCTGCCGGTACCAGCGTTCGATCGGCAACTCGCGGGTGTAACCCATGCCGCCGTGGATCTGGAGCACCCGGTCGACCACCCGGTTGACCATGCCGGCGCCGTAGAGCTTGCCCATCGACGAGGCGTGCCGCGGGTCCAGGCCCTGATCGACCGTCCACGCCGAGCGCAGCACCAGCCAGCGGGCCGCCTCCAGTTCGGTCTCCGAGTCGGCGATCATCCATTGGATGGCCTGGTTGGTGCCGATCTTCGTGCCGAAGGTCTCCCGGGTGTTGGCGTGGTCGATGGCCATCTGCAGCACCCGTTCGGCGATGCCGATGGCGTGCGACGGGATGGTGTACCGTCCCTTGCCGATCCATTCCATGCCGAGCGTGAAGCCCTGCCCGATCTCGCCGAGGATGTTGCGGTGCGGCACGCGTACGCCGTCGAAGATGAGCGACGCGGGCCCGCCCTCGCCCATCGTCTGGATGAACTCCGATCGCCAGCCCATCGACCGGTCCACCAGGAACGCGGTGGCGCCGCCGTTGCGGGCGCCCTTCTCCCGGTCGGTCACCGCGACCACGATGGCGAAGTCGGCGTCGTGGCCGCCGGTGATGAAGGTCTTCTCGCCGTCGAGGATCCAGTCGTCGCCGTCGCGGCGGGCGGACAGCCGGATGTTGGCCGCGTCCGATCCGGCGCCCGGTTCGGTGATCGCGAAGCAGGAGCGCCGCTCGCCCTCGATTGTCGGGATGAGGAATTCCCGCTTCTGCTCCTCGCTGGCGTGGAACAGGATGTTGTCCGCCTCGCCGCCGAAGCGGAACGGCACGAACGTGCGGCCCAGTTCGGTCCAGATCAACGACTGGAGTACGGCCGGCAGGTTCATCCCGCCGTACTCTTCCGGGGTGGCCAGGCCCCAGAAGCCGAACTTGCGCGCCTTGAGTTGCAGTTCCCGCACCTCGGAGTGGTCCAGGCCCGGCTGGTGCGCCCGTTCCCGGCGGAGCACCTCCGCTTCGAGGGGCATCACCTCGCGGGTTATGAACGCGCGCACGGTGTCCCGGACGGCGCGTTCCTCGTCGGACAGTGCGAAGTCCACGGTTCCCCCTCGGTCGACGTGGTGGTGCGCCGCTGCGTGCCGCAGCGGTCATTCCTAAACTAGCGGTGTAAGTTTTCATTCGTCCAGACCCCACGGCCCGAGACCCGCGAGGAGCGCAGTGCCCCGACCCCGCCAGCCCCGGCTCACCCGGCAGCTGATCGTCGAGAGCGCCACCGCGCTCATCGACGCCGAGGGCCTGCCCGCCTTCTCCACCCGTCGGCTCGCCGCCGAACTGGGCGTACGCGGGCCGTCGCTCTACAACCACTTCGCCACCAAGGACGAGATCCTCGACGCGGTCGCCGACACGGTCACCGGTGCCGTCGACACCAGCGGCTTCGCCAGCCGGGACTGGGTCGCCGCGCTGCGGGAGTGGGCCTGGTCGTACCGGCGGGCGCTCACCGCGCACCCGAACATCGTGCCGTACCTGGCGCAGGGCCCGGGGCGTCGACCGGCCGCCCTCGCGATGGCCGACGCGGTCTACGGCGGCCTGGTCCGCGCCGGCTGGCCGCCGGCGCGCGCCACCCACATCGGCGCGGCGCTGCGCTACTTCGTGGCCGGCTCGGCGCTCGGCTCGTTCGCCCGCGGTTTCGTCGAGGACCCGGAGCTGTACGCGGCGCACTACCCGCACCTGCGCCAGGCGCACCGGCTCGCCGAGCACCAGCAGAGCGTGGACGAGGGCGCGTTCGCCCTCGGTCTGGACGCGTTGCTGCACGGTCTGGCCGCCGAGTACGCCCGCACCGTCGACGCGGTGGAGTCCGGCCGGCCCAACGGGTAGCGTCCAAACTCCCAGCGCTAGTTTCATCGTCCGCCGCGACCCCGTCGCCATCGCCCACCCCCGAAGGGACGACATGGATCTCGCCGCCCCGCCGTCGCAGCTGCCCGACTCCCTGCGCCTGCGGCGCCACCTGCACGTCGGCGGGGAGTGGACGCCTCCCGCCGACGCCGATCTGATCGACGTGGAGAACCCGAGCACCGGGGAGTTGGTCGGGCAGGTGCCGGCTGGCACCCCGGCCGACGTCGACCGCGCCGTGGCCGCAGCCCGGGCCGCGTTCCCCGGCTGGTCGTCCGCCACCCCCGCCGAGCGCTCCGCGCACCTCGACCGGCTGCACACGGCGCTCAGCGCCCGCGCCGACGACCTCGCCCGCACCGTCGCCGTGGAACTGGGCTCGCCGCTCAAGCTCGCCACCCGGGTGCAGGTCGGGCTCCCGTTGACCGTGCTGCGTGACCATGTCGCGCTCGCCGCCTGCGAGCCGGTCGAGGAGCACATCGGCAACTCCCTCGTCGTCCGCGAGCCGATCGGCGTGGTCGGCGCGATCACCCCGTGGAACTACCCGTTGCACCAGGTGATGGCGAAGCTCGCCCCCGCCCTGGCCGCCGGCTGCACGGTGGTGCTCAAGCCCAGCGAGCTGACCCCGTTGACCGCGTACCTGCTCTTCGACGCGGTCACCGAAGCCGGTCTGCCGCCGGGCGTGCTCAACCTGGTCCCCGGCACCGGGCCGGTGGTCGGCGAAGCTCTCGCCGGGCACCCCGACGTCGACCTGGTCTCGTTCACCGGCTCCACGGCCACCGGCGCACGGATCATGCGGCTCGCCGCCGACCGGATCGCCCGGGTCGCGCTGGAGCTGGGCGGCAAGTCGGCCAACGTGATCCTCCCCGATGCCGACCTGGCCGCCGCCGTCAAGGTGGGCGTCGGCAACGCCCTGCTCAACTCCGGTCAGACCTGCACCGCGTGGACCCGGATGCTGGTGCACCGCGACCGGTACGACGAAGCCCTCCAGCTGATCGCCACGGCGGTGGCCGGCTACCGACTCGGCGACCCGTTCGACCCGGCGACCCGGCTCGGTCCGCTGGTCTCCGCCGCCCAGGCCGAGCGGGTGCGCGGCCACATCGACCGGGCCCTCGCCGATGGCGCCCGGCTGGTCGCCGGCGGACCCGACGCCCCGGTCCCGGCCCGGGGGCACTTCGTCGCCCCGACCGTCTTCGCCGACGTGCATCCCGACAGCGCGCTCGCCCAGCAGGAGGTCTTCGGCCCGGTGCTCGCCGTCATCCCGTTCACCGACACCGACGAGGCGGTCGCCATCGCCAACAACTCCAGGTACGGGCTGGCCGGCGCGGTCTGGTCCGCCGACACCGACGCGGCGCTCGCGGTGGCCCGGATGCTGCGCACCGGCGCGGTCGACATCAACGGTGCCCCGTTCAACCCGCTCGCCCCGTTCGGTGGCTACAAGCAGTCCGGCCTGGGCCGGGAGTTGGGCGTGCACGGGCTGGCCGAGTTCTGCGAGCTGAAGGCGATCCAGCGATGACCGACCCCGAGCTGTCCCCGGCCGCGCCCGCGAGCCGTACCGAGCTGTCCCCGGCCGCGCCGGGCGGCGACACCGGGCCGGCGTCCGCGCCGGTCACCGTTCGCGCCCTGGTCGCACGCGGGTCGGGCGCCGAGCTGCGGGTCGAGCGGGTACGCCTGCCCGCCCCCGGCCCCGGCGAGGTGCGGGTGACGATCAGGGCGGCCGGTGTCTGCCACTCCGACCTGTCCATGGTCAACGGCACCCTGGCCGCGCGGTTTCCGCTGGTGCTCGGGCACGAGGCGACCGGCGTGGTGGCCGAGGCCGGGCCGGGCAGCCAGCTGACGGTCGGCACCCCGGTGGTGCTCAACTGGGCACCGGCGTGCCAGGCCTGCTGGTGGTGCCGGCGCGGCGAGCCGTGGCTCTGCGCCGACACCACGGCCCCGACGCTGGCTCGCGGCGAGACCGACGACGGCGTACCGCTGCACCTGACCCTCGGCCTCGGCGCGCTCGCCGAGGCGGTGGTGGTGCCCGAGCGTGCCGTCATTCCGATCCCCGCCGGGCTACCGCCCGAGCAGGCCGCACTGCTCGGCTGCGCGGTGCTCACCGGCGTCGGCGCGGTCCGGAACACCGCCCGGGTGGCGCCCGGCGAGTCGGTGGCGGTCGTGGGCCTCGGTGGAGTCGGGCTCGCCGTGCTCAGCGCGGCCCGCCGGGCCGGTGCCACGAAAATCCTGGCCATCGACGTCGCGGAGGCGAAGCGGGACCTGGCGTTCGCCGCCGGCGCGACCGACTTCCTGCTCTCCGACGACCGGCTCTCCAAGGAGGTACGGGCACGTACCGAGAGCCGCGGCGTCGACCACGCCTTCGAGTGCGTCGGTCGGGCCGCCACCATCCGTGCCGCCTGGCGACTCACCCGGCGTGGGGGAGCGGTGACGGTGGTCGGCATGGGCGCGAAGGACGACATGGTCAGCCTCGGCGCGCTGGACATCTTCCACTCCGCGCGCACGCTGCGCTCCTCGGTGTACGGATCGTCCGAGCCGGACCGGGAGGTGCCGGCGCTGGCTGCCGAGCTCGCCGACGGCACACTGGATCTGGGGGTGCTGGTCAGCGGCACGATCGCCTTGGACGAGGCGCCCGCGGCGTTCGACCGGCTGGCGCGGGGCGAGGGCGCTCGCTGGGTGGTCACCCTGGGCTGATGTGTCGAGCGACTGGCGTTGGCCAGGTGCCCGAGGGCTGACCCGGAAAGGGCGAACCCCGGGGCACCCGGGCGACGGAAGTCGTGCGACTGGTCAGAAGGGCGGGGCGTCCTCGCCCATCAGCGCCAGCACGACGCCTCCCTTGCCCCTCTTGAGGCCCTGGACCACGACCTTGCCGGTGCTGCCGTCGGGCAGCTCCAACGTAAAGGTCTTTCCGACCGCGTTCTTGGGGCCGTTGCCGGCGCTGTTGGCAGGTCGGAAGTCGCCTGCCCACGGCGGAATCCCGCCCCTGCGGGCTGGCTCGGCGAAGAGCGCGGCGGTGCCGGGGGTCCTGGTGCCGTCCGAGGAAAGGAGCACTGAGGCGCTGCGATAGGTAGCCATATGCGGCAAGGCTATCCCGGACCGTGCCCCGTCGGGGCACCACAACTGTCGGTAACGGCGATTTGGTCGACGTCTCGTCCTGGCGTGCAGCTATACCTAGCGCTACTATGCATCGTACTTCTAGGGTTTAGGGCGGGAGGTTCCATGAAGGTCGCCAAGGACCTGGTCGCCGCCTCGGCGACCCCGATGGTGCTCGGCATCCTGGCCGAGGGCGAGAGCTACGGCTACGCCATCCTCCGGCGGATCAACGAGCTGTCCGGGGGTGAGCTGGACTGGACCGAAGGGCTGCTGTACCCGTTGCTGCACCGACTTGAGCGCCTCTCCTATCTGGAGTCGAGCTGGCAGTCGGTTGCCGGCGAGCGCAAGCGCAAGTACTACCGCATCACCGACCGGGGCCTGGCTGAGCTGGCCGAGCAGCGCCGGCAGTGGGACACCGTGGTGGGCGCGCTCAAGGAGATCTGGCACGACCGCGCGCCGCTGACGACGCACCCGTTGGAGGGCCTCGCATGACGGCCCACGACGGCCCGCAGGAGTTGGAAGCGCAGTTCGAGCAGTGGCGCCGGTACGTGCTGCGCCGCCGGGAGTTGCAGGCGGTGGACGCCGACGAGTTGGAAGACCACCTTCGCGGCTCCGTCGCCGCGCTCGTCGCCGCTGGCCTGAGCCCGGACGAGGCGTTCCTGGTCGCGGTGAAACGGATGGGCAGCCTCGACGAACTCTCCCGGGAGTTCGCCCGGGAACATTCGGAACGGTTATGGAAGCAGTTGGTGCTGACCGGCGACTCCGGCAGCCCGGTCGGCGGCACCCGTTCCCGGCGTGACCTGTGGGTGATGCTCGGCTGCGCGGCGGGCGCGCTGGTGTCCGTCAAGGTGCCAGCGCTGTTCGGGCTGAGCTTCGCCGACGACGGCGCGTTCTACGCGCGGAACTTCACAGTGTTCGCGCTGCCGTGGCTGGCGGCGTACCTGGCCTGGCGTCGGGGGGCCCGACGGTCGGTGATCGGGGCGCTGGCCGTCCTCTTCGTCCTCGGCGCGGTGGCGGCCAACGCCTACCCGCTGGCGGACGACTCGCAGTCCGTGGTCGTCACCGGCGTCCACCTTCCCATCGCCCTGTGGCTGGTGGTCGGTCTGGCCTACGTCGCCGACGACTGGCGCTCGTCCCGTCGACGCATGGACTTCATCCGGTTCACCGGCGAGTGGTTCATCTACCTGGTGCTGATGGCCCTCGGCGGCGGCGTGCTCTCGGCGTTCCTGTTCAACACCTTCGCGGCCATCGGCATCGTCCCGGAGGAGTTCATCTCGCAATGGCTCCTGCCCGGTGGTGCCGCCGCCGCGGTCGTCGTGGCCGGGTGGCTCGTCGAGGCCAAGCAGAGCGTCGTCGAGAACATCGCGCCGGTGCTCACCCGACTGTTCACCCCGCTCTTCACGGCCGCCCTGCTCGCCTTCCTCGTCGCCGTCGTCTGGACCAGCCACGGCATCGACGTCGAGCGTGAAGCGCTGCTCCTCTTCGACCTCCTGCTGGTCGTGGTGCTGGGGCTGCTGCTCTACTCACTGTCGGCCCGCGACCCGCTGGCCCCGCCCGGCCCGTTCGACAAACTCCAGCTCGCGCTCGTGGTCAGCGCGTTGGCCATCGACGTGCTGGTGTTGATCGAGATCACCGGGCGCATCACCGACGACTACGGCGGCACGCCCAACCGGGCGGCCGCGCTCGGCGAGAACGTGATCCTGCTGGTCAACCTCGCGTGGTCGGCGTGGCTCCTGCTGACCTTCATCCGCCGGCGCACGCCGTTCGCGGCGCTCGAACGGTGGCAGACCAGCTATCTGCCGGTGTACGCCGCGTGGGCCTGGATCGTGGTCCTCGTCTTCCCGCCGCTGTTCAGCTACGCCTGATCGGCGGGATCGACCGTCGGCGCGTGTCGGCCCGGGCGGTGACGCGGAAGCCGGCCCACCCGCCACGGGTGGGCCGGCTCGCGGTCACTTGCCGGTGACGATGCCCGGGTTGATGCAGAGCCCCGGGTTGGCGCCGTTCTTCTCCGCGATCTCCAGGCAGCGGGTCACCTTGTCGACCTTCGCGTTGGTCTCGGTGATCTGCTTGGAGATGTCGGCGTTCTTGCGGTCCTGCTCCAGGTTGCGGGTCTGCGCCAGCTTGTCCTGGAACGCCTTGATGTTGCCCTCGGTCTTGTCGTCGTGGTTCACCCGGGTGATCGTCACCGAGAGGATGTCGACGTCCGTGGCGAGTCGGCTCTCCGCGCTGGACTTGATGTTCGCGGCGAACGGCTTCAGGTCGACGTTGAGGCTGCCGGTCTGCGAGTCGATCTTTTCGAGGGGGTTGTACGTGGCGAACGCGTCGTTGACCGCGCTGTCGAGCTGCACTCCGACCCGCTGGCCCCGGAAGCTGTCGAAGTCGCCCTTGTAGTCCATGAACTGCTTCGGCGCGTTCTCCGGCTTGACCTGCCACTCGACGAGCACCTCGACGCAGGCGTCGGCGAGGGTTCCGGTGCGCACGCGTACGCAGTTGTTGCCGCCGATGTGGTCGTACTTCTGCCGGCCGGCGTCCCACTCGCCGACCTTCTGCCAGGGCGCCACCCACTTCAGGCCCGACCCGGTCACCTCGCCGGTGGGCTTGCCGAAGCTGGTGACGATGCCGACCGATCGGATGGGCACCGAGTGGGCGCTGGAAGAGATGCCGACCACCAGGGTGAGGGCGAGAAAGCCGAGCGCCGCGAGGGCTGCCGTCCGCTTCAGCGGCCGGGCGGGAGCGACGAGGGCGACGACGGCGCTGACCGCCAGGGCGACGGCGAAGATGATCGCCGCGGTGAAGCCGACGGGCATGAGGTGAGAACCTTTCGCTGGTTGTGTGGATCATCAACCTAGGGGGTCCGGTCAAGTCGACGGCGCGGGGGAGTGGAGTTCGCGCACGTCAACCGCCTGTCGACTGGGGCGGTGCCGCCGCGCTGACGGCCCGCCGCCGCCAAATCCCGCGACGCCGCATCCGCCACGCGCCCGCCGGGCGTACCCCCGGGTAGAGACCGTCTACCCGGGGGTGCGTCTGGTGCTGACCGATCCGATGCCGGCGGAGGCCGTGGAGATCGCGCACAAGCAGGTTCTGCTGGCGGCCGAGGACCTGGACGCCAACGCTGTCGCCGCGTTGCTGCTGGAGTTGGTAGCGGCGTGGGGTGTGCCGGCGCCCTGGGAGCAGGTGTGCCGCCCGCTGCTGGCCCGGCTGCCGGGGCGTACCGCCGCTGAGGTCGTCATCGGGCACGCCCTCTTCGAGGGTGTCCGGATCGGGTTGGACGCGTACCGCCGGGAGCCGGGCCGGGCACTGCCCACCGGCGGGGTGCTGCTGGCCGGTGCCGAGAAGGAGGCGCACAGCCTGGGTCTGCTCGCGCTCGCCGCCGCGTTGCGCGAACAGGGCCGTGGCTGTCTGAACCTCGGCCCCGCGCTGCCCTGGTCCGCGCTCACCAGCGCGGTGTACCGGGCGCGCCCGCACACCGCCGTGCTGTGGTCGCAGACGCCGCTCACCGGCCGCGCGTACCGCCTGGTGCGCTTCGCCCGGGACTTCCCGTTCCTTCGGGTGTACGGCGCGGGGCCGGGCTGGGGCGAGCCGCTCGGCGAGCCGGCGATCCGTCTCGGCACGCTGGCGGACGCCGTGGCCGCCTGCCTGGCGGTGGCACCGGGGCGTGACGCCCGCCACATACGATACGGATCGGTTCCGTATCGTTAATACGCGTCGTAGGCTGACTCGCGTTACGAGTCTGACCCGTATCGTATTTGTCTCGGGTGATCAGCGTGGGGGGAAAGCCAGGAATGGAACTGCAGAACAACACGGGACACCCGAGGCGGTGGGCGATCCTGGGGGTGCTGGTGATCAGCCTCCTCGTGGTCGTCCTCGACAACACGATCCTCAACGTCGCCCTGCGCACCCTGGCCGACCCGGTGCACGGCCTCGGCGCCAGCCAGGGCGAGCTGGAGTGGTCCATCAACTCCTACACCCTCGTCTTCGCCGGGCTGCTGTTCACCTTCGGGGTGCTCGGCGACCGCGCCGGCCGCAAGCGCTTCCTGATGATCGGCCTGGTGCTGTTCGGCCTGGCGTCGCTGCTCTCTGCGTACGCCCAGAGCCCCGGACAGCTCATCGCGGCCCGCGCCCTGATGGGGGTCGGCGGCGCGGCCATCATGCCGGTGACGCTGTCGATCATCTCCAACGTGTTCGACCCGCGCGAGCGTGGTCGGGCCATCGGCGTCTGGGCTGGCGCGGTCGGCCTCGCCGTGGCGATCGGCCCGATCCTCGGCGGCGCGCTGCTGGAGCACTTCTGGTGGGGCTCGGTCTTCCTGATCAACGTTCCGGTGGTCGCCGCCGGCGTGGTGCTGGTGGCGCTGATGGTCCCCGAGTCGCGTGACCCACGGCCGGGCCGCATCGACGTGCTCGGCGTCCTGCTCTCCGTGGTCGGCCTGGTCGCCCTCTCCTACGGCATCATCGACGGCGGCGAGCACGGCTTCGGCCGCCCGGCGGCCTGGGGCTCGATCCTGGTGGGCATCGCGGTGCTGGCCTGGTTCGTGCAGCACGAGCGGCGCAGCGACCACCCGTCGCTGGACGTCCGACTGTTCAAGGTGCCCCGGTTCGCCGCGCCGGTCGCCATCGTCGGCCTGGTGTTCTTCGCCGCAATGGGCTCGATGTTCTTCGGCTCGTTCTACCTGCAACTCGTGCGTGACTACAGCCCGTTGCAGACCGGTCTGCTCTTCCTGCCCTTCGCCGGCGCCCAGCTGGTCTTCGCGCCGCGCAGCGCCGCGATGGTCCGCCGCTACGGCGGTAAGGCGGTCGCCACCGTCGGGTTGGCGCTGACCGTGGTGTCACTCGCCGCCTTCGTCTTCATCGGCGCCTCCACCCCGATCTGGATCGTGCTGCTCGTCTTCCTCATCCAGGGCGCCGGGATGGCCAACATCATGCCGCCGGCCACCGAGTCGATCATGTCGGCGCTGCCCCGGGAGAAGGCCGGGGTGGGCTCCGCGGTCAGCAACACCATCCGCCAGGTGGCCGGCGCGCTCGGCGTCGCCGTCCTCGGCTCGGTGCTCTCCGCGGTCTACCGCAGCGACATCGGTGACGCGCTGACCGGCCTGCCCACCCAGGCCCAGGACGCAGCCAACGAGTCGATCTCGGGGGCGTACGCGGCGGCGGGCCAGCTCGGCCCGGCGGCGCCGGGGCTGATCTCGGCGGCCAACGACGCCTTCGTCACCGCCATGCACTGGGCGGCCGGGCTCTCCGCGGTGATCGCCGCGCTCGGGATCATCGTGGTGCTGCGCTGGATGCCGGGCAAGGAGGACGCGAACGTCGCCCCGGCGGCTCCGGTCGCCGAGCCTGAACTGGCCGGCACGGCATAGGTTCAGGGACAATGGCGGACATGACGTCCACTGCCGATGCTCCGCGGTCGCCTGGGCGACCGCGGAGCATCCGCGCCGATGAGGCGATCATCGAGGCGACCCTCGACCTGCTCGCCGAGGGCAGCTCGATCGAGGTGCTCTCGATCGAGGCGATCGCCGCCCGCGCCGGGGTCGGCAAGGCCACCATCTACCGCCGCTGGGCCGGCAAGGACGCCTTGCTGCTCGATGCGTTGCGGCGACTCAAGGGCATCATGGCCCAGCCGGAGGGGCACTCCGTCCGCGAGGACCTGGTGCTGCTGGTCGGCGCGATCGGCAAGAACGTCGACCCGCGAGCGGCCAAGATCATGCCCTGTCTGGTGCCCGCGGTGAACCGCAGCGGGGACCAGTTCCAGCTCTACCAGAGCATCATCGCGCCCCGGCGGCAGCTGATGCGCGAGGTGCTGCGGCGCGGCATCGACGAAGGCGTGCTCCGCGCCGACATCGACGTCGAGGTGACGATGGCGCTGCTCACCGGGCCGATGCTGATCCAGCGGGTGCTCCAGTGGAATCCAGACCTGGACGAGCAGACCCTGCCCGAACGGGTCGTCGACGCAGTGCTGGAGGGCATCCGGGCCCGCTGACCTCAGCCCGCCGACGCTCGCAGCCGGTGCAGCCGCAACGCGAGCTGCACCTCCAGCGCCCGCTCCGGCCGCTGCCAGTCGACGCCGAGCAACTGCCCGACCCGCTCCAACCGCTGGGTCACCGTGTTGACGTGCACGTGCAGTTGCTCGGCGGCCCGGGCCAGGCTGCCACCCACCCCGAAGTACGCCTCCAGCGTCTTCACCAGGGCCGTGCCGCGCCGGGCGTCGTAGTCGAGCACCGGGCCGACGGTGGCGCTGAGGAAGTCGGTCACGTCCTTCTCACCCCGGTCACCGACCGTGCCCAGCAACAACCCGACGAAGCCCAACTCCACGGTGCTCGCGCCTTGCCCGGCGCGGCCCAACGCGCCCAGCGCCGTCAGGCACCGGTCCGCCTCCTGGAAGGTTCCGGCCAGCGCCGCCGGCGTGTTCGACGGGCCACTCGCCCCAGCGGTCACCGGTCGGCCGGTCACCCGGGACAGGTCCCGGGCCACCGCGCGGGCGCTGCCGCCGGCGTCCAACCCCGGCAGCATCAGCACCACCCGGCCGTCACGGGCCGCGGCCAGACCGCCGCGCGCCGAGGCGTACGTGGTGGCCCAGGAGAGCACGCGCTGCCGAGCCGAGCCGGTCGCGGCGATCGCGTCGTCGCCCACCGCCACCAGCACGTGCGGCGCGTCCAGGTCCACACCGAGCCGACGGGCCCGGCTGCGCAACGCGTCGGTGTCGCGCAGCGGGCGGGCGATCAGGTCGTCCAGCAGCTCGCCACGTACCCGCCCCTCCGCCTCCGCGACCGTCCGGCGGAACAGCAGCAACAGCGCGGTCACCAACGCGGCCCGCTCCAGGATGCGCTGGTCGGCGTCGACCAACTCGTCGTCCGGGCGCAGCACCAGGGCGCCCAGGTTCTCCGCGCCGGCCACCACGGCGGCGTACCAGAGTGGCCCCCGGCGTACGCTGCGCCCCTCGGTGCGGGACGCGGCCACCGCCTCGACGATGTCGGCGCGGTCCGGTTCCTCGATCTCACCCACCCGGGCCAGCAGGCGGCCCTCGGCGTCCAACGCCAGCAACGCGCCGCCCAGCACCTCGGTCACCGCCGCCGCCACGTCCTCCACACCGCCGCCGCGCAGCACCAGCGCGGTCATCCGGTCGTGTGCCGCGGCGGCCCGCTCCACCGAGCTGCTGTGCGCCCGGATGGTGGTGTTCGCCGCCGACAACTCGGCCAACGCCGAACGGGTCTCGGTCAGCAACCGGGCGGTGTCGATCGCCACCGCGGCGTGCGCGGCCAGCGACACCAGCAACGCCACCTCCTCGCGGACGAACGGCCGGGCCGAACGGTTGGCCGCGTAGAGCACTCCGATCGAGGTGGAGCCCAGCCGCAGCGGCACCCCGAGGATCGCCACCAGACCCTCCTCGCCCACCCCCGCGTCGATCTCGCCGGTGTGGTGGAAGCGGGCGTCCTCGCCGTAGTTGGCGGTGACGTACGGGGCCCCGGACTGGGCCACCAGGCCACCGAGACCGGCGCCCATCGGCAGGCGCAGCCGCTGGAAACGAGCCGAGACCGACCCGTCGGTCACCCGCATGTAGGTGTCGCCGCGTTCGTCGTCGTTGAGCGTCATGTACGCCACGTCCGCGCCGAGCAGGTGACGGGCCCGGTGCACGATCGCCCGCAACACGTCGTCCAGGTCGCGCAGCCCGGCCAGGTCGCTGACCGTGTCGTACAGGCCGGACAGCTCGCTCTCCCGGCGGCGCCGGCGCTCCAGCAGCGCGCGGACCCGCAACGCCACCGACCTGGCCTGTTCCAGCTCGGCCAGCCGCTCCGGCGGCAGCCCGGCGGCCCGCGCGGCCACCAGCGGTCCCTCGAACTCGACCGCCGCGGCCTCTCGGGCGAGCAGCTCCAGGAACTCCACCGGCGATGACATGGTCGACATTGTGCTCAGCCCCACTAGTTGGCCGTCCAGCCCCCGTCGAGGGCGATCGACGCGCCGGTGATGAACGCGGCCGGCGGCGAGCAGAGGTACGCCAGTAGTTCGGCCACCTCCTCCGGCTCGATCAACCGCTTGATCGCGGCTCGGGCCAGCATGATCTTTTCGACCACCTCGGCCTCGTCGATGCCGTGACTGGCCGCCTGGTCGGCGATCTGGCTCTCCACCAGGGCGGTGCGCACGTACGCCGGGTTGATGCAGTTGGCGGTGACCCCGTGCGCGGCGCCCTCCAGCGCGACCACCTTCGACAGCCCCTCCAGCGCGTGCTTGGCCGAGACGTAGGCCGCCTTGTACGGCGAGGCACGCAGCCCGTGCACCGAGGAGATGTTCACGATCCGTCCCCAGCCCCGGGCGTACATGTGCGGCAGCGCCCGGCGGATCAGCAGGAACGGCGCCTGCACCATCACCCGCTGGATGTACTCGAAGCGTTCGACCGGAAAGTCCGGCAACGGCGCGACGTGTTGGAGCCCGGCGTTGTTCACCACGATGTCCACGTCCATGTCGAGGGAGTCCACCGCCGCGGCGTCGGACAGGTCGACACCCTCGGCCCGGCCACCGGCCTCGGCGGCCACCGCCTTGGCCGCCTCCAGGTTGCGGTCCAGCACGAGCACCTTGGCGCCGGCCGCGCCCAGTCGCAGGGCACACGCCCGCCCGATGCCGCCGCCGCCCCCGGTGACCAGGGCGGTCCGACCGGAGAGGTCGACCTGTACGACGTGGGGGACCGCCACGGGTTCTGCCGTCATGGCGCAAGAAGTTACGAGCTGTGTGCCCCCCGGCACATGGGCCAGCGACACATACTCCGTACCAAGTCTGTGTGGCCCACCCGCCCCCACCGCGAACGGGTCGGGCGCCGCAAGATCGCGCAATATCCAGGATGTAGTGGCGTCCCGGCCCGTCGTGACCACCACATCCTGGTTCGAGCACGATCTTGCCGTTGGCACCCCAGGGCGGAGGGCGTGTCCCGTGGGGCTGGTGGGAAGGGCGCCCGTTAGGGTGTCGAACACACGTACTGCTGAGGCTGGGGAGGGGGCTGCGTGCGGGTGCTGGGAGTTGACCCGGGGCTGACCCGGTGCGGGGTGGGCGTGGTCGAGGGTGTGCCCGGCCGACCCTGCACGCTGATCGCCTACTACGTGGTCTACACCGACCCGGCCGACGACCTGGCGCTGCGCCTGCTGCACCTGGACCGGTCGCTGACCAAGCTGGTCGCCGAGCACCAACCGGAGAGCGTCGCCGTCGAGCGGGTGTTCAGCCAGCACAACGTCCGCACCGTGATGGGCACCGCGCAGGCCAGTGGCATCGCCGTGCTGGCCGGGGCGCGGGCCGGGCTGCCGGTGCAGACGTACACCCCGAGCGAGGTGAAGGCGGCCGTGACCGGGTCCGGTCAGGCCGACAAGGCGCAGATGACGGCGATGGTGACCCGGCTGTTGCGGCTGGCCGAGCCGCCGAAGCCGGCGGACGCCGCCGACGCGCTGGCCCTGGCCATCTGCCACGTGTGGCGCGGTGGGACCCGCTCCAAGCTGGCCGCCGCGGCCGACCGGGCACGACGAGGAGGAGCACGATGATCGCCAGCGTGCGCGGCACGGTGACCGCGACAGGTCCGGACCAGGCCGTGATCGAGGTCGGCGGGGTCGGGCTCGCCGTGCACTGCGCCCCGGGGACCCTCGCGGAGCTGCGGGTCGGCCAGGTCGCCCGGCTCGCCACCAGCCTGATCGTGCGGGAAGACTCGCTGACCCTCTACGGCTTCGCCGACGACGACGCCAAGTCGCTCTTCGAGCTGCTCCAGACCGCCAGTGGGGTCGGCCCGCGACTGGCCCAGGCGGTGCTGGCGGTGCACACCCCGGACGCGGTCCGCAAGGCGATCGCCAACGCCGACACGGCCGCCCTGACCCGGGTGCCCGGGATCGGCAAGAAAGGTGCCGAACGCCTGGTGCTGGAGCTGCGCGACCGGATCGGCCCGGTGCCGATCGGCGCCGACGGGGCGGCCGGGGTGACCCGCGGCAGCTGGCCGGACCAGGTCCGGCAGGCGCTGGTGGGGCTGGGCTGGACGGCCGGTCAGGCCGATCAGGCGGTGGCCGCGGTGGCAGAGTCGATCGAGGGCGAGACGCCGCCGGTGCCGGTGCTGCTCAAGCAGGCCATCCGACTGCTCGGTCGCACCCGATGAACGCGGGCAGGTGGGCGCCGCGCCGACGTGCGGCCGAGCCGGATAGGAGGGTGGCCCGGTGAGCGAGACCGAGGGGCTCGTATCGGCGTACGTCAGCGACGCCGACCGGGACGCGGAGGCCACGGTACGGCCGAGACGGCTGGCCGAGTTCATCGCCCAGGACCGGGTCCGCGACCAGCTCGACCTGTTGTTGCAGGGCGCCATGCGGCGGGGGTCGCCGCCGGATCACATCCTGCTCTCCGGCCCACCCGGGTTGGGTAAGACGAGTCTGGCCAACATCGTCGCCGCCGAGCTGGGCGCGGGTATCCGGGTGACCAGCGGCCCGGCGATCGAGCGTTCCGGTGATCTGGCGGCGATCCTGACCAGCCTCGCCGAGGGCGACGTGCTCTTCATCGACGAGATCCATCGGATCGCGCGGCCGGCCGAGGAGTTGCTGTACAGCGCGATGGAGGACTTCCGGGTCGACGTGGTGGTGGGCAAGGGCCCGGGGGCGACGGCGATCCCGTTGGACGTCGAGCCGTTCACCCTGGTCGGCGCGACGACCCGGTCGGGCCTGTTGACCGGGCCGATGCGGGACCGGTTCGGCTTCGTCGCGCATCTCGACTTCTACGCCCCGGCGGATCTGGAGACGTTGCTGCACCGTTCGGCGCGGATCCTGGGGGTGCCGATCACCGCCGAGGGCGCGACCGAGATCGCCGGTCGGTCCCGGGGCACGCCGCGGATCGCCAACCGGTTGCTGCGTCGGGTCCGCGACTACGCCGAGGTCCGGGCGGACGGGGTGGTCGATCTCGACACCGCCCGCGCCGCCCTGATCGTGTACGACGTGGACGCGCTCGGGCTGGACCGGCTGGACCGGGCGGTGCTGACCGCGTTGGTCGACTCGTTCCGGGGCGGTCCGGTCGGGTTGTCCACCCTGGCTGTGGCGGTGGGGGAGCAGCCGGACACGGTTGAGGAGGTCTGCGAGCCGTTCCTGGTGCGCGCTGGGCTGTTGGCGCGTACGCCCAGGGGGCGGGTGGCGACCGAGGCGGCCTGGCAGCATCTGGGGCGCACACCGCCGAATGGTACATTTGGTGCAGATAGTCCGCCCGTGCCCGACTTGTTCTCCTTGGATGTCGATCAGCCGTGATGTGACCGTGATCTGTGCCGCATTCGGCGTTCTCAGGTGCAGGGTTTAGACTTCGCCGCGGTCTGTACAGGACGTGAGAATCCGCCTCCGCTCCGGCACCCACGGTGCCGGGCAGGTGGCCAATGGGAAGGTCAGTAACCGTGCATTTGGCAGCAGCGGGTGGCGGGGCCGGCGGTTTCACGCCGATCCTGATGATCGCCCTGCTCTTCGGCGTCATGTACTTCATGATGATCCGCCCCCAGCAGAAGCGCCGCCGCGAGGCGGAGGCGATGCAGTCCAACCTCGGCCCCGGCGACGAGGTCGTGACCATCGGTGGGCTCTACGGCACGGTTACCGGCATCGAGGACGACACCGTCCTGATCGAGGTCGCACCGGGCGTGCAGACCCGCTACGCCCGGCCGGCCATCGCGCGGGTGGTCACCCGTGCGGAGCTGCCGAGCGAGCCGGTGACCGAGGACGCGGACACCGCCAAGGACTGATCCCTCCCCCCGGGAGCGGCGAGTCCGGCGTACGGCCGGTCGACCCGGCTTCCGGGTCGTCGCATCCCGACGGGGCAGCGGACAAGACGTGAAAACTGGATAGTTGGGTCGACGCCGGGCGTCGACACGTTCGGATGACCGTCGGCGTTCCGTGCCGACGCGCCCGGTCCTCGTGTCGGCATCTCGTCGGCTCAAGGCAGACCCGTCGGGCGGGACCCCCGGCCCGACACCGCCGCCGCTGCGACAGCGGCGCGACCGTACAGGGAGACAGGACAGCCGTGGCACCACCTCAGGGACAGATGCGCCCCGGGCGGCAGCTCGCCGTGCTCGGGTTCATCTTCGTGGTCCTCTATCTTTTGGTGTTCTTCGCCGGCGCCAGCGGCAGCTGGAAGGACCGGCTCGAGCCCAAGCTCGGCCTGGACCTCATCGGCGGTACGCGGGTGACGCTGGAGGCGACCAACAGCGTCGACGGCAAGCCCCCGACGGCGGAGAACCTCGAGGAGGCCCGCGAGATCATCGAGAGCCGGGTCAACGCGTTCGGCGTGGCCGAGGCCGAGGTGGTCACCGAGGGCAACCGCAACATCGTCATCTCCCTGCCTGGTGAGAACCGCAACCTCGACGACGTGGGCGAAGCGGCTGAGCTGCGCTTCCGCAAGGTGCTCAAGGGCGCCTCCGGCAGCGGCGTGGCCGAGGCGCCGCCCGCCGTCACGCCGACCCCGTCCGGCAGCGCCGCCCCGACCGGCAGCGCGACCCCGTCCGGCAGCGCGACCCCGACCCCCACGGGCAGCGCCTCGCCGAAGGTGACCTCGTCACCCAGCGGTGGTCAGGGCGGAATGGCCCCGGCGTCACCCAGCGCCACGCCCTCCGCGTCCGCCACTGCCTCACCGAGCGCCACGCCGACCGCCAGCTCCGAGCCGGTGCCGGCCAGCGTCGAGGAGCAGCGCAAGGTCGTCGAGCAGAAGGTCGGCGCCGCCGCGTGGCAGGCCGCCAACGGGCTGCAGGCCCCGGCCGACCTGAGCGCCGACCCGTCGCTGGCCGAGAAGTTCAAGCCGTTCGGCACGCTGTCTCCGCAGGAGGTCGCGGTGCTGCCGGCGCAGATGCAGTTCAACGTGCCGACGATCGGCTGCGCGCAGCTCGACCAGCGCCCCCCGGCGTCGATCTCCGACCCGAAGCAGCAGGTGGTCTCCT
This sequence comes from Micromonospora sp. CPCC 205558, assembly GCF_036902955.1. Lineage (NCBI taxonomy): Bacteria > Bacillati > Actinomycetota > Actinomycetes > Micromonosporales > Micromonosporaceae > Micromonospora > Micromonospora sp. CPCC 205558. Next base: position 43,818 of record NZ_JBAKHR010000023.1, read on the forward strand.
GCGAGGACGGCGCTTCGAAGTACCTGCTCGACCAGGCCAAGGTGCTGGGCACCGACGTGTCCGACGCCGACGCGGTGCTCGACCAGACCAACGCCTGGGTGGTCAGCCTGGACTTCACCGGCGACGGCCAGGGCAAGTGGACCTCGCTGACCCGTGAGGCGTTCAACAACGAGGGCCAGGCCTGCGACGCGACCGCGCTGGGCCAGGACGGCAAGTGCCGGGTCGCCGTGGTGCTGGACAACAAGATCGTCTCCTCCCCGGAGATCCAGGGTGTGCTGACCGGCAACTCCCAGATCACCGGCCAGTTCACCCAGAAGGACGCCAGCACCCTTGCCGGCCAGCTGCGCTACGGCGCGTTGCCGGTGACCTTCGAGCAGCAGGAGGCGCAGAACGTCACCGCCACCCTGGGCGCCAGCCACCTGCGCGCTGGTCTGCTCGCGGCCGGCATCGGCATGCTGCTGGTCATCATCTACGCGTTCTTCTACTACCGGCTGCTCGGCTCGGTGATCTTCCTGAGCCTCATCCTTTCCGCGCTGCTAGTCTTCGGCGCGCTGGTGGTGCTCGGCCGACAGATCGGCTTCACGCTCACCCTCGCCGGCATCGCCGGCATGATCGTCTCGCTCGGTGTGGCGGCGGACTCGTTCGTCATCTACTTCGAACGGTTGAAGGACGAGATCCGGGAGGGGCGCAGCCCGCGTAGCGCGGTGCCGCGTGCCTGGATCCGGGCCCGTCGCACGATCATCTCGGCCAACGCGATCACCCTGCTCTCCGCAGTGGTTCTCTACGTCGTCTCGGTCGGCACGGTCAAGGGCTTCGCGTTCGCCCTCGGCCTGGCCACCGTGCTGGACCTGGTGGTGGTGTTCCTCTTCCGGCACCCGATCATGACGATGTTCGCCCGGACCCGGGCGTTCCTGTCCCCGCGGGTCAGCGGTCTGGGCCGGGCACTTCCGGCCCGCAACCAGCCGACTCAGCCCCGCAACCCGCGCGCCAAGGAGGCCTGAGATGGCTGAAAACGGTCTGGCGAGCCGCCTCTACAACGGCGAGGCCGGTCTCAACATCGTCGGCCGGCGCAAGCTCTGGTTCGGCGTCGCCGGGGTCCTGATCCTGATCGCGATCCTCAGCTTCTCGATCCGCGGGTTCAGCCTGGGCATCGAGTTCGCCGGCGGCAACTCGTTCCAGGTGCCGGCCAGCGTCGGCACCCTGGACGACGCCGAGCGGGAGGTCAACTCGGCCCTCGCCGCGCAGAACACCGGCGTCGAGGTGGCCACCACGCAGAAGGTCGGCGGCACGGGCGGCGACTCCTACGAGCTGCGTACGCCGCAGCTCGACGCCGATCAGGCCACCGCGGTCAAGGCCCAGATCGCCGAGGACCTCGGCATCAACGTCAACGAGATCAGCAGCAACCAGGTCAGCGAGGCGTGGGGCAGCCAGGTCACCGAGCGGGCCGTGCTCGGTCTGGTCATCTTCATCGCACTGGTGATGGTCTACCTGATCCTGCGCTTCGAGTGGCGGATGGCCGTGGCCGCGGTCGCTTCGCTGATCACGAACCTGGTCCTCACCGCCGGCATCTACTCGCTGGTCGGCTTCGAGGTCACGCCGTCGACGATCATCGGTTTCCTCACCATCCTGGGCTTCGCGCTCTACGACGTGGTGGTGGTCTTCGACAAGGTCCAGGAGAACACCCGGGGCATCACGGCCAACAACAACCAGACGTACGGTGAGGCGGCCAACCTGGCCGTCAACCAGAGCCTGATGCGGTCGCTGAACACCTCCGTGGTCGCCCTGCTGCCGGTCGGCGGTCTGCTCTTCATCGGTGCCGGCCTGCTCGGCGCCGGCACGCTGAAGGACCTCGGTCTGGTGCTGTTCGTCGGTATGGCGGTGGCGTTCCTGACCTCCATCCTGGTGGCCACCCCGCTGTTGGCGCTGCTCAAGAACTACGACCCGCGGATCCAGGCGCACAACAAGCGCGTCCAGACCCGGCGGGGCGCGGTCAGCCGCGGCGAGGTCACCGGTAAGGGTGCCGCGAGTCCGGCAGATCGGGCCGACGCGAGCGACGAGCCGGTCGACCCGGATGCCGCCGCGCTGGCCGGCGCCGCCCCCAAGGTGGGCGCTCGGCCCGCTGGCAAGCGGCCGACCGGCGCCCGGGGCGGTCGCCCGGGTGGTGGCGGCAACCGGCCGGGTGGCGCCAAGCGGCGCTGACCCACCAGAAAACACCCGAACGGCGTCCGGCAAACTGTTGCCGGACGCCGTTCGTCGTCGAAGGAGAGCGAAACAGCCGTGACGGAGACCCACAGCGCCGCAGCGCGCGGGGACAGTGGCCCGGAGGCCGCCCGACTGGTCGCCAGTCGGGTGCTGGACGTGCCCGACTTTCCCAAGCCCGGCGTCATGTTCAAGGACCTGATGCCGCTGTTCGCCGACGGCAAGGTCTTCCGTGAGGTGATCGACGGGATCGTCGCCCACCACGGGCGGGACGCCTTCGACGTGGTGGTCGGCATCGAGGCACGCGGGTTCGTCGTCGCGGCGGCCATCGCGTACGCGACCGGGCTGGGCGTGGTGCCGGTGCGCAAGGCCGGCAAACTGCCCCGCCCGGCGCACTCGGTCTCCTACGAGCTGGAGTACGGCGAGGCGACGCTCGAAGTGCACGAGGACGCCTTCACCGCCGGGCACCGGGTGCTGGTGGTCGACGACGTGCTGGCCACCGGTGGCACCGCCGAGGCGACGTTGGACCTGGTCGAGCGGGCCGGTGGGACCGTCGCGGGCTTCACCGTGCTGCTGGAGCTCGGCTTCCTGGGTGGGCGTGAGCGGCTGGCCCCGCGTCCCGTCCACGCTCTGCTGACCGTTTGAGCCAGTCGATACCCTGCTGACCGTTTGATCCCGGGCCCGTCGGATGGACCCGGCGCCGACCGTCCGGCGGAGCGGCAGGGGACCGTCCGTGCGGGTAGCATTGCCCTTTGCTGACGCCGGCGGTACCCCGTCCGGCGGGCGAGACCAGGTCGGCCGATCTTCGGCCGGCGTGTTTCCGGCGAGCGGTGAGGAGGCCGGTGTCCCACGATGTCGTCCCTCCGGCGGAGGGCACGGTGCACCCGACAGGCGACGCTGACGGCACGGTGACTGACCGGACAGGCGACGCGCCGGCCCGGGTGACGGGCACCGGCAACGGCTCCGGCAGGGCTTCCGGCGAGAGCCCGGTGCGTCCGACCAGTGGCCCGCCGAGCGCCGAGGCGTCCCCGGGCGCCGACGGTGTCGTGGTGCCGTTCCCGAGCGACGCCAACATCGACGTGTCGCCCAGCGGCGGCTTCGGGCTGTCCAACGCGCCCACCGGTCGGCGGGTCCGTGCCCGGCTGGCCCGGTTCAACGCGCCCTGGCAGACCTCCCAGGTCAGCGAGGTGCTGGAGCCGCTCATCGCGAGCCATCGGGACAACCACCCCAAGGCGGACGCCCGGCTGCTCCAACGCGCCTTCGACACGGCCGCCCGGTGGCACTCCGGGCAGTACCGCAAGTCCGGTGACCCCTACATCACCCACCCCCTCGCCGTGGCGACGATCCTCGGCAACCTGGGGATGGACACCACCACACTGGTCGCCGCGCTGCTGCACGACACCATCGAGGACACCGAGTACACCCTCGACCAGATGCGGGCCGACTTCGGTGGCGAGGTCGCCCTGCTGGTCGACGGCGTCACCAAGCTCGACAAGGTCAAGCTGGGCGACGCGGCCAAGGCCGAGACGATCCGCAAGATGGTCGTGGCCATGGCCAAGGACCCGCGGGTGCTGGTGATCAAGCTGGCGGACCGGCTGCACAACATGCGTACCCTGACCTTCCTGCCCCGCCCCAAGCAGGAGCAGAAGGCCAAGGAGACGCTGGAGATCCTGGCGCCGCTGGCGCACCGGCTCGGTATGAACACGATCAAGTGGGAGCTGGAGGATCTGTCCTTCGGCACGCTGTTCCCGAAGCGCTACGAGGAGATCAACCGGCTGATCGGGGAGCACCAGCCGCAGCGCGAGGCGCTGTTGCGGCAGGTGACGCAGAAGGTGCAGACCGACCTGAAGGCCGCCAAGATCAAGGCGGAGACGACCGGTCGACCGAAGCACCTCTACTCGATCTACCAGAAGATGATCGTGCGGGGTCGTGACTTCAACGACATCTACGACCTGGTGGGCGTGCGCATCCTGGTCGACACGGTTCGGGACTGCTACGCGGCGCTGGGCGTGATCCACGCCAACTGGCAGCCGGTGCCGGGCCGCTTCAAGGACTACATCGCGATGCCCAAGTTCAACATGTACCAGTCGTTGCACACGACTGTCATCGGGCCCACCGGCAAGCCGGTGGAGATGCAGATCCGCACGTACGCGATGCACCGCACCGCCGAGTTCGGCATCGCCGCACACTGGAAGTACAAGGAGCACAAGGGCACCCAGATCGTCGGCCCGCCCGCGCACATCGACGAGATGACCTGGCTGCGGCAGTTGCTCGACTGGCAGCGTGAGGCCGCCGACCCGAGCGAGTTCCTGGACGCGCTGCGCTTCGACCTGTCCAGCCAGGAGGTGTACGTCTTCACCCCGAAGGGTGACGTCATCCCGCTGCCGACCGGGTCGACACCTGTGGACTTCGCGTACGCGGTGCACACCGAGGTCGGGCACAAGTGCATCGGCGCGCGGGTCAACGGCAAGTTGGTGCCGCTGGAGTCGACGCTGTCCAACGGCGACGTGATCGAGATCTTCACGTCGAAGTCCGAGACGGCCGGCCCGACACAGGACTGGCTGGGCTTCGTCAAGAGCCCGCGCGCCCGGACGAAGATCCGGCAGTACTTCAACAAGGAGCGGCGCGAGGAGGCGATCGAGGCCGGCAAGGACGCGATCGTCAAGGCGATGCGCAAGCAGGGCATGCCGCTACAGCGGATGCTCACCTCCGACGCGCTGATGTCGATCGCCCGCGACCTGCACCTGGCCGACGTGGCCTCGCTCTACGCGGCGGTCGGCGACAGCCAGGTCTCCGCGCAGTCGGTGGTGCAGAAGCTGATGGCCGCGTACGGCGGCGAGGAGGGCGCGGCGGAGGACATCGCCGAGACCGCCGTCGCCACGCGGCCACCGCGCAGCCGGCAGAGCAGCAGCGACCCCGGGGTGGTGGTCCGGGGCGTCAGCGACGTCTGGATCAAGCTGGCCCGCTGCTGCACCCCGGTCCCACCGGACTCGGTGTTCGGCTTCGTCACCCGCTCCGGCGGGGTGAGCGTGCACCGCGACGACTGCGCCAACGCCGAGGACCTGCGCGCCCAGAGCGAGCGGGTGGTCGAGGTGAGTTGGAAGCTCACCTCCGCCTCGACGTTCCTGGTCGCCATCCAGGTCGAGGCTCTGGACCGGCACAAGCTGCTGGCCGACGTCACCCGGGTGCTCTCCGACGAACGGGTCAACATCCTCTCCGCCACCGTCACCACCACCCGCGACCGGGTGGCGGTGAGCCGGTTCAGCTTCGAGATGGCCGACCCGAAGCACCTGGGCCACCTGCTGGCCACGGTCCGCAAGGTCGACGGCGTCTTCGACGCCTACCGGGTCACCTCCGGGGCCTGACGCCCACCGGGTCGGTTCCGCGGCTCGACGCGTACCCCGAGAACACGACAGCGCCCGCCGGCTCAGCCGGCGGGCGCTGTGTCGTCTGCGCGGGGGTCAGCCCTGCGGCGCGCTCATCGTGAGGTCCTTGATGATGACCTCCTTCTTCGGGTGGCCGCCGCCGGCCTGCTGGGCGAACGCCCCGTCGTCGCCGGCCGTGGCCACGTCCTTGACCAGGTCCAGGCCGCCGGTGATGGTGCCCAGCACGGTGTACGCCGGGTCCAGCGGCGAGTCGCCGTAGACGATGAAGAACTGGCTGCCGGTGCTGCCCGGCTGGCCCGAGTTGGCCATCGCGATGACACCCTCCGGGTACGGCGGGCGCTTGTCGGTGGGCAGGTTCTCCTCGGGCATGCGGTAGCTCGGGCCGCCCTGGCCGTCGGTGTCCCGCCAGCCGTTGCCGGTGGCGCTGGGGTCACCGCACTGCAGCACCTTGATGCCCTCGGTCACCAGGCGATGGCACTTGGTGTTGTCGAAGAAGTTCTTCTCCGCGAGGTAGGTGAAGCTGCCCGCCGTGCACGGCACCTGCGACCGATCGATCTTGGCGGTGATCGGGCCGAGGTTGGTGTCCATCGTCATGGTCTGCACGCCGGTGCTGGACTGCTCGTTGCTCGGCAGCCCCACATCCTTGATCTGCGGGGGCCGCTGGTCCGTCGGCATCGCGTTGTACACGCACTCGGAAGCCCCGGCCGCCGGCGCGGCGGTGTCGTTCTTGTCGTCGTCACCGCCGAGGCTCACCGCCAGCCAGACGGTGCCGGCGACCACGAGCACCAGCGCGGCAGCCGCGCTGACGATCGCGGTGGTCTGTCGGCGCTTACGGGCCTTGGCCGCGCGCTCGGCCATCTCCTTCTCGAGCCGGGCGCGTGCCGCCGCGCGCTGCCGCTCTCTGGTGGACGTCACGCCTGGATCCTCCTGGCTGTCTGCTGCTGAGTGCCGCTTGGGGTGGGTGGTGGCGCCCGGTCAGCCGGCGCTCGGGCTGCTGGCCGGGGTGCCGGACGCCGACGGCGCCGGTGCCGCGGCGGTGACCGGCTCACCGACCGTGAGGCTCTGAATCGTCACATCGGTGCTGGGCTTGACCTTCGCCCCGGTCCCATTGTCCACGGTCGGGAGGGCGCCGATCTTCTCCACCACGTCCAGCCCGCCGGTCACCCGGCCGATGACCGGGTACTTCGGGTCGGCGGTGGTGAAGTCCTTGTAGAAGATCAGGAACTGGCTGCCGTTGCTGCCCGGCGGGCTGGAGACCATCGCCACGGTGCCCTTGGGGTACGTCGGCGGCTCAGTGGGGGCCGGGGTGGCCGACGGCGACGCCGACGGCACGGTCGGCAGCTCCTCGTCGTAGAACGAGTAGGTCGGCCCACCAAGACCGGTGCCGCTGGGGTCGCCGCAGCGCAGCGCGCCCTCGGCGGTGATCTCGTGGCACTTGGTGTTGTCGTAGAACGACCGGCTGGCCAGGTGGGCGATGCTCGCCGCCGCGCACGGCGAGTTGGTCAGGTTCAGCTCCGCGGTGATCGGCGCGCCCTGGTTGGTGGTCACCGTCATCGCCCGGGTGCCGTCGGTGGGCAGATCCTTGGTGGCCGGCGTGCCGACGTCCTTGAGGTTGGTGTTGGCCGTCGCATCCTGCGGCGTCCAGAGGCAGGTTTCCGCCGCATCCGTGTTCTGCTTCGGGTCGGAGTCGAACGCCCCGAGCGCCCAGGCCGAGCCGGCCACCACCAACACGAGGATCAGAGCGGCGCCGACTCCGGCCTGGATCTGCCGTCGGCGCCGCGTAGCGGCAGCCCGGCGAGCCAACTGCCGGTCGAGCTTGGCCCGTGCCAGTTTGCGCTGCCGGTCCCTGCTGGAAGCCACCCGTGCTCCCCTTTCCTCTGCCTGGTCGTCGCCGGCGGCCGGGCACCCCGGCCCGTCCGGGCGTCACGTGTGCCGCGCCACACGCCCGCCAGAGTGTACGGCTAGTGACTGGGAATGTGGTGTACGAGGTCCACCCCGTCCCGAGCAGCGCTTATCGGAGGTTGTCACTGTGCCCTGCGGGGCGGGTGGGACGGACGCGGCAAACCAGCTGAGCGCGCCCGATAGGCTGCTGGGCAGGACGACAGCTGCTCGACGGAAAGGACAGCGCCCGTGCTCGTGGCCGGCTTTCCCGCGGACGCCTTCGGCACCAACTGCTACGTGGTCGCCACCGCGCCGGGGGAGCAGTGCGTGGTGGTCGACCCCGGCATCGGGGTGCTCGACCAGCTCGACGCGCTGCTCGCCGAGCACCGCCTGCATCCGGCCGCCGTGCTGCTCACCCACGGCCACCTCGATCACACCTTCTCGGTCGCGCCGGTCTGCGGTGCGCGCGGCATCACCGCCTACGTGCACCCCAATGACCGGGAGATGCTGGCCGACCCGTCCAAGGGCCTCTCGGCCGACCTGACATCGCTCTTCGGCGGCCGGCTGAGCTACACCGATCCGGAGGACGTGGCGGAGCTGACCGACGGCGCCACCCTCACGCTCGCCGGCCTGGAGATCGCTGTCGACCACGCCCCGGGCCATACCGGCGGGTCGGTGCTGTTCCGGCTGCCGGGCGCCGGGTCGAGCTGGGAGGCCGACGAGTTGTGCCTCTCCGGCGACGTCCTCTTCGCCGGGTCGATCGGCCGCACCGACCTGCCGGGCGGGAGCATGCCGGCCATGCTCACCAGCCTGCGCGACAAGATCCTCCCGCTGGCCGACGACACCGTCGTGCTGCCCGGCCACGGCCCCAGCACCACCATCGGCCGCGAGCGCGCCAGCAACCCGTACCTCGTCGAGGTGGCTGGCACGTCGCCGGCCGCGCCCACCCGGGGCCTCTAGATCTTCGTCCGCGCCGCGCGCGGACCCACGACACCACCGCGCCGCGGGCGCGGAACCGCAAGGAGTACGCCGATGAGCAAGCCCACGCCCATCTCCGGCTTTCCGGAGTGGACCCCCGGCCAGCGGATGATCGAGCAGTTCGTGCTCGACAAGATCCGGGCCACCTTCGAGCTGTACGGCTTCGCGCCGCTGGAGACCCGCGCCGTGGAGCCGCTGGACCAGCTGCTGCGCAAGGGCGAGACCTCGAAGGAGGTCTACGTGATCCGGCGGTTGCACGCCGACGCCGAGGGTGCCGGTACGGACGATCAGCTCGGCCTGCACTTCGACCTGACCGTGCCGTTCGCCCGGTACGTGCTGGAGAACGCCGGCAAGCTGAGCTTCCCGTTCCGCCGTTACCAGATCCAGAAGGTGTGGCGGGGTGAGCGGCCGCAGGAGGGTCGCTACCGGGAGTTCGTCCAGGCCGACATCGACATCGTCGACCGGGACACGCTGGCCCCGCACCACGAGGCGGAGATGCCGCTGGTGATCGGGGACGCGCTGCGCTCGTTGCCGATCCCGCCGGTGACGATCCAGGTCAACAACCGCAAGATCAGCGAGGGTTTCTACCGGGGCGTCGGGCTGACCGACCCGGAGGCCGCGCTGCGCGCCGTGGACAAGCTCGACAAGATCGGCCCGGCGAAGGTGGCCGAGCTGCTGGCCCAGACCGCCGGGGCGAGCGAGGCGCAGGCCAAGGCGTGCCTGGCGCTGGCCGAGATCTCCGCCCCGGACGCGTCGTTCGCCGATGCCGTCCGGGCGCTCGGGGTGAGTGACCCGCTGCTCGACGAGGGCATCGAGGAGTTGGTCCGGGTGGTGGAGACCGCCGCCGAGCACTCGCCCGGCCTCTGCGTGGCGGACCTGCGCATCGCCCGTGGCCTGGATTACTACACCGGCACCGTCTACGAGACCCAGCTGCGCGGCTACGAGCGTTTCGGCTCGATCTGCTCCGGCGGCCGGTACGACAACCTGGCCAGCGCCGGCGCCGTCTCGTACCCGGGGGTGGGGATCTCGATCGGGGTGACCCGGCTGCTCGGGCTGCTCTTCGGCGCGGGGGAGCTGTCGGTCTCGCGGGAGGTGCCGACCGCCGTGCTCGTCGCGGTGGCCAGCGAGGAGCAGCGTCCGGCCAGCAACCGGGTGGCCGAGGCGCTGCGACGGCGCGGGGTGCCGACCGAGGTGTCGCCGAGCGCGGCGAAGTTCGGCAAGCAGATCCGCTACGCCGAGCGGCGCGGCATCCCGTACGTCTGGTTCCCCGGTGCCGAGGGAACGCCGGACGAGGTTAAGGACATCCGCTCCGGTGAGCAGGTCACGGCCAGCGCCCAGGAGTGGATGCCACCAGTGGCGGACCTCAAGCCGACGGTCAGTTGAGCGCCCCACTGGCGCTAACGGCGACGGGGACCTACGGTAGCGTAAGTTACGCCACCGTAGGGAGTTTCTCGTGACCGTCAGCACCACAGTCAGCCAGACCGCGCTGCTCGTCGAGTTGGAGCCGGTTGTCGCACGCAACCTGGACCGCCACCTCTCGCTCGCCAAGGAGTGGTTCCCGCACGAGTACGTGCCGTGGAGCGAAGGGCGGACCTTCGACGGCCCGCTCGGCGGCGAGGCGTGGTCACCGACCGACTCCACCATCCCGGACGTGGCCCGCACCGCGCTGATCGTGAACCTGCTGACCGAGGACAACCTGCCCTCGTACCACCACGAGATCGCCACCCTGTTCGGCCGGGACGGCGCGTGGGGCACCTGGGTGCACCGGTGGACCGCCGAGGAGGGTCGGCACGGCGTCGCGATCCGCGACTACCTGACCGTCAGCCGGGCGGTCGACCCGGTGGCGTTGGAGCGGGCCCGGATGACGCACATGTCGGAGGGCTACACCAACGCCCACGGCGACGAGGTGCTGCACTCGCTGGCGTACGTGTCGTTCCAGGAGTTGGCCACCCGGATCTCGCACCGCAACACCGGCAAGGCCACCAACGACCCCGTCTGCGATGCGCTGCTGGCCCGGGTCGCCGCCGACGAGAACCTGCACATGGTCTTCTACCGCAACCTGCTCGCGGCCGCGTTCGAGCTGGCCCCGAGCCAGGCCATGCGGGCCGTCGCCGACGTGGTGGCCGACTTCCAGATGCCGGGTAGCGGCATCGAGGGCTTCGCCCGCAAGTCGGTGGCGATCGCCCTGGCCGGCATCTACGACCTGCGCCAGCACCGCGACGAGGTGCTGCAGCCGGTGCTGCGCCAGTGGGACGTCTTCAACGTGACCGGCCTCAACGCCGACGGCGAGGCCGCCCGCGAGCAGCTCGCCGCCCAGCTGGAGAACCTGGACCGCGCCGCCAGCCGCTTCGAAGAAAAGCGCGACGCAAGAGCCGCCCGCCTAGCCCTCCGCTAACCCCAACCCCAAACCCACCCCCCACCCCACCCCACCCCACCCCCACCCACCCCACCCCCCCTCTCAGGCCGTTGATCATGAAGTTATTGCCCTGACACGCCGAGGCGCGTGGCAATAACTTCATGATCGACGGAGTGGTGCGGTGGGGTGTGGGGGCAGGGGGTGCGGTGGGTTTGGGTTAGGGGAGGGGGAGGAGGAGGCAGGTGCTGGTGGCGTGGGCTATCAGGCGGGCGGCGGCATCCGTGATGCGGGCCTCGGCCAGGGCCGTGCGGCGACCGCGTTGCAGCACCGTGCCCTCGCAGCGCAGGGTTCCGCTGTCGACGGTGACCGGGCGGAGGAACTTCACGTTGAGGTCCAGCGAGGTGTAGCCGACGCCGGCGGGCAGCGTGGTGTGCACGGCGCACCCCGCGGCGGTGTCCAGCAGGGTCGAGAGCACGCCACCGTGGACGCTGCCGAGCGGGTTGTAGTGGAACTCCTGCGGGGTCAGTTCGACCACGACCCGGCCCTCGTCGGCTTCCATCCGGGCCATGTCGAGAAGGTGCATCACCGGCGGCGCGGCCAGTTCGCCGGCGATCATCGCCCGGAGCATGTCCAGGCCGCTGCGCCGACCGACCTGCGCGGCGTTGACCGACGGGTCCGCCCAGGTGAAGGTACGGCTGCGCGCTGGTTCCTGCGTCTGCGTCATGGACGCAGCCTGGCAGGAGCTTGCTGAGTCTGTCAACGAGATCTAGCCTGGTCGGATGCGACCCGCGGCTCTGGACTGGTCAGTGGAGAACTGCACCATCGCCCGGGCGATGGAGATCCTCGGTGAGCGGTGGACGCTTGTGGTTCTTCGCGAGGTGTTCACCGGCGTACGCCGCTTCGACGACATGCGGGTGCGCACCGGTATTCCGCGCCAGGTGTTGACCAACCGGCTCGCCGGCCTGGTAGAGCAGGGCGTGCTCAGCCGCGAGCCGTACCGGGAGCCCGGCAGTCGGCTGCGCCACGAGTACCGGCTGACGGAGAAGGGCCTGGATCTGTGGCCGGTGCTGGTCGCCGTCCTCGGTTGGGGCGACCGGTACCTCGCTGACGCGGAGGGCCCGCCGTTGCGCGTCACGCACCGCGACTGCGGTGCCGAGGTGCGCGCCGAACTGCGCTGCGTTGACGGGCACGACGTGGTTCGGCCACGCGACGTGATGCCCAGTCCGGGTCCCGGCGCCCGTCGGCGTACCTCTGACCCGGCGCCGCCGCGCCGCTGAGGCGGACCGCCCGTCACGCGGTGCCCGCCGCCGCGGCGCGCGGCGCACTCGCCACCGCCCAACGGCCGAAGGCATCGATGATCGTACGCGCCCAAACGTGGATCGGGTGTCATTGGGTGTGACGCTGACTGTTCACCAGTGTGTCTGAGGTGTTGCGGCCATGCGGCCGGCCAAGATCGGTGAATCCGGGCGAATCCAAACCTTGTTAATGATCTTAAGTATGTGAATACTTCAGTCTCAGCCGGCCGGTTTCCCCAGATCGGCCGGGTTGCCCTCGGGTCAGCCGCCCCCGGTAAGACCCGCTCCCCCGCCCAGGAGGTTGTTACATGCGACCCACGAGGTCCTCATTCCGTGTTGCGGCTACAGTCGCCGTTTCCGGAACCCTGGTCGTCGGCTCGCTCATCGGCGCGCCCGCCCAGGCCGCTCCCGCCGCGTCGCCCGACGCCGCCGCCGCGATCTCCGCGGAACTCGGCGACCGCTCCGCCGGCTCGTACATCGACGCCAGCGGCAAGTCCGTCGTCACGGTGACCGACGCGGCCGCCGCCAGCAAGGCGAGCAAGGCCGGCGCCGTCGTCCGCTACGTCACCCGCGGTGCCGCCGAGCTCAACCGGGCCACCGCCGACCTGGAGCGCTCCGCGAAGATCCCGGGCACCGCCTGGTGGAGCGACCCGGTCACCAACCAGGTCGTCGTCTCCGTCGACAGCACCGTCACCGGGGCCAAGCTGGAGCGGGTCAAGGCCGCCGCCGCGCGGGCCAACGGCGCGGTCCGGGTCGAGGCCGAGGCGGGTGTGCTGAGCACCCGGATCTCCGGCGGTCAGGCCATCTACGCCGGCGGCGGCGGGCGTTGCTCGCTCGGCTTCAACGTGCGCAGCGGCAGCACCTACTACTTCGTGACGGCCGGTCACTGCACCAACATCTCGGCCAACTGGTACTCGAACTCCGGCCAGACCGCGCTGATCGGCACCCGTACCGGCACCAGCTTCCCGGGCAACGACTACGGCATCGTGCGGCACAGCAACTCCGCCAACGCCGCCGGCAACGTCTACCTCTACAACGGCAGCTACCGGGACATCACCGGCGCCGGCAACGCCTCCGTCGGCCAGTCGGTGCAGCGCTCCGGCAGCACCACGGGCCTGCGCAGCGGCTCGGTGACCGCGACCAACGCCACGGTGAACTACGCCGAGGGTTCGGTCTCCGGCCTGATCCGCACCAACGTCTGCGCCGAGCCGGGCGACAGCGGCGGCTCGCTCTTCGCCGGCAGCACCGCCCTGGGCATGACCTCCGGCGGTAGCGGCAACTGCCGCACCGGTGGCACCACCTTCTTCCAGCCGGTCACCGAGGCGCTCAGCCGCTACGGCGTCAGCGTCTTCTGATCCCCGCACCGCTCGCGGGCCGCCGGAACACTCCGGCGGCCCGCGTCGCGTTGACAGGCGCCGAACCCCGCCGACGCCGGGCGACGACTCACGGCAGCTGGTCGGGTCGCCCGGGAGCCGGTCCGTCGGCCGGTCCGAGGGGATCAGGGGGTACGACGCCGATGGCCGGCAGGTCCGGGCCGACGCGTACGGTGCCGCCGGCTGACCAGGCGAGGTGCGCTCGGCGGGCGGAGAGGACCGCCAGCAGCGGCCAGAAGGAGACAGCCACCGCCGTCACCCGCTCGGCCAACCCGGTGCGGGACCCACTGGTCACCTCGAACGCGCACCAGCCGAAGAGCGCGAGCAGCACGAGCGTGGCGCTCAGCCCGACCGCCCGGCGGAACGCCCAGGGTGGCTCCGGCCGGTTGGGGGGCACGGTGTCATGGCCGCGCGGCAGCCGCAGTGCCGAGCCGGCCGGCCAGAGCACCAGGGCGAGGACGGCCACCGTCGCCGCGATGCCGTGGCTGACCGAGCCGCCGACCGGCGGGCGGGGAAAGGCGACCAGCGCGATGGTGGCCACGCCACCGATCGCGAGCAGGAAGCGGCTGGGCAGCCCGGCCGCGTGCAGGACTGCGGCGACCGAGAGGTAACAGCAGCCGAGCAGCACCAGGGCCACCACCATGATCCAGGCGTCGGTGGCGTCCTGCCCCGCCAGCTCGCTGATGGTGTCCCGGACCGGGTCGTACCCGACAGGCTGTCGGGCCTGGGCCGCCGTCCAACCGGCCACCAGCAGCACGGGTGCGGCCGCGGCCGTGGCGACGGCCCAGTTCGGTACGGCGCGCATTTCGCCACGTTAACCGGCGCGGCTGCCGGGGGAGTCGGGTTCGCCGGTCCACCCCACCAGCGAATCGTGCCGGCCTGCCGGGTGCCCGGAGGCGGGGCGGCCACCCCTGACAGAATGCGGGTGAGGACTGTTCCACGATGAGGAGTTGCCAGCCGTGATCCGTACCCACAATGCCGGAAGCCTGCGCGCCGCGGACGCCGGCTCGACGGTGACGCTCGCCGGCTGGGTGGCCCGCCGGCGCGACCACGGCGGGGTCATCTTCGTCGACCTGCGCGACGGTTCCGGTGTTGTCCAGGTGGTGTTCCGCGAGGAAGATGCGCACGCGTTGCGCAACGAGTTCTGCGTGAAGGTCGTCGGCGAGGTGACCCGCCGTCCGGCCGGCAACGAGAACCCGGACCTGCCCACCGGCGAGGTCGAGGTGACCGCCGTCGAGCTGGAGGTGCTCTCCGAGGCGGCGCCGCTGCCGCTGCCGGTGGACGACCAGATCGAGGCCGGCGACGACATCCGACTCCGGTACCGCTACCTGGACCTGCGCCGCAGTGGCCCGGCGAACGCGCTGCGGTTGCGCTCGCGCGCCAGCCACCTCGCCCGGGGTGTGCTGCACGAGCGGGACTTCCTGGAGATCGAGACGCCGACGCTGACCCGCTCGACGCCGGAGGGCGCCCGCGACTTCCTGGTGCCGGTGCGCCTGCAGCCCGGCAGTTGGTACGCGTTGCCGCAGTCGCCGCAGCTGTTCAAGCAACTGCTGATGGTCGGCGGCATGGAGCGGTACTACCAGATCGCCCGCTGCTACCGCGACGAGGACTTCCGCGCCGACCGGCAGCCGGAGTTCACCCAGCTCGACATCGAGATGTCGTTCGTCACCGAGGACGACGTGATCGACCTCGGCGAGGCGATCGTCTCGGCGCTGTGGAAGGACCTGGCCGGGCACGAGATCAGCCAGCCGATCCCGCGGATCACCTGGCACGACGCGATGGCCCGGTACGGCTCGGACAAGCCGGACCTGCGCTACGGCGTCGAGCTGACCGAGCTGACCGACTACCTGCGCGGCACCGAGTTCCGGGTCTTCGCCGGGGCGATCGACGCGGGCGGCTACGTCGGCGCGGTGGTGATGCCGGGCGGCGCGGCGCAGAGCCGCAAGGAGCTGGACGGCTGGCAGGACTGGGCGAAGGCGCGTGGCGCGCGCGGCCTGGCGTACGTGGTGCTGGACGCCGAGACCGGCGAGGCGCGCGGCCCGGTGGCGAAGAACCTCTCCGCCGAGCACCTGGGTGGGCTCGCCGACGCGGTCGGCGCCAAGCCGGGTGACGCGGTCTTCTTCGCCGCGAGCGCCACCACCCGGGAGGCGCAGGAGCTGCTCGGGGCGGCCCGGGTCGAGATCGCCAAGCGGTCCGGTCTGATCGACGAGAGCGCCTGGGCGTTCTGCTGGGTGGTCGACGCGCCGATGTTCGAGCGCACGGACGAGGGCGGTTGGACCGCCGTGCACCACCCGTTCACCTCGCCGAACGCCGAGTGGGTCGACCGGTTCGAGGAGGCTCCGGACCGGGCCCTGGCGTACGCGTACGACATCGTCTGCAACGGCAACGAGATCGGCGGTGGGTCGATCCGTATCCACCGGGGTGACGTGCAGAAGCGGGTGTTCGACCTGCTCGGCATCACTCCCGAGGAGGCGCAGGACAAGTTCGGGTTCCTGCTGGAGGCGTTCAAGTACGGCGCCCCGCCGCACGGCGGTATCGCCTTCGGCTGGGACCGGGTCTGCATGCTGCTCGCCGGCGCGGACTCGATCCGTGAGGTCATCGCGTTCCCGAAGACCCGGGGTGGCTTCGACCCGCTGACCAGCGCCCCGACCCCGATCACCGCCCAGCAGCGCACCGAGGCCGGCATCGACGCCAAGCCCAAGCCGGCAGCGACGGCCCACACCGGCACCGCCGGCCCGGCAGCCCCGGTAGCCGACCCGGTCTGAGGCACCCCCGCCCGCACTTCCCTTGGTTGATCAAGAGGTTTGCGTCATCATCGCCCGGCGAGATGACGCAAACCTCTTGATCGTCAGTGGGGGAGTGGGCTCAGGTGCGGATGCTTGTTGTCGGGGGTAGTGGGTTTCTGGGGCGGGACGTTTGTCGGCGGGGCGTTGGCGCCGGGTTGGCGGTCGTCGGGACGTTTCACTCCGGTTCGATAGGCGTGCCGGGGGTGCAGGCGCGGCGGCTGGACGTGACCGATCGGGCCGCCGTGCGTGCGCTGGTCGCCGAGGTGCGGCCGGACGCCGTGGTCGGAACCCCCTATCGGTACGGGGACTGGGCGGTCACCGCCGACGGGGCCGCGAACGTGGCGGTCGCCGCCGCCGAGGTGGGCGCCCGGCTGGTGCACGTGTCCAGCGACGCGCTGCACGCCGGACGACCCGTGCCGTACGCCGACGACGAACCGCCCACACCGGTGCACGCGTACGGTGCCGCGAAGGCCGCGGCCGAGACCGCCGTGCGGGCGATCGACCCCGGTGCGGCCCTGGTGCGCACCTCCCTGATCGTGGGGGAGGGCAGCAAGCAGATCCAGCTCTGCCGGGACGCGCTCGCCGGCCAGGCCACCCTGTTCAGCGACGAACTGCGCTGCCCGATCGACGTCACCGACCTGGCCGACGCCGTGCTGGAGTTGGTCGCCTCGTCGTACGCGGGTCTGCTCAACGTGGCCGGCCCGGACGCGGTCAGCCGGGCCGAGCTGGGACTGCTGGTCGCCGAGCGGTACGGCCTGGATCCGGCCGGGCTGAAGACCACCACCAGCGCGGCCACCGGCCTGATCCGCCCCCTGGACGTACGCCTCGACTCCGCGCGCGCCGCCGGCCTGCTGCGGACGCGACTGCGTGGAGTACGCGAAGTCCTCGCCGGCTGACCGTGCACACTTTCTATGCACAACACTTGTGCATAGAAAGTGTGCAGAGATAGTGTGCAGACATGGCGAACGACGAAGACGCTCCGCGGGCGGCACTACGTGAGGTCCGCATCGACAAGCGGCAGGTCCGGGTCCTGGCGCACCCGCTACGAATGCGGCTGGTTGGCGCCCTGCGTGTGAAGGGGCCCGCCACCGCCACCACCCTCGCCGAACTACTCGGCACCAACACCGGCGCGACCAGCTACCACCTGCGCCAACTCGCCGAGGTCGGGCTCGTCGTCGAGGATCACGACCGGGGCAGCGGGCGGCAACGGTGGTGGCGGGCGGCGCACGATGTCACCAACTGGGAGCCGAGCGACTTCGACGACGACCCCGACGCACGGGCCGCGATCGAGTGGATCCAGGGCGACCAGGTGCGTCTCCTCGTCGAGACGGCCGAGCGCTGGTTCGCCACCCAGCACGAGTGGTCACCCGCCTGGCGGGACGGCTTCGGCATGGGCGACATCTTCATGACCATCCCGCCCGACCGGCTGGAGGAACTCAAGGCGGAGGTGTGGCAGGTGCTGGAGCGCTACCACCGCGAGGTCGAGCCCGCCGCCACCGACCCGGAGGCCCGTCCGGTGCAGGTCTTCCTGGCCGCCTATCCGCTGCGCGAGGGCCTCCAGTGAGCGCGAGGAGTGAGCCGGTGTTGCGAGCCCCGCAGTCGCGAACGAGAGGTGGCCCAGTGAGCGCGAGGAGTGAGCCGGTGTTGCGAGCCCCGCAGTCGCGAACGAGAGGTGGCCCAGTGAGCGCGAGGAGTGAGCCGGTGTTGCGAGCCCCGCAGTCGCGAACGAGAGGTGGCCCAGTGAGCGCGAGGAGTGAGCCGGTGTTGCGAGCCCCGCAGTCGCGAACGGAGATGTCGTCGTGAGCGCGCTGACCGTACGCCAGGTGCGACTTCGTTACCTCACGCTCTACGGCCTGCGTTGGCTGCCCACCGGCCTGATGATCCCGGTGATGATCCTGCTGATGCAGGAGCGGGGCCTGTCGCTGCCGCAGATCGGCCTGGTCGGCACCGCGCAGGGGCTGCTGGTGCTGGCGCTGGAGTTGCCCACCGCCGGGGTCGCCGACGCCATCGGCCGTCGACCCGTGCTGCTCGCCGCCGGGGTGCTCAACCTCGCGTCGCTGGCGTTGTTCGCGGTGGCCGACTCGTTCTGGCTGTTCTTCGTGGTCTGGGCGCTGCAGGGGGTCTACCGGGCGCTGGACAGCGGCCCGTTGGAGTCCTGGTACGTCGACGCCACCCTGGCCGTCGACCCAAAGGCCGAGTACGAGCGCGGCCTCGGGCACGCCGGCACCGTCGTCGGTGGCGCGATCGGTGCTGGCGCGTTGCTCAGTGGCGGTCTGATCGCGCTCGGCCCGATCGGGCCGGTCAGCGCGCTCACGGTGCCCGTGCTGGCCGCCATCGTCGCGCAGGCGGCGGCGCTGGTCGCGCTGGCCGTGCTGTTGGTCGAGCAGCGGTCGGCGACGGGGTTCGCGGCCGTGCGGGCCTCGGCCGCCCAGGCGCCCCGGATGATCGGCGAGGCGGTCGGGTTGCTGCGCCGGTCCCGGGTGTTGCTGGCCCTGGTCGCGGTGGAGCTGTTCTGGGGCTTCGGCATGGTCACCTTCGAGTCACTGCTGCCGGTACGGCTCGCCGAGGTGATCGGCGACCCGGAACGCGCCGCCGCGCTACTCGGGCCGGCGAACTCGGCCGCCTGGCTCGCCTCGGCCGCCGGCGCGGCACTGACCCCGCTGCTGCTGCGCTGGTTCGGCGCTGCTCCGGGCGCGGCGCTGCTGCGCATCCTGCAGGGCGTGACGGTGGTCGGGATGGGGTTGTTCGCCGGGCCGGTCGGCGTGCTGGTGGCCTACCTGGCCTGTTACGCCGTGCACGGCGCGTCCAATCCGCTGCACAGTGGGCTGCTGCACCGGCAGGTCGACGGCCCGTACCGGACCAGCGTGCTCTCGCTGAACTCGATGATGGGTCAGCCGGCCGGTGCGCTCGGCGGGGTGGCGCTGACCGCGCTCGCCGCCGCCACCAGCGTCAGCACCGCGATGGTTGTCGGCGCGGTGGTGCTGGCCGTCGCGGCTCCGCTCTACCTGCCCGCCTGGCTGGCCGGCCGTCGGGCCGCCCCGGTCGTCGAGCCGACCGCCGTCCCGGTACCCGTCGCCGACCGTTAGGACGGGCCCCTCGCCTGGCCGGACGACAGGCCGGTCAGGCGAGGCGGATCGAGCTGAGCGGGAGGGTGAAGGTGTAGCCGAGCCGACGGTACAGGCGGGCCGCACCGACATTGTGGGTGTAGACGCCGAGCCCCACGGTGTCGTGGCGAGCCAGCAGTGCCCGGGTCATCCCCGCGGTCAGGGACGCGCCCAGCCCTCGACCCCGTTGGTCGGGGGCGACGGTCAGGCCGGCGATGAAGCCGATGTCACCCTGGCTGCGGTCCGCGCCGCAGGCGACCAACCGGTCGCCGATCCGGATGCCGTACCAGTCCACCACCCGTGGGTCGCCCGGGCGGGCGGTGCTGCTGGGGAACGACTCCTCGACCAGCGCAGCCAGCGCCGGCTGGTCGGCGGCGGTGAGGCGTACCACCGGCTGCTCGTCCGGCTGCGCCGGCGGTCGTGTGTCCGTCCAGTGGAAGTCCCAGTCGCTGTGCTCGGCCACTGCCAGCCGGTCGACCAGCAGGCCGTGATCGTGCCGGGGAAGGTGCAGCCGGTGCCCCGACCGCAGCACCCCGTCGGCGGCGAGCGCGACACAGATCTCCAGCGCCGGCTCGGCCGGGCCGATCGCGCAGCCGGCCGGCCCGTGTTCGGGCGGGACCAGCCACAGCACGGCGCCGTCGCGCTGATAGCCGCGCACCGGCGGGCGTCCACCCAGCGCGTGCCGGGCGAACGGGTGGTGGCCGACGGCGGCCAGAATGGCGCTCCGGTCCTGGAGCACCTGCTCGTCGATGATCATGCTGCCAGCCTAGGGCCTGTTCCAGCGCCCGCGTCGGGCCGTCGCGGCGCGGGCACATCCACCATGGAGATTGGCGAGCCGACCGATTGGGTACATCACGCGCCGACCTACTGGGAACCCCCACCGGAGGACCGACATGCTCGCCATTCTCGCGGCCATCGTCTTTGGCTTTGCCCTGCTGCTCGACCTGCTCGACACCAACTTCGGAGCGCCGGACCTGTTCAACTGGAACACCCTCGTGCTCATCGGGCTGCTCCTGCTCTCGCTCTACCTGGCCGGCGTGGGCAGCGGCCCGCGCGGCGGTGGCGGCGGCCGCTGGTACCGGGGTCGGCGCCCCGGCCGTGGCTGACCGGAACCGATCACCGGTGGCGGGCCTGCGGCGCGATTCCGGCGTCGTGGGCCCGGCCCGGTACTGTCTTCGTGATGGAGTCCGACGCCCTCTTCTCCCTCGGTGAACCCGCCGGGTCGCGCAGCGCGCCCGACGGTCCCGCCGGTGTCGACGGCTTCACCGCGGTGGCCGACGATTCGCCCCTGCCCGTCCGGATGCGCCCCGTGACCCTCGACGAGTTGGTCGGGCAGGAGCACCTGCTCGCTCCCGGCGCACCCCTGCGGCAACTGGTCTCCGGCGGGGCGCCGATGTCGGTGATCCTCTGGGGCCCGCCGGGTAGCGGCAAGACGACCATCGCGCACCTGGTGGCCGGGGCGACCGACCGCCGCTTCGTCGCCATGTCGGCGCTCTCCGCCGGGGTGAAGGACGTTCGGGCGGTGATCGAGGCGGCTCGCCGCCAACGCCGTTCCGGGGGCCCGCAGACCGTGCTCTTCATCGACGAGGTGCACCGGTTCAGCAAGACCCAACAGGATTCGCTGCTCGCCGCCGTCGAGGACCGTACTGTCACCCTGCTGGCAGCGACCACCGAAAACCCGTACTTCTCGGTCATCTCGCCGCTGCTGTCGCGGTGCGTGCTGCTCACCCTGCAACCGTTGGACGACGAGGCGGTGCGGGGTCTGCTGCGCCGCGCGGTCGCCGACAAGCGTGGCCTGGACGGCGCACTGGCCCTGACCACCGAGGCCGAGGACCACCTGGTCCGGCTGGCCGCCGGTGACGTCCGCAAGGCACTCACCGCGCTGGAGGCGGCGGCGGCCTCCGCCGCGGCCCTGGGCGGCGGGCGGATCGACCTCGCCACCGCCGAACAGGCGGTCGACGTGGCGGCGGTGCGCTACGACCGCGACGGCGACGCCCACTACGACGTGGTCAGCGCCTTCATCAAGAGCATGCGCGGCTCGGACGTGGACGCGGCGGTGCACTGGCTGGCCCGCATGCTGGTTGCCGGTGAGGACGCCCGGTTCATCGCCCGTCGTCTGGTCATCTTCGCCAGCGAGGACGTGGGCATGGCCGACCCGACCGCGCTGAGCGTCGCGACCGCCGCCGCGCACGCGGTCGAGTACGTGGGGTTGCCCGAAGCGCAGCTCAACCTCGCCCAGGCGGTGATCCACCTGGCTACCGCACCCAAGTCGAACTCGGCCACCACCGCCATCGGCGCCGCGATCGCCGACGTGCGGGCCGGTCGCGGTGGCCCGGTGCCCCGGGGGCTCCGCGACGCGCACTACGCCGGCGCGCGCGGGTTGGGCCACGGGACCGGCTACCGCTACCCGCATGACGACCAGCGCGGCGTGGTCACCCAGCAGTACGTCCCGGACGACCTGGTGGGTACCGACTACTACCAGCCCAGCCCGCACGGCGCGGAGCGGTCGGTGGCCGGCCGGCTGCCGCTGCTGCGCCGGATCGTGCGCGGTCTGCCGGCCCCGGCCGCCCGCCCGGAGACGCCGACATCCAAGCCGTCCGTAACGGCGCAGACCGCGCCAGCGCTATCCCCGGGGGCCGCCCGTCCGACGGCGGGCCCGGGTGCCCCCGGCATGATGCAGGACAGCGGCACCGACGCCGCAGGAGAGGGTCAACAGTGAGATCGCGTGGTGGGGACCGCCCGGACGAGGGCCCGGACGAGCGGCGCGATCCCCGTGCCAAGACCCGTCGTTGGGGTCGCGGACGGGCGGCTGAGCCCGAGCCGGAGGAGCCGGTCGCCGGCGAGGAGTTCGGCTGGATCGACGACCTGCGCTCGGCCAAGCAGCAACGCGGCGAGCTGGGCCCGGACGGCGCACCGGCGGAGCCGAACCGACCCCGCGGGGGCCTGCCGCCGGCAGACCCGGCCGGGCCGCCGGTACAGGTCACCCCGCGTACGCCGGCAGAGCCGGCCGGTGCGCGCGGGCCGGAGCCCTCGGCGCCGCCGACCCCGCGACAGGGTGAACCGGGCGCCGCCGCCCGTCGGCCGGTCGACGGCCCCTGGCCGGGGGAGACGCCGCCGGCGGGCCGCCGCCCGGATGACCGGCCACCCGCCGCGGTCCCCGGCGTACCCGGCCAGCCGCCGCGCCGTGGCGTGCAGCCGGTGCCCGGCGCCCGTGCTGCCGTACCGCCGCCGCCGCCCACCGCTCGCCCGGGCGGGGGTGACCCGGTCGGCCCACAGGGGCCTCGCCCGGCACCCGACGCGCCCGGTGGCCCGGCTCGCTCTCGCGGTGCAGCGGCCCCTCCCGGCGCACCCGGGGGCCCACCGACCTCAGGCGCCCCGGCCGGTCGTCGTCCGGACGTCGCTGTTCCGCCGGGCCGTCACCAGGACGCCGCCGGACCCGGCGGGCATCCCGACGCGATGCCGCCACTGCGCCGTCCGGACGCTGGCCCGCCGAGCCGCCGAACCGACCCGGAGCAGCCGGTTCAGCCCGGTCGTGCCCGGCCGCCCGCCGACGGAATGCCCGCCGGTCGACGCGCCGCCGGGACGACACCGGACCCGGCACGGGCCACCGGAGCACCCACCGCCCCCGGGCCGACCCGCGTCGACGGCGGGCCGGCTGGCCCGGTGCCGCCGAGCGCGCACGGCCCGCGGCCAAACCCCGCCATCGATCGTGGCCCGCGTACCGCCCGGCGTCGTCCGGGCCCAGGCGACCCCGGAGCCCCCGAGTCCACCGAGCGGCGCGACACCGAGCGTCCCCGTCCGGCAGCCGGCGGGCGTCGCCGCGCCGCGGAACCCGACGAGCCGGTGGTGCCCCGCTCGGGCAACGCGCCACCCGTGCCCGGCTCGGGCAACGCAGCATCCGTGCCCGGCTCGGGCAACGCAGCATCCGTGCCCGGCTCGGGCGGCGCGGCATCCGTGCCCGGCTCCGGCAGTGCCGCACCCGTGCCTGAGGTGACCGGTGCGCACAGTGGCGCCCTGCCCACCGTCGGCCCCGCCGTCGGCACCGGTCGCCGTCGGGTCGTCTCCGACGAACCGGAACGCCGCACGCCACCCGGTGGCGAACCTCGGGCGGAGCGGCCGGACCGCCCGGAGCGGCCCGCGGACTGGCTCCGCCAGGCCGGTCGCCTGCCACACACCGACCCTGGCCTACCCCTGGTCAACCGCCGAGACGGCAGCCCGCCGGCCGGTGGTCGCCGTCCGACGTCGCCCACCGGGCCGGGAGACCTTGCCGACCAGGCATCCGGTCGGCTCGCCGTGCCGGACCCGGCCGCGGAGCGCGCCGCCGCCCGCCGGCCTGCCGGCCCGCCGGTCGACCCGGGCGCGGAAGCACCGGCCGGCCGTCGCGCCGTCCGACCGGACGCGCTGGGATCCACCGGAGAGCAGGCGGCGCCCTATCCGCCGACCGCCGGTGAACGGCCCGCCCGTGGGCGGGGCGGCGCGACGGCATCCACTCCGGACCCCACCGCCCGGCGTGGCCGTGCCGCGGGGCCCGGACCGGACGCACCGCCCACCCCGGACCCGACCGGGCGACGACGTCGTCCACCGGCCGAGCCCGTCCCCGACGGTACGGCCGGCCCCGGTCGACCCGGGCCCGTCAGCGACACCGGCGACGGCCCCTACGGCGGCGGGCGACCCGCCCCCGGTGCCGGTCCTGCGGCTCGGGGCGCCGCCCGCTCCGCCCCACCCGGCCGGGCGAGGCCCATCCCCGGCGACGCGCCGGCACCCGGCAACGGACGCCGTGGCGCTGACGGCCCACCGCGCCCCGGCCCGGGCGTCGCGCCGGCACCCCGGGACGCGACCCGTCCGGATGGTCCGGCCCGTGCGGCGGTGCCGCCGGGTGTGGACGGTCCGCCACGTGCACGTCCCGACGGTCCGGCTCGCGCCGCCGTCCGCCCGCCCGGCGCGCAGCCGCCCACCGACGACCGGACGACCGGTGAACCGGGGCCGACCCGTCCTGCCGCGCCGGTCGGCCGACCCGCGCCGGCCGACCGTGCCGCCGGACGTGCCCTGCCCCCGCATCGGGAGCCGGGTCGTGCCGAGCCGAGCGGTGTCGCGCCCGTGCCGCCGCCCGGACGCGCCGGTGAGCCCGTCGGTGTGGCCCGGGCCGCGGCCGTGGTGCCCTCCGCGTCCGGCCCGGTCGACCGGCCGGCACCGGAGCCCGCCGACGGACCGGCGCTGCGCTCGGCCGGCCAGGACCTGCCGGACGACGACGCCGCACCGGGCGCCCGCTCCGAGGAGCGCCGGCAGACCCGGGAACGACGCCGCCTGCGCGCGGCGGTGTTGGCGCTGGTCAGCATCGTGCTGCTCGGCGCGGTGCCGGTCTTCTTCGGCATCCGGACGCTGAGCCGTGACCCGGTCTTCGACAACCTGGACCAGCTCGGCGTGCCCGGCTGGGCCGCCGCGAAGACGGTCGACGACGTCAGCGGGAGCCGGTGGTGCCTGCTCGACTGCCGGTTGCGGGAGCGGACCGTGACCTCGGAGAAGGCGCCCAAGGAGACGGCGCAGGCCTACGAGGACGCGCTGCGTCAGGACGGGTGGCGGCCGTGGAAGGTGAGCCGCTGCCCGGAGCAGCAGACGAAGGGCAGCTACACCTGCTGGCGTCGCGACGAGCTGACCCTCGACCTGTGGGTACGCGAGCCGACCTGTGTGCCGCCGCCGGTGGACGGCGAGCCGGCAGTCGTCCCGTCCGGCGACCCGTCGGCCGCTGCGACCGAGTGCACCGGCTCGTTGGTGTCGGTGAAGGTGCGTAATGCGATCGACGACGAGCGGACCAGGCCGCAGCCGACCACCGACCCCTCACTGACCGGTGAGGATCCGTTCCCGACGGTCAGTGCGGATCCGCTGGGTGAGCTGACACCCTCACCGTCCTGAGCCGGTTTCCATCACGGACGGTAGGGTCTGGGGCTGGCGGCACGCCCGCTACCGGTGAACGTCGACGGCTCGACGGGCTTGACGGCCGGCGCGGGTGCCATGGTTGTGCGTTCCGGGGACGTCGGGTCCTGCGGAACTCTGCTTGAGGAGGACAGGCATGGGCGACATTGGAGCGATCGCGGCGCTGATCGCGGCATCCGCGTTCGCGGTGCTGGTGCTCATCCTGACGCTGCCCATCCTGCGGCTGCGGCACACGGTTGACGCCACCACCCGCATGATCAACGACTTGAACGATCGGACCGCGCCGCTGCTCGGTGACGTGAACACCACGGTGAAGAACGTCAACACCGCGCTGGAGCAGGTGCAGACCTCGCTCGACGGTGTGAACCTCCAGCTGGCGAAGGTCGACACCATGACCAGCCACGCGCAGAACGTCACCGCCAACGTCGCCAACCTGGCCACCGTCGTCTCCGCCGCGGCGGCCAACCCGTTGGTCAAGGTGGCCGCGTTCGGCTACGGCGTGCGTAAGGCCGCCGCCGGCCGCCGGCACGCCGAGACCGAGCGCGAGGTACGCGACACCATCAAGCAGCAGCGACGGGCCGCGCGACGCGGCAACAGCTGACCGGCCGGGACCAGGAGGTAGCGGGACATGAGGCGCTTGTTCTGGCTCGGCATCGGGGTGGCCGTCGGTGTGGTCGTGGTGCGCAAGGCCACCCGGACCGCGCAGGCGTACACGCCGGCGGGCATTGCCAGCTCGCTGACGGAATCCGCTGGCGGTCTCATTGAATCGCTGCGTAGTTTCGTGGAGGACGTCCGGGTCGGGATGGCCGAACGCGAGCAGGAGATCCACCACGCGTTCGCCCAGGGCGAGGCGTTCGACGATAAGTTCGCCGACCTGCGGGAAGACCCGCGAATCGGCGATCGAGAAATCTTTCCGGAGGAACACCAGCGATGAAGACGGCGGAGATCAAGCGGCGGTACCTCGCGCATTTCGAGGCGAATGGCCACACCGTGGTGCCGTCCGCTCCGCTGCCCGCCATCAGCGACCCGAACCTGCTGTTCGTCAACGCCGGCATGGTGCAGTTCGTCCCGTACTTCCTGGGTCAGCAGACTCCGGCGTACCAGCGGGCGGTCAGCGTGCAGAAGTGCATCCGCACCCCGGACATCGACGAGGTCGGCAAGACCAGCCGGCACGGCACGTTCTTCCAGATGAACGGCAACTTCTCCTTCGGTGACTACTTCAAGGCCGGGGCGATTCCCCTGGCGTGGGAGTTGTCCACGAAGCCGATCGCCGAGGGGGGTTACGGGCTGGATCCGGAGCGGATCTGGCCGACGATCTACCTCGACGACGACGAGGCGTACGAGATCTGGCGGTCGGTGGGGGTGCCCGCCGAGCGGATCGTTCGCCGGGGCAAGGCGGACAACTTCTGGTCGATGGGCATCCCCGGGCCGTGCGGCCCGTCGTCGGAGCTCTTCTACGACCGGGGCCCGGAGTACGGCCGTGAGGGTGGCCCGGCGGTCGACGAGGACCGCTACATGGAGTACTGGAACCTCGTCTTCATGCAGTTCGAGCGGGGCCCGGGCACCACCAAGGAGGACTACCCGATCCTTGGTGACCTGCCGGCGAAGAACATCGACACCGGCATGGGCCTGGAGCGGATGGCCTCGATCCTGCAGGGTGTCGACAACCTGTACGAGATCGACGAGGTCCGGCCGATCCTCGCCCGGGCGGCGGAGCTGACCGGTAAGCGGTACGGCGCGCACTCCGGGCACGTGGCCAGTGAGTCACACCCGGACGACGTCCGGCTGCGGGTGATCGCCGATCACGTGCGCACGGCGTTGATGCTGATCGGCGACGGCGTGACCCCGTCGAACGAGGGTCGCGGGTACGTGCTGCGCCGGATCATGCGTCGGGCGATCCGGTCGATCCGGTTGCTCGGTTGGCAGGAGAGGGCGCTGCCGGAGCTGCTGCCGGTGGCCCGGGACTGCATGTCCCCGTCGTACCCGGAGCTGGCGACCGACTTCGACCGGATCGCGGACTACGCGTACGCGGAGGAGGAGGCGTTCCTGTCGACCCTGCGGGCCGGCACCACGATCCTGGACACCGCGATCGCGGAAACCCGCATGGCGGGCGGTTTGGCGTTGTCCGGGGCGAAGGCGTTCCAGTTGCACGACACGTACGGCTTCCCGATCGATCTGACCCTGGAGATCGCCGCGGAGCAGGGCCTGAAGGTCGACGACGAGGGTTTCCGGCGGCTGATGGCCGACCAGCGGACCAGGGCGAAGGCCGACGCGCAGGCCCGCAAGACCGGTCACGTCGACCTGTCCGCCTACCGCTCGGTGCTCGACGCGGGTGGGCCGGTGACGTTCACCGGCTACAGCGAGGTGTCCCGCGAGTCGACGGTGCGGGCGCTGCTCGGCGTCGACGGCCCCCGCCAGGCGGCGACCGAGGGCGACACCATCGAGCTGGTGCTGGACACCACCCCGTTCTACGCCGAGGGCGGTGGCCAGCAGCCCGACCAGGGCATGATCACGGTTGGTGGCGGGCAGGTCGAGGTGCTCGACGTGCAGCAGCCGGTGCCCGGCCTGATCGTGCACCGCGCCCGGGTGATCCGGGGTGAGGTCCGCGCCGGTGAGGCCGGCTTCGCCGAGATCGACACGACCCGGCGTCGGGCGATCTCCCGGTCGCACACCGCCACGCACCTGGTGCACCAGACGATGCGCAACTTCCTCGGCGAGTCGGCCACGCAGGCCGGGTCGCTGAATGCCCCCGGTCGTCTCCGGTTCGACTTCAACACCCCGACCGGGGTGTCGCCGAGCGTTCTGCGTGACGTGGAGCAGCAGGTCAACGAGGTGCTCCTGGCCGACCTGGAGGTGCACGCCTTCATCACCTCGTTGGAGGAGGCGCGGCGGATCGGCGCGATGGCGCTCTTCGGCGAGAAGTACGGCGAGGAGGTGCGGGTCGTCGAGGTGGGTGACTACGCCCGGGAGTTGTGCGGCGGCACGCACGTGGCCCGCTCGGCCCAGCTCGGCCTCGTGAAGATCCTCTCCGAGTCGTCGATCGGCTCCGGTGTCCGCCGGGTCGAGGCGCTGGTCGGCATGGACGCCTTCGGCTTCCTGGCCAAGGAGCACCTGCTGGTCTCCCGGCTGGCCGAGCTGTACCGGGTGCCCAACGATCAGGTCGCCGACCGGGTGGAGCAGACAGTCACCCAGCTGCGGGACGCCGAGAAGGAGTTGGAGAAGCTGCGCGCCCAGCTGGTGCTGGGTGGCGCGGCGGCGCTCGCGGCGCAGGCCAAGGACGTGCGCGGGGTCGCGTACGTGGGCACCGAGGCGCCGGAGGGCGCGGCCGGCAACGACGTGCGCACCCTGGCCCAGGAGATCCGCGGCAAGATCGACCCGGCGCGGCCGGCGGTCGTCGCGGTGGCGGCGCGGTCGAACGGCAAGGCGTCCCTGGTGGTCGCGGTCAACGCGGCGGCGCGCAGCCGGGGCCTGGCCGCGTCGGATCTGGTGAAGGCGGCGTTCTCCGGGCGCGGGGGTGGCAGCCCCGACCTGGCCCAGGGCGGCGGCCTGCCCGCGGCCGAGGCGCCGAACCTGCTGCTCACCGTTGAGAAGGCGATCACTGAAGCGTGATAGACCATCACTGTCGGTCAGGGCGGGCCATGTGGCCCGCCCTGGTTCGTACCCGGCCGTTGGTGACAGCCGGTGTCTGAGTTGACGCGTGGTGTGCGCATCGGCGTGGATGTCGGTCAGGTGCGGGTGGGTGTCTCCCGCTCGGATCCGGACGGGATCCTGGCGACGCCGCTGGTCACCCTGGCCCGCGATCTCACGGCGGCGCCGGACGCGGTGCCCAGTGATCTCGCCGAGCTGGCCGCGTTGGTGGCCGAGCACGAGGCCGTCGGCGTCGTCGTCGGTCTTCCGGTCAATCTCGCCGGCAAGCACGGCCCTGCGGCTGTCCATGTGAAGGCGTACGCTGACCGACTGGTCGATGTGATAGCGCCTGTGCCGGTAACGCTCACTGACGAGAGGATGTCGACGGTGGTCGCCTCTCGTAGGCTTGCCGAGCGTGGCGTCCGAGGTAAACGTCAACGTGCGGTTGTCGATCAGGCGGCCGCGGTGGAGATCCTGCAGAGCTGGCTGGACGCGCAGCGGAGGCGGACGTAATGATCGACGATCTGGATCTTGGGTTCGACGAGCCGGAGCGGGGGGAGAAGGGCCGGCACCGGCGCGGCTTCCGCAAGCGCAAGAGCGGGTCCGGCGGCGGCCGGGGCAAGACATTCCTGGCGCTGCTGATGGCCCTGCTCCTGTTGGGCACCATCGGTGGCGGCGCGTTCTACGGCTTCGACCGCATCCAGAACTACTTCGTCACCCCCGACTACGACGGCGGCGGGACGGGCGAGGTCACCGTCGAGATCAAGAACGGCGCGCTGCTCGCCGACATGGCCGACGCCCTCGTGGCGGCCGACGTGGTGAAGAGCCAGAAGGCCTTCATCGAGGCGGCCGACGCCAACTCGCGCAGCAAGAACATCCAGCCGGGCACGTACAAGCTGCGCAAGCAGATGAGCGGCGCGAACGCCGTGACCGCGATGCTCGACCTGAAGAACAAGATCGTCAACGGGCTGACCATCCCCGAAGGCCGCACCAGCTTCAACATCTACAAGTTGCTCTCCGAAAAGACCAAGATCCCGGTCAAGGACTTCCAAGCCGCCGCGAAGGACCCGGAAGGGCTCGGCGTTCCGGACTGGTGGTTCAAGCGCGACGACGGCAAGAAGTCCGTCAAGTCCATCGAGGGCTTCCTCTTCCCGGACACCTACGAGATCCCGCCGAAGGCCACCGCGGAGAGCATCCTCAAACTGATGGTGAACCGCTTCCTCTCGGTCACCGGGGAGATGAAGTTCGCCGACCAGGTGCAGGAGAAACGAAAGGTCAGCCCGTACGAGGCGCTGATCGTGGCCTCACTGGCCCAGGCGGAGGCGGGCAACAAGGACGACCTGGGCAAGGTCGCCCGGGTGGCCTACAACCGGGCGTACGGCGAGTTTCCCTGCAACTGCCTCGAGATGGACGTCACGGTCAACTACTACCTGGAGTCGATCGGCAAGCCGACCAAGACCTCCGGGCAGATGACGGCGGCCGAGCTGGACGACGAGAAGAACCCGTACAACCGCAAGCTGCGCGGCATGATCCCCACCCCGATCAACAACCCCGGCAAGGAAGCCCTGGACGGGGCGATGAACACGCCGCCGGGCAAGTGGCTCTATTTCGTGGCGATCGACAAGCAGGGCCACTCGGCCTTCGCCGAGAACTACGAGCAGCAGTTGCGCAACGAGGACAGGGCGAGGGCGGCCGGGGTCATCAAATAGTGAGCAGGGCTGATGGCTTCCTTCCTGGTGGCGACCGTATGGGGGAGTGATGTCGACAGTGACCGGGCCGCCGGCCTCGACCGGCGGTGATCGTGCCGACCCGTAGGGCCGCCGTGCTGGGCAAGCCGATCGCGCACTCGCTCTCCCCGGTGATCCACACTGCTGGCTACGTCGCCGCCGGGCTGACCGGGTGGTCGTACACCCGGATCGAGTGCGCGGCGGCGGAGCTGCCGGATCTGGTCGCCGGCCTGGGCCCGGAGTGGGCCGGGTTGTCGGTGACCATGCCGGGCAAGGAGGCGGCGCTCGCCGTGGCCGACGCCGCGTCGCCGGTCGCCACCGCCGTCGGTGCGGCCAACACGCTGGTACGCCGCCCGGACGGCTCCTGGTACGCGGACAACACCGACGTCGCCGGAATGGTGCAGGTGCTCACCGACGCCGGCGTGACCGCCGGTGCCGCCGTGACGGTGCTCGGTGCCGGCGGGACAGCGCGCGCCGCGCTCGCAGCCGCCGCGCAACTGGCCTGTTCGTCGGTCACGGTGGTGGCCCGTCGGCCGGAGGCCGTCGAGGAGCTGCGTCCGGTGGGGGACGCGCTGGGTGTCGTGCTGACGCCCGCCCGATGGGTCGATGCGCCCGGGCGGTTCTCCACCGCCGACGTGGTCGTCTCCACGGTGCCGAAGGGGGTCGGCGACCCGTTGGCCACCGCGGTGGCCTGGCGGCCGGGCGCGGTGTTCTTCGATGCGCTCTACGACCCGTGGCCGACACCGTTGGCGACCGCCGCCGACGCGGCCGGCTGCCGGATCGTCTCCGGTCTGGATCTGCTGCTGGCCCAGGCGGTCGGGCAGTTCGAGCAGTTCACCGGGGTGCCCGCGCCGAGGGCGGCGATGGCCGCCGCGTTGGCAGCGGCTCGCGCCGGCTGAAGCAGCCGCACCTTAGCTGACGGTTAAGACGCGCTTACGGAAAACTGTCCTACCCCCGACATGCCCTGGTCATCGATACGCTGCTCACCGTTATGGACGCAGACACAGGGAGTTTCCTTGACCAGGCACGGACTGCACCGCATCACCCGGTTCCGTTCCGGACCCCGGCGTAAGGCGATTGCCATCGGCGTGGTCGGTGGTTCGGTGGTGGCCGGCATCGTGGCGACCATGATGCCGCTGCTGGCCAGCGACGACCTGTCGATCCGGGCGACGGCCGACACCACCGCGACCACGGTGTCGCAGGACGGTGACAACGCGGCCAAGACGACCCTCGCGACCTGCGCGACGCGCTGCGACGGCAACCCGCGTGGTGGCCGTGAGGCGGTCATCGAGTTCGCGGTGACCACGCTGCCGGCCGCCGCGGTCAACATCCGGGCGACGCTGCGAGTGCACGCCTGGGAGCAGTTCGCCGCCACGGTGACGGCGCACGCCTCGCCGCTGAGCGCCCGCGAGTCGCGGCCTCCCCTGACGCCGGCCGGTGCCGCCCTGGACAGCGTCACAAGCGTGTCCAAGGGCGTCAACGAATGGGATGTCTCCACGTTGGTCACCGGCAACGGCACCTGGACGGTCTCCCTGGCGCAGAGCGGCCTGGAGAGCCGGATCTACTGGGCGTCGGTCGAGAACCGCAACGTGGACCTGCGGCCCAGCCTGGTGATCAGCTACGACCTCGGGGCCCGACCGTCGCCGGTGACGACCACCCGGCCGGCGCCGCCGCCGTCGCCGAGCGCGTCGCCGACCACCGCCGCGCCGAAGCCGTCACCCACCATCGCACCGACCCGGACGGCGTCGCCGAGCGCCACCGGCACCCTTCCGGCCGGCAAGTGTGGGTCCGTCTCGGACAAGCTCGTCCCGTCCTGTGGCGCCTGGTGGGGCATGTACTCACCCGCCGGGGCGGCCGGCGGCTGGGACCACGGCAAGGCCGTCGCGGACGTGGAGGCGCAGGTCGGGCGCAAGTTCGACATCGTGCACCGCTACCACGACTTCTCCAACTCCGGCAGCAACGGCGCCTTCCCCGACGTGTACGAACAGCAGCAGATGCGCGAGGGCCGTCTGATGTTCTTCGCCTGGGAGTCCCGTGACTTCTCCGCCGGCACCACCCTCAAGTGGTCCGATGTGTACGGCGGCAAGCAGGACGCGACGATCGACGCGGTCGCTGGTCGGATCCGGGCCGCTGGCGTGCCGGTGTTCATCGGCTTCGACCACGAGCCGGAGGACGAGCCGAACAAGGGAAGCGACGCCGACTTCGTGCGCGCCTGGCGCTACGTCCACGAGCGGTTCGCCAGCGCGGGCGCGACCAACGCGGTCTGGGTCTGGACGATGATGGGCTGGTCCGGGCATTACTCCCGGTACGCCGGCCTGTACCCCGGTGACCGGTACGTGGACTGGGTGGCCTACGACCCGTACAACTTCCACGTCTGCAACGGCAGCACGGTGTGGAAGAGCCCGAGCACGACGGTCGGGGGCTTCTACCGGTGGTTGGACGACAACGGCATCGGCGCAGGTAAGCCCCGGATGCTCGCCGAGTTCGGCACCAACTTCAACTCCGCCGACCTGGGCGCCAAGCAGCGCTGGTTCCAGGATTTCCCGGCGGCGCTGAAGGCCCACCCGAAGATCAAGGCGGCCATCTACTTCAACTCGGCCGGCATGACCAGCCGCACGTCGACCTGCGACATGACGATGAACCACGATGCCTCGGCAGTCGCCGGCTTCGCCAAGGCCGGGCAGGACGCTTACCTGCGGCAACCCACGGGAGGCAGCCGCTGACGGTCGAAACGCACTGACAGCACGGCGGTTCGCCGGGGATCGGGCATCCGATCCTCCGGCGTTCTGTCGGCTTGCGGATTCATGCACCGCCCAATCGGCGGATTTTGTTAACCAGCTTGGAGGAGGCACGCTACCTCGGGTTCTCATCCAATCTGGAGGCGCAGCGTGCCCATACTCTCGCACTTGTGGCGTTCCGCAGGACAACGTCGTACTCGGGCGGGGATGGTCGCGTTGGCGATCACCGCCGCCGCTCTGGGCGTGCCCACCACCGCGTCGGCCGCCGTGGTGCCGGCCCCGACGACGGCGACTCTGGTGTCGGCGAACCCCGCCGACTCGACCCCGCACGCGCGAGATGGTGAAACCCGTGCCTTCGCGCAGGTGGGCAACACGGTCTTCGTCGGCGGCAGCTTCACCCAGCTCCGGCAGACCGCCAGCTCCGCGTGGATCACGCAGCGCTACCTCTTCGCGTACGACCGGACCAGCGGCACCATGTCGACGACCTTCCTGCCGGTGCTCGACGGCGCGGTCAACACCCTCATCGCCGGCCCCGGTGGCACGCTGATCGTGGGTGGCGCCTTCAAGAACGTCAACGGCGTCTCCCGCAAGAACCTGGTGGCGCTCAACCCGTCGACCGGCGCGATCATCGACAGCTGGGTCGGGCGCTCCGACGGCGGCAACGTCCGGGACCTGGTGCTGAACGGCAACTGGTTGTACGTGGCCGGTGCGTTCAACTGGCTCAACGGCACCGCGCACGCCGGTCTCGCCCGACTCAACGCGACCACCGGCGCGATCGACCCGAGCTTCAGCATCGACGCCACCGTCGGGCGGCACGGCACCGCGTCGTACGTCTGGGCCATCGACGTCACGCCGGACGGCGACACGCTGGTCGTCGGCGGCAACTTCACGCTCGTCAACGACCTGCCGCGCAACCAGATGGCGTTGGTGGACGTCTCCGGAACGCCCACGGTGCTGGACTGGAGCACCGAAAAGTTCGTTGCGCCGTGCGCCTCGCCGGCGACCTTCGTGCACTACGTGCAGGACGTGCGGTTCGGTGGCGACGGCAGTTGGTTCGTGGTCGGCACCAACGGCGGCGGCGGCTGGCCGAGCGCGTACTGCGACGCCCTGGTCCGCTTCGAGACCGCCGCGCGGGGCACCGGGCAGCTTGCCACCTGGGTCGACTTCACCGGCAACGACACCATCACCTCGGTCGAGGTGGCGGACAACGTGATCTACCTGGGCGGGCACTTCCGCTGGCTGAACAACCCGAACGCCAGCGACAAGGCCGGCACGGGCGCGATCGACCGGCTCGGCATCGCCGCCGTCACGCCGGCGACCGGTATGCCGGTGAACTGGAACCCGCGCCGTAGCGGCAGCGCCTCGATGCCGTCGGGCACCAGCAACTGGGGTTCGTCGGTGCCGGTGCTGTGGCGCGGCTCGGACGGCCTCTACTTTGGGCACAACTCCGATGGCATGGGCGAGGAGTACCACGGCCGGCTCGGTATGTTCCCGCTCGCCGGCGGACGCACGATCGCCCCGAAGAACCCGCCGTCGGCCACCAGCGGCAACCTCTACCTGGGCACCGCCTCGGGCACCCTGGCGAAGGTGCCGTTCGACGGCACCACGCTGGGCACCGCGACCACCGTCAGCCAGCCGGCGTACACGGCGGCCGGCGCGACCTGGCGGGTGGACGACCGGATCTACTGGTCGCACACGGTGGCCGGCACTCCCACCGGTAGCCGGATCGACGTCTCGCTCTTCAACGGGGGCGCGATCGGCTCGCCGTGGGAGGCTTCCGGCTACAACGACTGGTACAACCCGGCGTTGCTGACCGGCGCCTTCTTCCTCGACGGCCGGCTCTACTACACCCGTACCGGGGCGAACAGTCTTTTCTACCGCTACTTCGAGATCGACGGTAACTACCTGGGCGCTACCGAGTTCACCCTGCCGACCACGGGGCAGAACTGGTCCGGAATGCGGGGCATGGCCTGGGTGAACGGCCGGATCGTCTACGGGGCCACCGATGGCAACCTGCGGAGCGTGGCGTTCGACCCGACGGCCGCGCCGGCAGCGGTGGTCAGTGGCGCCACGGGCTTCGTGGTCGCCACCTCGACGCCCGAGTTGTCCTGGTCTACCCCATCGACGTTCTTCTCCGTAGAGTAGCGGTCAACCGTTCGTAACGAAGCATCGGTAGGTTGTTCACGTAGGGCCGGTGGCGGCTACCACCGCCGCCGGCCCCGCGACGTGGGGGAGGCTCGTTGCTCGGCGCCGCTGGCATCCGAACAAGACGCGCGGTGCGTCTGGTCTTCGCGGTCAAACGCGGCTGGTACCGACTCCGCTACCGGCGGTTGACACTCGGCCGGGACGTGGAGATCCGTGGCCGAATCCGGCTGCGCCGCGGCGTACGGGTGACAATCGGTGACCGCACCCGGTTGAACAAGCTCGTCCGCTTCGCCGGCCCCGGCGAGGTACGCGTCGGCGCTGACTGTCTGCTCAACGCCACCTGGGTCGGCACCTGGACGTCGGTGACCGTGGGGGACCGGTGCCTCCTGTCGGACTGCGAGCTGCTCGACAACGACTTTCACAACCTGCCCCCCGAGCAGCGGCACGCACCGCCCGGCCCGCTCACCCGGGCCCCGATCGTCCTTGAGGACAACGTCTGGGTCGGTGCGCACGCCCTGGTCCTGAAGGGCGTGCGGGTCGGCCGGGACAGCGTCGTCGGCGCGGCGACGGTGGTCCGCACGGACGTCCCACCCGGCGTCGTGGTCGTCGGCAATCCTCAACAGACGGTGAAGAAGTTCCATGACTGACGCAGCGCCCGCCACCTGGCCCACGGACGGCCCGTCCTCCGGCACCTCGCGTTCGGTGACCCTGACCGACCTGCTGCGGGTGCCGATGCACCGGTTGCGGTTGGTGGTGGCGGTCGCCATGGTGGGTCTGCTCGCCGCGCTCGGTTACGTGCTGCTGGTGCCGGCGGCGATGACCG
The DNA here is from genome assembly GCF_036902955.1 of Micromonospora sp. CPCC 205558. Taxonomy (NCBI): domain Bacteria; kingdom Bacillati; phylum Actinomycetota; class Actinomycetes; order Micromonosporales; family Micromonosporaceae; genus Micromonospora; species Micromonospora sp. CPCC 205558. Next base: position 80,167 of record NZ_JBAKHR010000023.1, read on the forward strand.
CGAGCGCCGTGGTCGCGGTCCGGCCGGTGGTGACCGACGCCTTCACCCCCAGCGGCGCGGGCGCCGACCGCGCGGTCAACATGAACGTGGAGAGCGGCATCGCCACCGGCACGGAGGTGGTGCAGCGGCTCGCCAACTCGGCCGGCGGTGCGCCGCGCGACATCCGCGACGCGCTCGAGGTCGAGGTGCCCACCGGTGGGCAGATCCTGCGCTTCACCTACCAGGCGCGCGATGCGCATCAGGCTGTGCAGAGCGCCAACCTGGCCGCCGAGGCCTACCTGAGCGTGCGCCGGGCCATGTACGAGCAGCAGCGCGCCGAGATGCTGCGCTCCTACGACGAGAGCATCACGAAGGTCGTCGCCCAGCAGACCGCGTTGCAGAAGCGGGCGAACACCGCCAAGGACACCGCCGCCGGCGACGCGCTGGTGGCCGAGCTGTCCGGGATCAACAACCAGCTCACCCAGCTCAGTTCCGCCCGTACCGAGATCGCAGCCGTCGACGTCAACCCCGGCTGGGTCACCCAGACCGCCGAGAAGGCGCTGGTCACCTCCGCCGGGCACCGACCGCTCTACCTGGTCGCCGGCCTGCTCGGTGGCGCGCTGATCGGCGTCGTGCTGGCGTACCTCTGGGAGTCGACCGACCGGCGGGTCCGTTCGGTCGCCGACGGCCGGGAGGCCTCCGGCCTTCCGTTGCTCGGCACTGTCCGCCGACCGGCGTTCCGGGGCAGCCCCCGCTCGGTCGACGCCGACATCCGGTACGTGGCGATGGCGGTCGCCGAGCGGGTCCGGCAGCCCGCCCGGGTGGCGCTGGTCAGCGCCCGGGAGGACGCCACCACGCTCACCGCCGGCCTCGCGGTGGCGCTCGCCGTCGACGGCCGGGAGGTCTTCGTCGCCGACGACAGCGGACGGATCGAGCGGCTGCGCGCCAGCGTGCTCGCCGACCGGGGACGGCTGCCCATCGACCCGTCCCGGCCGCTGGTGCCCAAGCCCCGGCCGTCCGGCGGCACACCGGCCGCCGGTGCCGCCACGGACAGCCCGCCCGCCCGCCGACCCTCCCCGCACCCGCCCGGCGCCCGCCCGTCCACCGACCCGGACGCCACGCTGACGCTGCCGCGGGTGTCGTCCGCCCGCCCGGAGAACAGCCGCGTCGTCGCCCCGGACGAGGTTGCCGTGGGCATGGGCAGTGTCCGGTTCGGCACCTGGCGACAGGGCGCCGATCACGGCCTCGTCCTGTTCAACGCCCCTCCGGCGGAGTCCGACGAGCGTGGGGTGGCCGTGGCCCGGCAGGGCAGCGCGGTCGTGGTCGTCGAGCGGGACCGCACCCGGCAGACCGACCTGCGACGTCTGGTGGAGCGGCTGCGCGCCGCCGGGGTCACTCCGCTGGGCTTCGTGCTCACCCGCAACGGCCGGGCCTGAGCGTGTCGGTGACCCGCGCCCCGGCGACCGAACCACCCCCCGGAGGCGCTCCGGAGGAGGCCGCGCCGGTGCCGTCGGCCGCGCCGCCGCAACTGCCGCTCTGGCCGCTGTCGATGATGTTCGGCCTGGTTCCGCTCTGGTGGCTGCTCGGTGCGTTCTACCTCGGCTGGCCGCTGCTGGGTGCGCTGCTGCTCGCGTTGCTGCTCACCCGGGGGCGGGTGCCGCTGCCGCCGGCGGTCGGCATCTGGCTGTTCTTCCTCGCCATCGTGGTGGTCAGCGCCACCCAGCTGTCGTCGCCCGCCTCGCTGCTCACGTTCGCCCTGCGCCTGGCCTTCTACCTGACCGCGCTGGTGGTCGGCGTCTACGTCTACGCCGCAGCCCGGGAACGCGCCAGCCTGGTGGCGGTGCTCACCCCGCTCTGCGCGTTCTGGTTCGGGCTGGTGGCGCTGGGCTGGCTCGGGGTGCTGGTGCCGCGGCTGGCCATGACGACGCCGATGGAGGTGCTGCTGCCCGGCGGGGTGGCCGGCACCCCGTTCATCCAGGACATGGTGCACCTCACCACCGCGGAATACAGCGCCCGTTCGCTCAACCCGATCTTCCGGCCGGCCGCGCCGTTCGCGTACACCAACAACTACGGCAGCGCGTACGCCATGACCCTGCCCTGCGTGGTGGCCTTCGCGATGCTGCGTCGGCAGGGATTGCTGCGCTGGGCGTTGTTGGCGTCGCTGCCGCTGTCGCTCGCACCGGCGTTCCTCACCCTCAACCGGGCGATGTTCCTCAGCCTCGGCGCCGGGCTGGCGGTGCTCGGGGTGCGGGCCAGTCTGCGGGGCAACGTCCGGGTGGCCGCGTCAATCGTCGGGGTGGTGGTGATCGGCGGGTTGGCCACACTGTTCATTCCCATCACCGAGCTGATCAGCAGGCGGGTCGACTCCAGCGACACCAACACCGACCGGCTTTCGCTCTACAGCGAGGTGATCCGCCGGGTGCAGGAGTCACCGTGGTTGGGCTACGGCGCTCCGGTGAACGTCGACACCGTGTCGGCGGCCGCACCGATCGGCACCCAGGGGCAGTTGTGGATGGTGCTGTTCAGCCATGGCGTACCCGCGCTCATCTGTTTCCTGGCGTGGTTCGTCGCCGCCGCGGTGATCTGCGCGCGGGCGACCTCGGCGGCCGGGCAGTGGCTGGCGGTGGTGCCGGTGGTCTGCCTCGTGCAGATCCCGTTCTACGGCATGGCGAACCAGAACCTGGCTGTCGCGTTCTTCGCGGTCGCCTTCGCGATGGCGCTGACCGAACGCGAACGGTTGACCCGGTTGGTCGGGTCGTCGCCCACGGCCGCGCCGACCGCGGCGGTGCCCGCATGACCGCCGCCACCCGGCCGCCGGCCGGCGCCGACGAGGGCCGGACGCCCGCCCTCACGCCGGAGCAGCCCACCCCGTCGTCAGCCGGGGACGGCGGCTCGGCCGAGACCCGCCGCAGCGCGCGTAGCGGCGTGGCCGGACTGTTGGGCGCGGCCACCAGCGGGTTGTTCGGGTTCGTGCTGGCCGTCGTGATCACCCGGGGGTACGGCACGGCCGGCGCGGGTGCGTTCTTCGCCGCGATCGGGGTCGTCACCGTGGCCACCGCGATCTGCACGCTCGGCGCGGAGACCGGTCTGATGTGGGCGCTGCCCCGGCGCACCGCCGGGGTGCGCGGCGACGCGGCCCGGATACTGCCGGTGGCGCTGATCCCGCCGCTGCTGACCGGGCTCCTGGTCGCCGGCGTGGGGGTGCTGGCCGCCGACGCGCTCGCGCCCCGGGTGCTGGGCGGCTCCGGCGCGAGCGGTGAAGCGCTGCTCACCGTCACGTTCGCCGCGGTGCCGGTGGTGGTCGCGATGACCCTGCTGCTGGCCGCGCTGCGCTGCGTACGGCCCATCCGGGCGTACGTCGGGGTGCAGTTCCTGCTGCTGCCGGTCGCCCGGCCGGTGCTGGTCGGCGCCGCCGCGCTGGCGGGTGGTGGTCTGCTCGCCGGCATGACCGGCTGGTTGGTGCCGGCGGCGTTGGCGCTGCTGGTCTGCCTCACCCTCGTCGCCGGGCCGCTCGGGCTGGGCCGGGGGGCGACGCTGCGTCCGCGCCGCGCCGACTGGTCGACGTTCTGGCGCTTCGCTCTGCCCCGGGCCGCCTCGGCGGCCATCGACGCCGGCAGCATGTGGGTGGGAGTGCTGCTCACCTCGGTGCTGGCCGGGCCGGCGGACGCCGGCGTGTTCGGTGCCGTCGGCCGGTACGTGCTGGCCGGTCAGTTGGCCATGCAGGGGCTGCGGGTGGCGGTGTCCCCGCAGCTGTCCCGACTGCTCGGGCGGGGCGAGCGGGCCGCGGCGGCGGCCGTGCACCGGCAGTTGACCACCTGGGGGCTGGTGCTGTCCTGGCCGGTGTACCTGCTGCTGGCGGTCTTCGCGCTGGCCTTCCTCCAGTTGTTCGGGCCGGAGTTCACCGCCGGTGTGCCGGCGATGACGGTGCTCGCGCTGGCGATGTTGGTCAACACCGGAGTGGGCAACGTGCAGAGCCTGCTCCTGATGGGCGGGCGCAGCGGCCTGCACCTGGTCGCCGCCGTGGCCGGGTTGACGGTGACCGTCTCACTGGGTCTCTGGCTGATCCCGCGCTACGGCGCGACGGGCGCTGCGGTGGCCTGGGCCGCCGGCATCGCCACCGAGAACCTCACCGCCGCCGGGTTCGCCCGGTCGGTGGTTCGGGAGCCACTGTTCGACGCCGCGATGGTGCGTGCCGCGGTCGCCACGATCGCCGGTGTGGGCCTGGCCGCCGGCGCCGGCGTGCTGGTGGGCGGTCGCGGTCTGCCCGGCCTCGCGGTGGCGCTGGCGGTGCTGCTGGTCGGCTGCGTCGGCATGTTGACGTTGCCCCGGGTACGCGCCGGTATCCGGGGGACCATGAGGCAGATCCGTGGAGGGGGCGACGCGGCCGCGGCCGCCGAACCCACCACGGCATCGACGAGAGGCAGGTGAGGTCCGTCGTGGCGTCCATCCGTGACCGGGTCAAGCAGTTGGTTCCGACCCAGATGACCACCCGGGTGAAGGAGTCGCTGGTCGACTACGGCGTTCGCACCAGCGATCGCCGGCCGCTGCCGGACTTCCTGATCATCGGGACCAAACGGGGTGGCACGACCTCCCTGTGGAACTACCTCATCCAGCACCCGTTGGTGCCCCGGCTCTTCCCGGCGTGGAACACCAAGTCGGCGCACTACTTCGAGGAGCACTGGGGGCGCGGCGAGGCCTGGTACCGCTCGCACTTCCCGACCGAGCGGCAGCGCGAGGCACTGGCCAAGCGGCACGGCGGCCCGGTCCGGGTCGGTGAGGCCGCCCCGCTGTACATGTTCCACCCGCTCGCCGCGCAGCGGGTCGCCGCGCTGATGCCGACGGTGAAGCTCATCGTGCTGCTGCGGGATCCGGTCGAGCGGGCGTACTCGCACTGGAAGGAACGCCGTACCCACGGCATCGAACCTCTGGACTTCGCCGCCGCGCTGGCGGCCGAGCCGGAGCGCACGGCGGGGGAACGGGAGCGGTTGATCGCCGAACCGGAGTCGTTCAGCGAGCCGTACGACTGGTACACGTACCGGGCCCGGGGGCGTTACCTGGAGCACCTGGAGCCGTGGCTGGAGCGCTTCGACTCCGAGCAGATCCTCTTCCTGCCCAGCGAGGAGCTGTACCGCGACTCTCGCGCGACCTACCGGCGCACCCTGGACTTCCTCGGTCTGCCGGCGTACGACCTGCCCAACTTCAAGGTCTACAACGATCGGCGCTCGGCACCACTGGAGCCGACGGTGCGCGCTGAGCTGACCGACTACTACCGCCCGTACAACGACGCGTTGCGCCAGCGGCTCGGGCTGGACCTCGACTGGGCGGACCGGGCGGCGTGACGACCCGGGTGGGCCCCGCCACCGACCCGCGGTCCCGGGCGGACGGCCTGGGTTGGGTGAGCCGCGCGGTCTTCCCGGACGACCGGGTCGGCCTGACCGTGGCGGGCGACCCGCCGGCCGGTCACCAGGCGGTGGCCCGGTACGCGGTGGTGCCGTCGGTCGCCCGAGCCCGGTTCCTGGTGCCGTTGGGCGCGCCCCGGGCCGGGGCGGCGTCCCTGTTGGCGTACAACGCGCTGCGGCCACCGAAGGTGCGCGCGCTGCGGGCGGTGCTCGGCGGGCTCGCCCGGTTCGGTCGGGTGGGGCTCGCTCCCTTCCCGACGTTGACCGTCTCGGTGCCGGCCGGGGTGCCGGCCGCGGAGCTGCTGCTGAGCGAGCGGCTCGCCGCCGACCTGGGGGACAAGCCGCTGCTGGCCGCGTTCGGGGTCCGCCCACCCGACCCGAACGGCAAGCCCACCCTGCAACTCTTCAGCACCGACGGGCGTCCGCGTGGCTACGCGAAGATCGGCTGGAATGACGCGACCCGCGCGTTGGTCAGCGCAGAGGCGGCGGCGCTGCGGGCGTTGCGCGCGGTGGTCGACGTCGCCGACCACCCGACGCCGCCGAGGCTGCTCACCGAGCTGTCGTGGGCGGGCCAGGTGGTCGCGGTGATCGAGCCGTTGCCCCCGGCGGTACGCGGTGTGCCGGTGGACGATCCACCACGGATCGCCGCGCTGCTCGCGGTCGCCCGGCGCGGCGGCTCGGCGGGCACACCTCGTCCGCTGCTCGACTCGGCCTTCCTGCAACGGCTGGTCGATCAGGCCGGCCGGGCCGCCGCTACCGAGCCGGCCGGTGCGCGGGCGGTCGCCGCGGTCTGCGCGCTGGCCCGCCGGCACGGCAACACCAGCGTCGAGTTCGGGCACTGGCATGGCGACTGGGTGCCGTGGAACCTGGGCTGGCACGCCGGCCGGTTGGTCGCCTGGGACTGGGAGCACAGTGGGCCGGACGTGCCGGTCGGCTTCGACCTGGCGCACGACGCGTTCCAGCGGGCGCTCGTGTTGCGGGGGGAGCCGGCGGCGGTCGCCGCGTCGGCCGTCGACGGTTATCTGAGCCGCCACGGTGAGCGGCTCGGCCTCGACGCGGCGCAACGCCGACTCGTCGCCGACGCGTACCTGGTGGAGATGTGGTTGCGGACCTGGCGGCTGGCCGACGCGGGCGCAGGCTGGAACGCCGCACTGCATCCCGCACTCTTGGACGTCATCGAGAAAAGACATAGCGGCTGATCCGGAGGAATCGCGGCGGTGGGAGCGCGTCGCAGAGTGACGACAAAATCGCAGGTGGTGATGACGATCGATGGATTTTGGACGTTCGGTGTGCTGGCACCGCCTGCTGGGGAGATCGCCATCTCGGCCGGTCGCTCTATTCAACGACCGGGAATCGTGTGATCTGCTTCTGCCTGGCGTGAACTGAAATTCCAAGCGAACTTGTGGGGAGTCGCGTGGACACGAACAACGACGACAGTGGGGCGCCGGTGCTGCTGCTGGTCGGCTCCAGCGGCGGCCACCTGGCCCAACTACTGGCCTTGCGGCCCTGGTACGAACGGTGGCGGCGCTGCTGGGTCACCTTCGACACCCCGGAGGCGGTGTCGCTGCTGGCCGGCGAGGACCTGGTGCCGGCGCACCACCCGACCACCCGCAACGTGCCGAACCTGCTGCGCAACGCGCTGCTGGCCTGGCGGGTGTTGCGGGCGCGGCGGGTCGCCGCCGTGGTCACCACCGGCGCCGGGGTGGCGGTGCCGTTCGTGGTGCTGGCCCGGCTGCGGCGCATCCCGACCGTCTACATCGAGGTGTACGACCGGATCGACACCCCGACGCTGACCGCTCGGCTCTGCCGGCCGTTCCTGTCCGCGATGCTCGTGCAGTGGGACGAGCAGCGTCGGCAGTACCCCGAGGCGACAGTCGTCGGGACGCTGCTGTGACCGGGGAGACGGGCACCGCCCGGCGTGCGCAACCCCGGCCGACCACCGAGGCGGCCCGCCTGCCGCGCCAGCGCGACAGTTCCCCGGTCGCCCAGCTCGGACTGCTGGTCGCGGTGGGCACCGACAAACACCCCTTCGACCGGCTCGTCGACTGGTTGGCGCAGTGGCACGCGCAGGCCGCCGGCCCGACCGGGCTGACCGTGCAGCACGGGCACACGAGCGCGCCCCAGCTGCCTGGCGCGGTGCCGTTCCTGGGCCACGACGCGTTGCAACAGGCGATGATCGATGCGGACCTGGTGGTCTGCCACGGTGGTCCGGCGACCATCCTGGAGGCCCGCCGGCACGGCCACCTGCCCATCGTGGTGCCCCGCGATCCGGCTCGCGGTGAGCACGTCGACAACCACCAGCTCCTCTTTGCCCGCCGGCTCGGCGCCGCCGGGCTGGTGGCGCTCTGCGAGACCCGGGAGGCGCTGCACGACGCGCTGACCGCAGGGGCGGCCGACCCGTCCCGGTACGCGGTGGCCGCCGACCCGGAGGCACACGAGGCGCAGCGGGCGGCGGTGGCCCGGGTCGGGCAGATCATCGACGACCTGGTGGCCCGCTCGACCCCGCGCCCACCCCGGTGGCGGGTCTGGTCCCGGCCGCGCCCGGGTACGGAGGAGATTCGATGACCCAGCAGCCGAGCGTCAGCGTCGTGGTGCCCACCCGGGACCGCCCCGAGCTGCTGCGGGCCGCCGTGCGCGCGATCCTGGCTCAGGACTACCCGGGCCCGATCGAGGTCGTGGTGGTGTTCGACCAGTCCGCGCCGGACGAGTCGCTGACCGAGCTGGGGAGCGACCCGGCCCGCGCGGTACGGGTGATTCGCAACTCCCGTACCCCCGGATTGGCCGGGGCGCGCAACAGCGGCACCCTCGCGGCCGAGGGCGAGCTGGTCGCGTTCTGCGACGACGACGACGAGTGGCTGCCCGGCAAGCTGGCCGCCCAGGTCGACGCGCTGGCCGGCGATCCGACGGCCGAGTTCGTCTGCTGCGGCATCCGGGTCAGCTACGACGGGCACACCGTCGACCGGGTGCTCGACAAGGACCGGATCACCCTGGACGACCTGTTACGCGACCGGATGACGGAGCTGCACCCGTCGACCTTCCTGATCCGCGCCACCGCGCTGCGCGACGGGTTCGGGCTGGTCGACGAGGAGATCCCGGGCAGCTACGCGGAGGACTACGAGTTCCTGCTGCGGGCCGCGCGCAGCGCGCCGCTGATCAACCTGCGGACGCCGTCGGTGCTGGTCCGCTGGCACAAGCGCTCGTACTTCGCGCAGCGCTGGGACACCATCTCCGAGGCGTTGCAGTGGTTGCTGCGCCGCTATCCGGAGTTCGCCAGTCAACCGGCCGGCGAAGCCCGGGTGGCCGGGCAGATCGCGTTCGCCCAGGCCGCCTCCGGCGACCGCCGGGGCGCGTTGCGTTGGGCCCGGCGCACCCTGCGGAGCAACCCCCGTGAGCCGCGCGCCTACCTGGCCCTCGCCGTCGCCGGTCGGGTGGTTCGGGCCGACGCGGTGCTGCGCACCCTGCACAAGCGCGGTCGAGGGATCTGAGCCGCCGCCCGCGCGAGCGGGCGGCGGCGTCCGCTGGGCGGGACGCCCCGGGGAGCGCGTCGCGCCGGTGGCCCGCCGTGACAGACTGACCGCTGTGTTGCGCTGGCTGACTGCAGGTGAATCGCATGGTCCCGCCCTCGTCGCGATGATGGAGGGGGTGCCGGCCGGCATCGAGGTGACCACCACCGAGATCGCCGACGAGCTGGCCCGTCGCCGGCTGGGCTACGGCCGGGGTGCCCGGATGTCGTTCGAGCGGGACGAGGTCGAGCTGCTCGGCGGCCTGCGGCACGGTGTCACCCTGGGCAGCCCGGTGGCGATCCGGGTCGGCAACTCCGAGTGGCCGAAGTGGCAGACCGTGATGGCCGCCGACCCGGTCGACCCCGACGAGTTGGCCCGGCAGGCCCGCAACGCCCCACTGACCCGCCCCCGACCGGGCCACGCGGACCTGGCCGGCATGCAGAAGTACGGCCACACCGACGCCCGGCCGATCCTGGAGCGCGCCAGCGCCCGGGAGACGGCCGCCCGGGTCGCCGTCGGCACGGTCGCCAAGGCGCTGATCCGGCAGGCGCTCGGCATCGAGATCGTCTCGCACGTCGTCGAGTTGGGCCCGGTGGCAGCGAAGCCCGGGCTGCGGCCCACGCCGTCCGACACCGCCCGGATCGACGCCGACCCGCTGCGCTGCCTGGACCCGGAGGCCAGCGCCCTGATGGTCGCCGAGGTCGACGCCGCGAAGAAGGCCGCCGACACCCTCGGCGGCGTGGTCGAGGTGCTGGCGTACGGGGTGCCACCAGGGCTGGGCAGCCACGTGCAGTGGGATCGCAAGCTCGACGCCCGGCTGGCCACCGCGCTGATGTCCATTCAGGCGATCAAGGGCGTGGAGATCGGCGACGGCTGGCAGCAGGCCCGATCCCGCGGCTCCGAGGCGCACGACGAGATCATTCCGTCGGCCACCGGCGTGCGCCGGGTCACCGACCGGGCCGGCGGGCTGGAAGGTGGCATCACCACCGGTGAGCCGCTGCGGGTCCGCGCCGCGATGAAGCCGATCTCGTCGCTGAACCGGGCCCTCTCCACCGTGGACGTCGCCACCGGCGAGCCCGCCACCGCGATCAACCAGCGCTCCGACGTGTGCGCGGTGCCCGCCGCGGCGGTGGTCGCCGAGGCGATGGTGGCGTTGGTGCTCGCCGAGGCGGCCACCGAGAAGTTCGGCGGAGACTCGGTCACCGAGATCCGCCGCAACCTGGCCGGATACCTCGACGCGCTGGTCATCCGCTGATGGCACCGGTCGTCGTGCTGGTCGGCGCGCCCGGTTGCGGCAAGACCACCGTCGGGCGGGCGTTGGCCGCCACCCTCGGTGTGGACTTCCGCGACACCGACGCCGACATCGAGCAGATGGCCGGGAAGCCGATCCCGGAGATCTTCATCGACGAGGGTGAGGCGCACTTCCGTACCCTGGAACGGGCCGCGGTGGCCGCGGCGCTGGCCGCCGGCGCGGGGGTGCTCGCCCTCGGCGGCGGCGCGGTGCTGGCCGAGGAGACTCGGGCGGCGCTGATCGGGCACCGGGTGGTGCACCTGTCGGTCGAGCTGCCCGATGCGGTGAAGCGGGTCGGGCTCGGCGCCGGCCGGCCGCTGCTGGCGATCAACCCGCGGGCCACCCTCAAGCACCTTCTGGACCAGCGCCGGCCGCTCTACGCCGAGGTGGCCACGGAGACGGTGGTCACCGACGGCCGGGCCCCGGCGCAGGTCGTCGCGGAGATCGCCGCACTGCTCCCGCGCTGACGCCCCGGGGCCTGTTGCGCCGATCTTGCACTTACTGCTGTGACTTAAGGGGCATTCACCGCATCTCGGCAACAGGAAGTGCAAGATCGGCGCAGGAGGGGCGGGGCGGGGAGGAGAGGGGCGGGGAGGGGCGGGGAGGGGCGGGGCGCTGGGGCGGGGTTAGGTTTGGGCTATCAGGTCTAGGACGTCGGACAGGGCCTTCGGCTCGCTGAGCATCGGCCAGTGCCCGGTGGGCAGTTCGTGCAGCTGGCTGTCGGCCAGGCCGGTGAAGAACGGGTGCCCGTCGCCGATCATCTGCCGGACCACGGCGAGCGGGAAGGTGCTGGCGACCAGCGCGCTCGGCACCGGGCGGCCACCGGTGCGTCGGACCGGGTCGGTGGCGGTGCGCAGCGGCTGCGGGGTGGCCCGGGTGCGCAGCAGCGCGAGCGTCGGCTCGTCGAGGCCGGCGAGGTTGGTCGGGTCGGCGGCCGGGTCCCAGGCGGGCGGTGGCAGCAGGTGCCCGGTGCCGATCGCGTCGCGCAGCCGCTGCTGTTCCTGCGGTGGCATCGTGTCGAACTGCGCGGTGCCGTCCGGCAACGGCCCACTCTCCACGTAGACGACCCGGGCGATCCGGTCCGGGATGCGGTCGGCGGCCCGGGCGGCCGGCATGCCACCGCCGGAGTGCCCGACCAGCAGCACGTCGCGTAGCTCCTCGACCTCGATCAGCCGGACGATGTCGGTGGTGTGGGTGTCCAGGTTGACCTCCGGCCCGGCGAGGTGGTCGCGCTCGGCCAGCCCGGTCAGTGTCATCGGGTACACCTCGTGCCCCTGTGACCGCAGCGCGGCGGTCACGTCCCGCCACGCCCAGGCGCCCAGCCAGAATCCCGGCACCAGCACGAATGTCGCCATCTGTCGCTCCTTCTCTCGGTTACCGGTAGACCGTACGATCGAATCCGGGCGCTCTCCGCCCGGTTTGGAGGAGTGGCCCGTGTCACATCCCGCTGGTCGGGTGCTGGCCCTGCTCGAACTGCTGCAGACCCGGCACCGGGCGACGGCCGCCGAACTCGCCGGCCAGCTCGGCGTGGACGAGCGGACCGTGCGCCGGTACGCGACCACGCTGGTCGAGCTGGGCATCCCGGTCACCGCCGACCGGGGTCGCTACGGCGGCTACCGGCTGCACTCCGGTTACAAGCTGCCGCCACTGATGCTCACCGACGACGAGGCGGTGGCCGTGCTGCTCGGTCTCGTCGTCGCCGAACGGGTCGGGCTCGCCACCGAGCAGCCCGCCACCGCCACCGCGCTGGCGAAGATCCGCCGGGTGCTGCCGGCGGCGCTCGCCGACCGGCTCGCCGCCGTCCAGGAGCATCTGGGCTTCACCCTGCGTCGCCCGGAAGCGGAGCGCGGCCCGGCGTCGGGCACCCTGCTCGCTCTCGCCTCGGCCACCCGGCACCGGCAACGGGTCGCGCTGGACTACCGCTCCTGGCGCGGCGAACAGTCACACCGCGAGCTCGACCCGTACGGGCTCGTCTTCCACGCCGGCCGTTGGTATGTCACCGGCCACGACCACCGGCGGGGGGAGGTTCGCACCTTCCGACTGGACCGGATCGGCGCGGTGACGCCTGGCGTGGCGACGTTCACCGTGCCCGACGGCTTCGAGGCGGTGGCCTGGGTGACCCGGTCGCTGGCCGAGGTGCCGTACCAGCACGAGGTGGAGGTCGTGCTGGAGACCGACCTGGTGGCCGCCCGCCGCCGCATCCCGCCCAGCGTGGCTGAGTTGACAGCCACCACGCAGGGCGTGCTGGTGCGGGCGCGGGCCGAGAGCCTGCCCGGGATGGCGGCGCTGCTCGCCGGGCTGGGCTGCCCGTTCACCGTGCGGCATCCGGACGCGCTGCGCGCCGCGGTGGCCGAGCACGCCCGCCGGTTGACGGACTGGGCTGCCCGGCCAGCAGGTGGACAGCCGCCGTCGCCGCGCCGTCCGCTGGACTAGGCTGCCGGCGATGGACGAGGTGACCCGGATTCCGGTCGGCGGCGAGCGGCCGTACGACGTCTTGGTGGGACGTGACCTGCTGGGCGCGCTGCCTGGCCTGCTGCCCGGCGCGACCCGGGTGGCGGTGCTGCACGCGCCTCCGCTCAAGGGCCTCGCGGACGCGCTCGGCGAGCGGCTGCGCGCCGCCGGCGTCGAGCCACTGCCGATCGAGGTGCCCGACGCCGAGTCGGGCAAACACATCGAGGTGGCCTCCGCCTGCTGGGATCGGCTCGGAGCGACCGGCTTCACCCGTACCGACGCGGTGGTCGGGGTGGGCGGCGGCGCGGTGACCGACCTGGCCGGCTTCGTCGCGGCCTGCTGGTTGCGGGGAGTGCGCTGGGTGCCGGTGGCGACCTCGCTGCTGGGCATGGTCGACGCCGCGGTGGGCGGCAAGACGGGCATCAACACGGCCGCCGGCAAGAACCTGGTGGGCGCGTTCCACCCGCCGGTCGGGGTGTTGGCCGACCTGGCCACGCTGGACAGCCTGCCCGCGGTCGACCTGGCGGCCGGGTTGGCCGAGGTCGTCAAGTGCGGGTTCATCGCCGACCCGACGATCCTGGATCTCATCGAGGATGATCCGGCGGCGGCCACCGACCCCGGTGGGCCGGTGAGCCGGGAGCTGATCGAGCGGGCGATCCGGGTCAAGGCCGACGTGGTCTCCGGCGACCTGCGCGAGTCGGGCCTGCGGGAGGTGCTCAACTACGGTCACACCCTGGCCCACGCCATCGAGCAGAACGAGGGCTATCGCTGGCGGCACGGTCACGCCGTCGCCGTCGGTCTGGTGTACGCGGCCACGCTGGCCCGCCGCGCCGGGCGACTGGACGCGCCGACCGCCGACCGGCACCGGGTCACGTTGAGCGCGCTGGGCCTGCCGGTGAGCTACCCGGCCGACGCCTGGCCGCAGCTGTTGGCCGCGATGCGGGTGGACAAGAAGGCCCGGGGCAGCCGGCTGCGCTTCGTGGTCCTCGACGGGCTGGCCCGCCCGGCGATGTTGGAGGGCCCGGACGACGCGTTGCTGGAGGCCGCCTACCAGGAGCTGGTGATCCCGTGAAGGTCTATGTCCTCAACGGGCCGAACCTGGGCCGGCTGGGCACCCGTGAGCCCGACGTGTACGGCGCGACCACCTACGCCGACCTGGTGGCGCTCTGCGAGAGCACCGGTCGGGAGTTGGGGCTGGACGTGACGGTCCGGCAGACCGACGCCGAGCACGAACTGCTCGGCTGGCTGCACACGGCCGCCGACGAGGCCGCCGCGGTGGTGCTCAACCCGGCCGCCTGGTCGCACTACTCGTACGCCGTGCGGGACGCCTGCGCGATGCTGCGCGGGCCGCTGGTGGAGGTGCACATCTCCAACATCCACACCCGCGAGGAGTTCCGGCACCATTCGGTGGTGTCGGCGGTGGCGACGGGGGTGATCTGCGGTCTGGGCATCGACGGCTATCGCCTCGCCCTGCACCATCTGGCCGCCCGCGGAGAGCCCGCCCCGAGCGGGGACGGGGCGATTCGACGCAGCTAGTAGACTCGTAGGGTCTGTCCGCCAATTGATGATCAAGGCAGGAAATGGCCTCCACCAACGACCTCAAAAACGGCCTGGTACTCAACCTGGATGGCGAGCTTTGGGCCGTCGTCGAGTTCCAGCACGTCAAGCCCGGTAAGGGTGGTGCCTTCGTGCGCACCACGCTGAAGAACGTGCTGTCCGGGAAGGTGGTCGACAAGACCTTCAACGCGGGCACCAAGGTCGAGACCGCGACCGTTGACAAGCGCACGATGCAGTACCTGTACGCCGACGGCGAGGACTTCGTCTTCATGGATCTGGAGACCTTCGACCAGATCACCGTGCCCGGTGGCACCGTTGGTGAGGCAGCCAACTACCTGCTGCCCGAGGCGGAGGCGACCGTCGCCCAGCACGAGGGTGTGCCGCTCTACATCGAGCTGCCCACCAGCGTCGTGCTGGAGGTCACCTACACCGAGCCGGGCCTGCAGGGCGACCGTTCGACCGGCGGCACCAAGCCGGCGACCGTGGAGACCGGCGCCACCGTGCCGGTTCCGCTGTTCATCACCACCGGCGAGAAGATCAAGGTCGACACCCGCGACGGCCGTTACCTCGGCCGCGCCTGATGGCTGAGGGCGCCAAGCAGCAGATGCCGGCGCGCCGCAAGGCGCGCAAGCGGGCGCTGGATGTCCTCTACGAGGCCGACCTACGGGACAAGCCTCCGGTGGAGGTGCTCGCTGGCTACGTGCAGCGGATCGAGCAGCCCCGGCCGGAGCATCTGGGCTACGCGGTGGGCCTGGTCGAGGGTGTTGCCGAGCACCTCAACCGGATCGACGAGCTGATCGCCAGCTACGCCGAGGGTTGGACGCTGGAGCGGATGCCGGTCGTGGACCGTAATCTGGCCCGGATCGCCGTCTACGAGTTGCTCTACGTCGACGAGATCGACGACGCGGTGGCGATCAGCGAGGCGGTGGAGTTGGCCCGGCAGATGTCGACCGACGATTCGCCGCGCTTCCTCAACGGGGTGCTCGGCCGGATCGCCGAGTACGCCACCCGCTGAGCGTCACACACCCGCAGCATCGAAAGGGCCCGTGCCCGGTGGCACGGGCCCCTTCGATGCTGCGACAGCTCAGGGGGGGAAGAACGCCCCGGGGTCGGCCACCAGCACGCCGTGCTCGGTGAGCCGCTCGATCAGACCCGACGGTGAGGCGTCGTAGACGATCGCGAGCGCCCGCAGGTCGTCGGCGCGGATGGAGAGCACCCGACCGTTGTAGTCGCCGCGCTGCTGCTGGATGGCGCGGGCGTAGCGGGCCACGTAGGCCAGGTCCTCGGAGGCCTCGTCGTAGAGCCGCTCCAGGTCCAGGACAATCTTGCTGGTGGGCTCGTGACGGACGCCACTGCCGTCAGGCAGCAACTCCGAGACGGGTACGCGGTAGAACTCGGCCAGCTCGGCCAGACGGGACACCGTCACGGCCCGGTCGCCACGCTCGTACGAGCCGACCACCACGGCCTTCCACCGCCCATTCGACTTCTCCTCCACACCCTGCAGGGAGAGACCCTGCTGCTGGCGGATGGAGCGCAGGCGGGCGCCCAGAGACTTGGCGTATTCAGAGGGCATTCGGACACTCCCAGTGCTGCTCGGGGTTCTCCCGTCGATCGCTACGGAGCGTGACGGTACGGGGAATGCGACACGTGGTCAAGTGGTCGTGACCCTACCGTTGGGGAGCGTGCGGGAAGTTATCCCCCTTTCCGGTGCCTGACCCGATGGTCAGCAGCCGCCGTCCATCACCCCGGTGACCACTGGTAACGTGGCGGAAGCCCCGGCCCAGGTCTGCTCAGCTGTCCGGCCGGAGGTGCCCGACATCCTTTAACGACCCGTCCCGTGAGGCGGGGAAGGAGGTCCGCCGTGGCATACCCACCGGCTGCCCGCTCGTCACCACCGCGACAACCCTCGGTGAAGGTGATCCTCGACACCGCCGACGTGCAACGCGTGGTCGACCGCATCGCCCACCAGATCCTGGAGAAGACCCAGGGCGCCGCGAACACGGTGCTGCTGGGGATCCCCACCCGGGGCACCCCTCTCGCCCGGCGGCTCGCCGACCGGATCAGCACCTTCGAGGACGTCGCCGTTCCGGTCGGTGTGCTCGACATCACGCTGTACCGCGACGACCTCCGTCGGCATGCCACCCGCGCGGTGGGTCCGACCGAGCTGCCGCCCGGCGGGATCGACGGCAAACGGATCATCCTGGTCGACGACGTGCTCTTCTCCGGCCGCACCGTCCGGGCCGCGCTCGACGCGCTCAACGACGTGGGCCGTCCGGCGTCGGTGCAACTCGCCGTCCTGGTCGACCGGGGTCACCGGGAGCTGCCGATCCGCGCCGACTACGTCGGCAAGAACATCCCGACGTCGCTCGCCGAGAGCGTCAGGGTGACGCTCGCCGAGACCGACGGAACGGACGAGGTCAGGCTCTACGGGGGGACCACCTCATGATCAAGCATCTGCTCTCCGGCGGGGACCTGGACGCCGACACCGCCACCGAGATCCTCGACACCGCCGCCGAGATGGCCACCGTCGCCGGCCGGGAGATCAAGAAGCTTCCCGCGCTGCGGGGCCGGACCGTGGTGAACCTCTTCTACGAGGACTCCACGCGTACCCGGATCTCCTTCGAGGCGGCGGCGAAGCGGCTCAGCGCCGACGTGATCAACTTTTCCGCCAAGGGGTCCAGCGTCGCCAAGGGCGAGAGCTTGAAGGACACCGCGTTGACCCTGCAGGCCATGGGCGCGGACGCCGTGGTCGTCCGACATCCCGCCTCCGGCGCGCCGCACCGCCTGGCCAACTGGGTGGACGGTTCGGTGGTGAACGCCGGTGACGGCACCCACGAGCACCCCACCCAGGCGCTGCTCGACGCGTACACCATGCGGGCCCGGCTGGGCCGGCTCGCCGGCCTGTCGGTCGCGGTGGTCGGGGACGTGCTGCACTCCCGGGTCGCCCGTTCCAACGTGCTGCTGCTCTCCACCCTCGGTGCCAAGGTCACCCTGGTGGGCCCGCCGACCCTCATCCCGGTCGACATCGCGGGCGCCCTCGCGCCCGGCACCGACGTCTCCTACGACCTCGACTCCGTCCTGCCCAACGTGGACGTGGTGATGATGCTGCGGGTGCAGCGGGAACGGATGAACGACTCCTACTTCCCCTCCGCCCGCGAGTACGCCCGCCGCTACGGGCTGGACGGGCCGCGGATGCGTCGGCTGCCCGAGCACGCGATCGTCATGCACCCCGGCCCGATGAACCGGGGGATGGAGATCACCGCCGAGGTCGCCGACTCGCCCCGCTCCACCATCGTCGAACAGGTCACCAACGGGGTCTCCGTGCGGATGGCTGTCCTTTACCTGCTGCTCGGAGGGAACAACCGGTGACCGCGTACCTGATCACCAGCGTGAGTGTCGTCGGCGCCGCGCCGACCGACCTGCTGATCCGCGACGGCGTGATCGCCGAGGTCGGGCCCGGCCTGACCGCGCCGGACGCCACAGTCGTCGACGGCACCGGCCTGGTCGCCCTGCCCGGCCTCGTCGACCTGCACACCCACCTGCGCGAGCCCGGTCGGGAGGACGCCGAGACCGTCGAGTCCGGTTCCCGGGCGGCGGCGCTCGGCGGTTACACAGCGGTCTGTGCGATGGCCAACACCTCCCCGGTGGCGGACACCGCCGGTGTGGTCGAGCAGGTCTGGCGGCTCGGCCGGGAAGCCAACCTGGTCGACGTGCAGCCGATCGGCGCGGTCACCGTCGGGCTGGCCGGCGAGCGGCTGGCCGAGCTGGGCGCGATGGCCGACTCGGCGGCCCGGGTGCGGATCTTCTCCGACGACGGGCACTGCGTCGCCGACCCGAAGCTGATGCGCCGGGCCCTGGAGTACGTCAAGGCGTTCGACGGGATCATCGCCCAGCACGCCGAGGAGCCCCGGCTCACCGAGGGCGCCCAGATGCACGAGGGTGAGGTCTCCACCCGCCTCGGCCTGATCGGCTGGCCGGCGGTCGCCGAGGAGGCGATCATCGCCCGGGACGTGCTGCTCGCCGAGCACGTGGGCAGCCGACTGCACGTCTGCCACGTCTCCACCGCCGGCAGCGTCGAGGTGCTTCGCCAGGCGAAGGCCCGCGGGGTACGCGTCACCGCCGAGGTCACCCCGCACCACCTGCTGCTCACCGACGAGCGCGCCGAGACCTACGACCCCGTCTTCAAGGTCAACCCGCCGCTGCGGACGGCCGCGGACATCACCGCGCTGCGCGCCGCCCTCGCCGACGGGGTGATCGACGTGATCGCCACCGACCACGCCCCGCACGCGGTGGAGGACAAGGAGTGCGAGTGGGCGTACGCCCGGCCGGGCATGCTCGGTCTGGAGACGGCCCTCTCCATCGCGCTGGACGTGCTCGGTCCCGAGTGGGATCTGATCGCCGAGCGGATGTCGCGCACCCCCGCACGGATCGCCGGCCTCACCGGGCACGGCGTCGACCCCGCGCCGGGTGTGCCGGCGAACCTGACCCTGATCGACCCGGCCGCCCGCCGCACCATCGAGCCGGCGGAGTTGGCCAGTCGCAGTCGCAACACCCCGTACGCCCGCATGACGCTGCCAGGTCGCATCGTGGCGACCTTCCTGCGCGGCGAGCCGACGGTCCTGGACGGAAAGGCTGTCAAGTGAGTAAGCGCAGACCCGCGATCCTGGTGCTGGAGGACGGACGCACCTTCCCCGGTGAGGCGTACGGCAGCGTCGGGGAGACCTTTGGCGAGGCGGTCTTCAACACCGGCATGACCGGTTACCAGGAGACGCTGACCGACCCGTCCTACCACCGTCAGGTGGTGGTGCAGACCGCGCCGCACATCGGCAACACCGGCGTCAACGGCGAGGACGACGAGTCCGCCCGGATCTGGGTGGCCGGGTACGTCGTGCGCGACCCGGCCCGGATCGGCTCGAACTGGCGGGCGACCGGCGGTCTTGAGGACCGCCTCGCCACCGAGGGTGTCGTCGGCATCAGCGGGGTGGACACCCGGGCGCTGACCCGGCACCTGCGCGAGCGGGGCGCCATGCGGGTGGGCATCTCCAGCGTCGACAACGACCCGCAGAGCCTGCTGACCCGGGTCCGCGAGGCGCCGCAGATGCTCGGCGCGGACCTGTCCGCCGAGGTGAGCACCGCCGAGCCGTACGTCGTCGAGGCCCTGGGCGAGCACCGGTTCACGGTGGCCGCGCTGGACCTGGGCATCAAGCGCAACGTGCCGCGCCGGCTGGCCACCCGCGGGGTGACCACCCACGTGCTGCCGGCGTCGTCGACCATCGACCAGATGCTCGCCACCGGCGCCGACGCGATCTTCCTGTCGCCGGGCCCGGGCGACCCGGGCACCGCCGACGCCCCGGTGGCGCTGGCCCGGGAGGCGCTGCGGCGGGAGGTGCCGCTGTTCGGCATCTGCTTCGGCAGTCAGATCCTCGGTCGGGCGCTCGGCTTCGGCACCTACAAGCTGGGCTACGGCCACCGGGGCATCAACCAGCCGGTGCTCGACCGGGCCACCGGCAAGGTCGAGGTGACCAGCCACAACCACGGCTTCGCGGTCGACGTGTCGGGCCGCGACCAGCGGCTCGGCGCGGTGCGGGTGCCGGGCGCGGGTGCCGGCGCGGTCGTCCCCGACCAGGTAATCGACACCGACTTCGGTGGCGTACGGGTGTCGCACGTCTGCCTCAATGACAACGTGGTCGAAGGGCTGCGGGCTGTGGACCTGCCCGCGTTCACCGTCCAGTACCACCCGGAGGCCGCGGCCGGCCCGCACGACGCGGACTACCTTTTCGACCGATTCGCCGATTTGATCGAGGGTCGGACCCACAGCAAGGGGCGCAGCAATGCCTAAGCGGACCGACCTCAAGCACATCCTCGTGATCGGCTCCGGGCCGATCGTCATCGGGCAGGCCTGCGAGTTCGACTACTCCGGCACCCAGGCCTGCCGGGTCCTGCGCAGCGAGGGGATCCGAGTCAGCCTGGTCAACTCCAACCCGGCCACGATCATGACGGACCCGGAGTTCGCCGACGCGACCTACGTCGAGCCGATCACCCCGGAGTTCGTGGAACTGGTCATCGCCAAGGAGCGCCCGGACGCGATCCTCGCGACCCTCGGTGGGCAGACCGCGCTGAACACGGCCGTCGCCCTGCACGAGGGCGGTGTCCTGGAGAAGTACGGCGTGGAGCTGATCGGCGCGAACATCGACGCCATCAACCGCGGCGAGGACCGGCAGCTGTTCAAGGAGATCGTGGCGAAGGCCGGCGTACGCCTCGGTGTCGAGGACCCGACCGGGCTGGTGCCCCGCTCCCGGGTCTGCCACTCGATGGACGAGGTCGAGGCGACCGTCGCCGAGCTGGGCCTGCCGGTGGTGATCCGGCCGTCGTTCACCATGGGCGGCCTGGGCTCCGGCATGGCGCACACCCCGGAGGACCTGGCCCGCATCGCCGGCGACGGCCTCTCCGCCAGCCCGGTGCACGAGGTGCTCATCGAGGAGAGCGTGCTCGGCTGGAAGGAGTACGAGCTTGAGCTGATGCGCGACCGGCACGACAACGTGGTGGTGGTCTGCTCGATCGAGAACATCGACCCGATGGGTGTGCACACCGGCGACAGCGTCACCGTCGCCCCGGCGATGACGCTCACCGACCGGGAGTACCAGCGCCTGCGTGACCTGGGCATCGCCGTGCTGCGCGAGGTCGGGGTGGACACCGGCGGCTGCAACATCCAGTTCGCGGTCAACCCGGTCGACGGCCGGATCGTCGTGATCGAGATGAACCCCCGGGTGTCGCGGTCCTCGGCACTGGCCTCCAAGGCGACCGGTTTCCCGATCGCGAAGATCGCCGCCAAGCTCGCCATCGGCTACACCCTCGACGAGATCCCCAACGACATCACCCTGAAGACCCCGGCGGCGTTCGAGCCGTCGCTCGACTACGTGGTGGTCAAGATCCCCCGGTTCGCGTTCGAGAAGTTCCCCGGCGCGGACCCGGAGCTGACCACCACGATGAAGTCGGTGGGCGAGGCGATGAGCCTCGGGCGCAACTTCACCGAGGCGCTGAACAAGGCGATGCGCTCGATGGAGACCCGGTCATCTGGTTTCTGGACCATTCCGGACCCGGAGGGCGTCACGCTCGCGGACACCCTGGCCGCGCTGCGCATCCCGCACGACGGTCGGCTGTACACGGTGGAGCGGGCGCTGCGCCTCGGCGCGTCGATCGCCGAGGTCGCCGAGGCGTCCGGCGGCATCGACCCGTGGTTCCTCGACCAGATCGCCGCGCTGATCGAGCTGCGCGCCGAGATCGTCGACGCGCCGGTGCTCGACGCCGACCTGCTGCGCCGCGCCAAGCGGGCCGGCCTGTCCGACCGGCAGCTCGCCGCGCTTCGCCCGGAGCTGGCCGCCGAGGACGGCGTACGGACCCTGCGGCACCGCCTCGACGTGCGCCCGGTCTACAAGACCGTGGACACCTGCGCGGCCGAGTTCGAGGCGACCACGCCGTACCACTACTCGACGTACGACCTGGAGACCGAGGTCGTGCCCTCGGACCGGCCCAAGGTGCTGATCCTGGGCTCCGGCCCGAACCGGATCGGGCAGGGCATCGAGTTCGACTACTCCTGCGTGCACGCGGTGCAGGCGTTGCGGTCGGCCGGCTACGAGACCGTGATGGTCAACTGCAACCCGGAGACGGTCTCCACCGACTACGACACCGCCGACCGCCTCTACTTCGAGCCGCTGACCTTCGAGGACGTGCTGGAGGTCTGGCACGCGGAGGACTCGTCCGGCCGGGCGGCCGGCGGGCCGGGCGTGGTCGGGGTGGTCGTACAGCTCGGCGGGCAGACCCCGCTCGGGCTGGCGCAGCGGCTCAAGGACGCCGGTGTGCCGATCGTCGGCACCTCGCCGGAGTCGATCCACCTGGCCGAGGAGCGGGGCGCGTTCGGCGCCGTGCTGGCCCGCGCCGGGCTGCGCGCGCCGTCGCACGGCATGGCCACCTCGTACGACGAGGCCAAGGCGATCGCCGACGAGATCGGCTACCCGGTGCTGGTCCGGCCGTCGTACGTGCTGGGCGGTCGGGGCATGGAGATCGTCTACGACGACCCGACGCTGCGCGACTACATTGGTCGGGCCACCGACATCTCCCCGGACCACCCGGTGCTTGTCGACCGGTTCCTCGACGACGCCATCGAGATCGACGTGGACGCGCTCTGCGACGCCGACGGTGAGGTCTACATCGGCGGCGTGATGGAGCACATCGAGGAAGCCGGCATCCACTCCGGTGACTCGTCCTGCGCGCTCCCGCCGATCACCCTGGCGGGCTCGCACCTGGTCGAGGTCCGCCGCTACACCGAGGCCATCGCCCGTGGTGTCGGCGTCCGCGGCCTGCTCAACGTGCAGTACGCCCTCAAGGACGACGTGCTCTACGTGCTGGAGGCCAACCCGCGCGCGTCGCGGACCGTCCCGTTCGTCTCCAAGGCCACGGCGGTGCCGCTGGCCAAGGCGGCGGCCCGGATCGCGCTCGGGGCGAGCATCGCCGAGTTGCGCGCCGAGGGTCTGCTGCCGGCGACGGGGGACGGAGGCACCATGCCCGCGGACGCGCCGGTCGCGGTCAAGGAGGCGGTGCTGCCGTTCAAGCGCTTCCGGACCCGCGCGGGCAAGGGGATCGACTCGCTGCTGGGGCCGGAGATGAAGTCGACCGGCGAGGTGATGGGCATCGACACCAACTTCGGGCACGCCTTCGCCAAGAGCCAGTCGGCCGCGTACGGGTCGCTGCCGACCGCCGGGAAGATCTTCGTCTCGGTGGCCAACCGGGACAAGCGGGGCATGATCTTCCCGATCAAGCGGCTGGCCGACCTGGGCTTCGAGATCGTCGCCACCGCCGGCACGGCCGAGGTGCTGCGCCGGCACGGCATCGCCTGTGAGCAGATCCGTAAGCACTACCAGGCCGGCGCGGGCGACGACGCGGTGTCGCTGATCGGTGGCGGCCACGTGGCGCTGGTGATCAACACGCCGCAGGGCTCGGGTGCCAGTGCCCGCTCCGACGGCTACGAGATCCGCAGCGCGGCCGTCACCGCGGACATTCCCTGCATCACCACGGTTCCCGGCGCGGCGGCGGCGGTCATGGGCATCGAGGCGCGAATCCGCGGCGACATGCAGGTCCGTCCCCTGCAGGACCTGCACGCCACCCTGCGGGCGGCCCAGTGACCCTGTTCGAGCAGGCGGTACGGCCGTGGTTGTTCCGGCTTGGTGGCGGGGACGCCGAGGCGGCGCACGAGTGGACGTTGCGGCGGTTGGCGACTCTGTCGCGACGCCCGGCCGCGCTCGCCGCGCTGCGGGCCCGGTACGCGGTCGACGCTCCGCGCACGGTGTTCGGGGTGCGGTTCCCCAACCCGGTCGGGTTGGCCGCGGGCATGGACAAGGACGGCGCGGCTCTGCCGGCCTGGCCGGCGCTCGGCTTCGGTTTCGTGGAGGTCGGCACTGTCACCGCGCACGCCCAGCCGGGCAACCCCCGGCCCCGGCTGTTCCGGCTGCCGGCCAGCGAGGCGGTTGTCAACCGGATGGGCTTCAACAACGCCGGGGCCGCCGCGTTGGCCGCCCGGCTGGCGGCGCTGCCGCGCCCGCTCGGGGTGCCGCTGGGCATCTCGCTGGGCAAGTCCAAGGTGACCCCGCTCGACGAGGCGGTCGAGGACTACCTCGCCTCCTACCGGGCGCTGCGGGGGCACGGTGACTACTTCGCCGTGAACGTGTCCTCACCGAACACCCCGGGCCTGCGGTCGTTGCAGGACCGCGCCCACCTGGACGCGCTGCTCGGCGCGTTGGTGGGGGAGAAGCCGGTGCTGGTCAAGATCGCACCGGACCTGACCGAGGCGGCGATCGCCGAGCTGCTGGAGGTCTGCCTGGCCCGGGGCGCCGCCGGGGTGATCGCCACCAACACCACCCTGTCTCGCGACGGGCTCGCCGGCGTGGACGTCGAGCGTGGCGCGCAGGCCGGTGGCCTCTCCGGTAGGCCGCTCACCGCGCGGGCCCGCGACGTGGTCGCCTTCGTGCACGCCGAGACCGACGGCCGGCTGCCGATCATCGGCGTCGGCGGTGTGTTGGACCCGGACGACGCGGCGCGGATGTTCGATGCCGGCGCCGCCCTGGTGCAGCTCTACACCGGCTTCATCTACCGGGGCCCGGCCCTGGTCCGCGCCGCCGCCCGGGCCGCCGCCCGCGCGACTGCCACGTCAGCGGCTCCGGATCACGTCGCGGGTCGGTGACCGCCCGCGACACGGTGTTGGCGGCGGCGGGGGAGGCCGAGATGCTCCGCCCCGCCGCCGCACGCGGCAAGGTCGCGCTTGATCCTGGATGTAGTGGCCTCGCTCGCGCCGGAGGCCACTACATCCTTGTTCGAGCACGATCTTGCGGTCGGACCCGACCGAGCACGATCTTGCGGTCGGACCCGACCGACACGGCACGAGCGCGACCCGCACGGCGCGCGCGACGCCGCCGGCGGACATTGGCCGTCCGGACCGCTTGAGGCGCAGAGGAGTTACCCGTGACACCCGAGGAGATTCTGGCCGCGGACCGGGCCCACGTCTGGCACCCGTACGCCGCGTTGCCGCCAGCCAGCCCGCCGTACCTGGTGCAGAGCGCCGAGGGCGTACGGCTGCGGCTGGCCGACGGGCGGGAGCTGGTGGACGGGATGTCGTCCTGGTGGGCGGCGATCCACGGGTACCGGCACCCGGTGCTGGACGCGGCGGTGACCGACCAGCTCGGTCGGATGAGCCACGTGATGTTCGGCGGGCTGACCCACGAGCCGGCGGTGCGGCTCGCCCAGACGCTGGTCGAGCTGACCCCGGACGGCCTGGAGCACGTGTTCCTGGCCGACTCCGGCTCGGTCAGCGTCGAGGTGGCGGTGAAGATGTGCCTGCAGTACCAGCGGGCCGTCGGCCGGCCCCAGCGGCGCCGGCTGGCGACCTGGCGGGGCGGCTACCACGGCGACACGTTCCACCCGATGAGCGTCTGCGACCCGGAGGGCGGAATGCACCACCTCTGGGGCGACGTGCTGCCCCGGCAGGTGTTCGCCCCGGTGCCGCCGGGCGGCTTCACTGATCCGCCCGACGACGCGTACGTGGCGGCGTTGGTGGAGACGGTCGAGCGGTACGCCGACGAACTGGCCGCCGTGATCGTCGAGCCCGTCGTCCAGGGCGCCGGCGGGATGCGCTTCCACCACCCGGGTTACCTGCGGGTGCTGCGTGAGGTGACCCGCGCGCACGGGATTCTGCTGATCTTTGACGAGATCGCCACCGGCTTCGGTCGTACCGGTGAGATGTTCGCCGCCGGGCACGCCGGGGTGACGCCGGACGTGCTGTGTGTGGGCAAGGCGCTGACCGGCGGGTACCTGACCCTCGCGGCGACCCTGTGCACCCCGGAGATCGCCCGGGGCATCTCGGTGACCGGCGTGCTGGCGCATGGGCCCACGTTCATGGGCAATCCGCTGGCCTGCGCGGTGGCGAACGCCTCCATCGGGCTGCTGCGGGCCGGAGACTGGGCCGGCCAGGTCGCCAGGGTCGGCGCCGGCCTGCGCGCCGGCCTGGAGCCCCTGCGCGGCACGCCGGGCGTGGCCGACGTACGGGTACTCGGTGCGATCGGCGTGGTCCAGCTCGATCACGAGGTCGACCTCGCCGCGGCCACCGCCGCCGCGGTGGCCCAGGGGGTGTGGCTGCGTCCGTTCCGCGACCTGATCTACACGATGCCGCCGTACGTCACCGACGACGTCGACCTGGCCCGTATCGCGAGCGGGGTGGCGGCGGCGGTGGCGGCTGGCTGAGTCGACCCGGTCACCGGGTCGACGGTTACCCGGGCGGGGCAGCCGTCCGGACGAGGAGAGGGGAACACTGGTGATGGAGAGCTTCGGTACCCGGCTGCACCGGGCGATCACCGAGCGGGGCCCACTGTGTGTGGGCATCGACCCGCATCCGGGTCTGCTGGCCCAGTGGGGCCTTCCGGACGACGTGCACGGACTCGACCAATTCAGCCGAACAGTCGTCGAAGCGCTCGGTGACCGGGTTGCGGTAGTCAAGCCTCAGTCGGCCTTTTTCGAGCGGTTCGGGTCCCGAGGTGTGGCGATTCTTGAGTCAACTATCCGACAGTTACGAGATGCCGGCTCGCTCGTTCTGCTCGACGTCAAGCGTGGCGACATCGGCTCGACGGTGAGCGCGTACGCTGCGGCGTACCTCGACCCATCCAGTCCTGTCTATGTCGACGCGGTCACCGCGAGCCCCTACCTCGGCGTCGGCTCGCTGGCGCCGATGTTCGAGTTGGCCGCCAAGCACGGCGGCGGGGTGTTCGTGCTGGCCCTCACCTCCAACCCCGAGGGCGCGGCCGTGCAGCGGGCCGTCACGGCCGACGGCCGCACCGTGGCGCAGACCGTGATCGACGAGATTTCCCAGCTCAACAGGGGTGCGACCCCGCTTGGGAGCTTCGGTCTGGTGGTCGGCGCGACCATCGGCGACACCGGTCACGACCTATCCGGGGTGGGGGGCCCACTGCTCGCTCCGGGGCTCGGCGCGCAGGGTGCCGGCGCAGCCGATCTGCGTACCGTCTTCGGTTCGAGCCTCGCCTCGGTGCTCCCGTCGTACTCCCGGGAAGTGCTCTCCGCGGGCCCCGACGTGGCCGCGCTGCGGGCCGCCGCGGACCGTGTGTTGGCCGACTGCCGGGCCGTCCTGCCTGCCCGGTGACTGACTGACGGGTCGGTCACTCTACGGTGATCATGCGGCCCCCACGTTGCCGAAAGCTCCGTTGGCCGCTAGTTTTCCCCGCGCTGGGAACCATGGACCCCTTGGTTCACAGCGACACCACGTTTCACAGATGCGGCGGTGCGCCCCGCCCGCCGCGATAGGGACCTGAGGAGAACTGGTGCCGCTCCCGTCACTGACCCCCGAACAACGCGCTGCCGCGCTCGAGAAGGCCGCGGAGATCCGCAAGGCCCGTGCTCAGCTGAAGGAGCAGCTCAAGCAGGGCAAGACCACCCTTGGTGCCGTGCTTGAGCGGGCCGAGAGCGACGACGTCGTCGGCAAGCTCAAGGTGTCGGCCGTCCTGCAGGCCATGCCGGGCATCGGCAAGATCCGGGCTACCCAGATCATGGAGAAGCTCAAGATCGCCGACAGCCGTCGCCTGCGTGGCCTCGGCGAGCAGCAGCGCAAGGCACTGCTTGGAGAGTTCGCCGCCAACTGAACCTGGCAGCGTGTAGAAACAAGCAGTGAGCACGGATGACGAGGCGCGCCCGGCGGCTCGGCTCACTGTCCTGGCTGGACCTTCGGGTGCCGGCAGGGAGAGTGTCGTCGAGCTCGTCCGGGCGCGTTCTCCGTCCGTGTGGATCCCGGTCGCGGCGACCACCAGGCCGCGCCGGGAGTCGGAGGTCGACGGGGTGGACCGCGTCTTCCTCGCCCCCGCCGAGTTCGATCGCCGGATCGACGCCGGCGAGCTGCTGGAGTGGTCCCGGATCGGTTCGCACCGCCGGGGCACCCCGTACCCGCCGCTGCGCGCCCGGCTCGACGCCGGGCAGCCGGTGCTGCTCCCGCTCGACCTGCGCGGCGCCCCACTGGTCCGCGCGCGCCTGCCGGATGTCCGGCTGGTGCTGCTGAGCCCACCCGGGTACGCGCCGGACGACACGGTGGCCGGCACCGTCGAGCACACGCTGACCCACGACCACACCGAACGGGTGGTTGAAGAGCTGGTAGGCTTACTCGGTTCTTCTTATCCGGATCCGGCCTGGTCGCGCGTGCGTGGCTGACGGCCGGCCGCCGTTGAGACTCAGCACCGCGTCCGCGCGGCTCGAAAGACGCAGAGGTTAATTCGTGGGATCCATCGCCAACCCCGAAGGCATCACCAACCCGCCGATCGACGAGCTCCTCGAGAAGACGACGTCGAAGTACGCGCTGGTCATCTTCGCCGCCAAGCGCGCGCGCCAGGTCAACGCCTACTACAGCCAGCTCGGTGAGGGTCTGCTGGAGTACGTCGGTCCGCTCGTCGAGACCACCCCGCAGGAGAAGCCCCTCTCGATCGCCATGCGCGAGATCAACTCGGGCCTGCTCACCGCCGAGCCGACCGACCAGCCGTAAGCCCCCGCTGGCCGATGTCCGCCTCGATCGTCCTCGGGGTCGGCGGCGGCATCGCCGCCTACAAGGCGTGCGAGCTGCTGCGACTCTTCACCGAATCGGGTCACCGGGTTCGGGTCGTGCCAACCGCGTCGGCGCTCCGGTTCGTTGGAGCGCCGACCTGGGCCGCGCTCTCCGGTCAACCCGTCGCCGACGACGTCTGGACCGACGTCCACGAGGTGCCGCACGTCCGGCTCGGTAAGCAGGCCGACCTGGTGGTGGTCGCGCCGACCACCACCGATCTGCTCGCCAAGGCCGCGCACGGCCTCGCCGACGACCTGCTGACCAACACCCTGCTGACCGCCCGCTGCCCGGTCCTGCTGGCCCCGGCCATGCACACCGAGATGTGGGAGCACCCCGCCACCGTGGCCAACGTCGCGACGCTGCGCTCCCGGGGGGTGCGGGTCATCGAGCCCGCCGTTGGCCGGCTCACCGGCGCCGACACCGGCAAGGGTCGGCTGCCCGACCCGGCGGAGATCTTCGCCGTCGCCAGTCGGCTCCTGTCCCGTGGTGACTCCGCCCCCGCCGACCTGGCCGGTCGCCGGGTGGTCATCACCGCCGGTGGCACCCGCGAACCCCTGGACCCGGTCCGCTTCCTGGGCAACCGCTCGTCGGGCAAGCAGGGGTACGCGTTCGCCCGCGCGGCTGTCGCCCGGGGTGCCCGGGTCACCGTGATCGCGGCCAACGTCGACCTCGCCGACCCGGCCGGCGTCGACCTGATCCGGGTGGGCACCACCGCCGAGCTGCGGGAGGCGACCGTCAAGGCCGCCGTCGACGCCGACGCGGTGGTAATGGCGGCGGCTCCGGCCGATTTCCGGCCCGCGACGTACGCGCCTGGCAAAATCAAGAAGTCGGACGACGGCGTCGCGCCCACCATCGAGCTCGTCACGAACCCGGACATCGCGGCGGAGCTCGGCCAGCGCAAACGACCGGAGCAGGTGCTGGTGGTGTTCGCCGCCGAGACCGGCGATGCCGAGGCCAACGGCCGGGCGAAACTCGCCCGGAAGCGGGCCGACCTGATTGTGGTCAACGAGGTCGGTCCAAACCTGGTCTTCGGGGCCGACACCAACACGGTGACGGTCATCGGCGCGGACGGTTCGGTCAGCCGGCTGCCCGAGCAGGCCAAGGAAGCGGTGGCCGACGCCGTCTGGGATCTCGTCGTGGCGCGGCTGCCCGGCCGCTCCTGACGGGTGGAACAGGGCGCGACCGATCCCGACACCGGCCGCAGTGGTGATTAGACTGCCGCGGAACGACCTCACACGCTTAGGAGTGCCGTGACACGCCGTCTCTTCACGTCCGAATCGGTCACGGAAGGCCACCCGGACAAGATCGCTGACCAGATCAGCGATGGCATCCTCGACGCGCTGCTGACCGAGGACCCCCACAGCCGCGTGGCGGTGGAGACCATGATCACCACCGGTCAGGTGCACATCGCCGGTGAGGTGACCACCAAGGCGTACGCCGACATCCCGACGATCGTCCGCCGGACCATTCTCGACATCGGCTACGACTCGTCGAAGAAGGGCTTCGACGGCGCCTCCTGCGGGGTCAGCGTCTCCATCGGCGCACAGTCCGAGGACATCGCGCAGGGTGTGGACAACGCCTTCGAGCTGCGGACCGGGGCGTCGGAGAGCGCGCTGGACGCGCAGGGCGCCGGCGACCAGGGCATGATGTTCGGCTTCGCCTGCTCCGAGACGCCCGAGCTGATGCCGCTGCCGATCGCGCTGGCCCACCGGCTGGCCCGCCGCCTCTCGGCGGTGCGCAAGGACGGCACGATCCCGTACCTGCGGCCGGACGGCAAGACCCAGGTCACCATCGAGTACGAGGGGCTGCGCCCGGTCCGGCTGAACACGGTGGTCGTGTCCAGCCAGCACGCCGCCGACATCTCGCTGGACTCGCTGCTCACCCCGGACGTGCGCGACCACGTGATCGCCCCGGAGCTGGAGAGCCTCGGCCTGGACACCGACGGCTACCGGCTGCTGGTCAACCCGACCGGCCGGTTCGAGATCGGCGGCCCGATGGGTGACGCCGGGCTGACCGGCCGCAAGATCATCGTCGACACCTACGGCGGGTACGCCCGCCACGGCGGCGGCGCGTTCTCCGGCAAGGACCCGTCCAAGGTGGACCGCTCGGCCGCGTACGCGATGCGCTGGGTGGCCAAGAACGTGGTCGCCGCCGGCCTGGCCGAGCGGTGCGAGGCGCAGGTCGCCTACGCCATCGGCAAGGCCCACCCGGTGAGCCTCTTCATCGAGACGTTCGGCACCGAGACCGTGCCCGTCGCCTCGATCGAGAAGGCCGTCACCGAGGTGTTCGACCTGCGTCCGGCCGCGATCATCCGGGACCTCAACCTGCTCCGCCCGATCTACCAGCAGACCGCCGCGTACGGCCACTTCGGCCGGGAGCTGCCGGACCTGAGCTGGGAGAGCACCGACCGGGCCGCCGACCTCAAGTCGGCCGCGGGAGCCTGACCGCCACCAAGCGCAGCGACCGGCGACCCGCGGATGGGTCGCCGGTCGCGCGCGTCTGCGTGGATGTTCCGCTGGCGCACCTGGACCGGCCTTTCGACTACCTGGTGCCGGCGGAGCTGGACGAGGTGGCGGTGCCCGGTACCCGGGTGAAGGTGCGCTTCGCCGGGCAACTCGTCGACGGGTGGTTGCTGTCGCGCGCCGACGACTCCGGGCACACCGGCCGCCTCGCGTACCTGGAGAAGGTGGTCTCGCCGGAGCCGGTGCTGGCCCCCGAGATCGCCCGGCTGGCCCGGGCGGTCGCCGACCGGTACGCGGGCAGCCTCGCCGACGTGCTCCGGCTCGCCGTGCCGCCCCGGCACGCGCGGGTGGAGAAGGAGCCCCACGACGACCAGCCCGCCCCGGCGCCCCCCACCGAGGCGGTCGACCCGCGCGGGTGGCGCGACTACCCGACCGGCCCGGCCCTGCTGCGCGCGCTCACCGACGGCCGGGCGCCCCGCGCGGTCTGGTCGGCGCTGCCCGGTGAGGACTGGGCGGCCCGCTACGCCGACGCGGTGGCGGCCACCGTCGCCGGTGGGCGCGGCGCGGTGGTCGTGGTGCCCGACGCGCGTGACCTGGACCGCCTCGACGCCGCCCTCACCACCGTGCTCGGCCCGG
Organism: Micromonospora sp. CPCC 205558; assembly: GCF_036902955.1. Lineage (NCBI taxonomy): Bacteria > Bacillati > Actinomycetota > Actinomycetes > Micromonosporales > Micromonosporaceae > Micromonospora > Micromonospora sp. CPCC 205558. The sequence goes on from NZ_JBAKHR010000023.1 coordinate 111,585, forward strand.
GGCGGCACGTCACCCTCTCCGCCGCCCTCGGTCCGGCCCGGCGGTACCGGGCGTTCCTCGCCGCTCGCCGGGGCCAGGTGCCGGTGGTGATCGGCACCCGGGCGGCGATGTTCGCCCCGGTGGCCCGACTCGGCCTCGTCGCCATCTGGGACGACGGTGACGATCTGCACTCCGAGCCCCGGGCGCCCTACCCGCACGCCCGCGACGTGCTGCTCACCCGTGTCCACCTCGCCGAGGCCGGCGCGCTGGTCGGCGGCTACGCCCGTACGGCCGAGGGGCAGCTGCTGGTGGAGACCGGCTGGGCTCGGGAGGTGGTCGCCGACCGGGGCACCGTGCGGTCCCGGATCCCGGCCATCGCGCCGACCGGGGACGACCCCCAACTGGCCCGTGACCCCGGGGCCGCCACCGCCCGACTGCCCAGCCTGGCCTGGACGGCCGCCCGCGACGCGCTCCGCCAGGACCTGCCGGTGCTGGTGCAGGTGCCCCGACGCGGTTACCTGCCGTCGATCTCCTGCGCCGAGTGCCGCACTCCGGCCCGCTGCGCGCACTGTGCCGGCCCGCTCGCGCTGCCCTCGGCCGGCGGCACCCCGGCTTGCCGGTGGTGCGCCCGGGTGGCGGCCGCGTACGCCTGCCCGCAGTGCGGTGGGCGGCGGCTGCGGGCCGCGGTGACCGGCGCCCGGCGGACCGCCGAGGAGCTGGGCCGGGCGTTCCCCGGCGTCCCGGTGCGCACCTCGGGGCGCGAGGAGGTGCTGACCGAGGTGCCCGGTGGCGCCGCCCTGGTGGTGGCCACCCCGGGCGCCGAACCGGTCGCCGAGGGCGGCTACGGCGCGGTGCTGCTGCTCGACTCGTGGGCCCTGCTGACCCGGGCCGACCTGCGCGCCGGGGAGGAGGCGCTGCGCCGCTGGCTGGCGGCGGCGGCCCTGGCTCGTCCGGCGCCGGCCGGTCGGGTGGTGGTGGTCGCCGACGGCGCGCTCGCCCCCGTGCAGGCGCTGCTGCGCTGGGACGCCGGCTGGTTCGCCGGCCGGGAGTTGGCCGAGCGCCGCGAGCTGGGCTTCCCACCGGCCGTACGGATGGCGAGCGTCACCGGCGCGGCCGAGGCGGTGGCGGATCTGCTGGCCGCGGCCCGGCTGCCGGACGACGCGGAGGTGCTCGGGCCGGTGCCGGCCGAGGAGGGGCGGGAGCGGATGTTGGTTCGGGTGCCGCGGGCCCGGGCTGCCGCGCTCGCTGAGGCGTTGCACTCGGCCGCCGGTGCTCGGGCCGCCCGCAAGGCCGCCGATCCGGTTCGTCTCCAGGTCGATCCGCTGAGCCTGTTCTGAGGAGTTTCGGCCGGTCCCGACGGTGGCTGGCCTCGCCGGCCGCGGTTGCCCTCGCACACCGCGTCCGGCAGAGCGGTGGCATCCGAGTGGTAGCATCGCCCGTCATGCCGAGGCGTACGACGGGCTCCCGATCACGGGGGAGCGTCAGAGGCGCCGAGCTGGAGCCGCCGCGGGATGACGCGGGGACGGCAGGAACGCGTCGGTCGGGCGCGGGGGTCGATATGTCAATGAGCCGGTGATCAGGGGTGGACCAGTCGTGACCGTTGGACAATCGATCGTCTTCAACGGCGACCTCGGCAGCGGCAAGAGCACCGTGTCGGTCGAGATCGCCAAGCGGCTCGGCATGCGCCGGGTCAGCGTGGGGGACCTCTACCGGGAGATGGCGCAGCAGCGGCAGATGACCGCGCTGCAGCTCAACCTGCACGCCGAGCTCGACCAGGCCGTCGACGGCTACGTCGACCAGCTCCAGCGGGACATCGCCGCCTCCGGTGAGCGCCTCATCATGGATTCCCGGCTGGCCTGGCACTTCTTCACCGACGCGCTCAAGGTGCACATGATCACCGAGCCGGGTGAGGCGGCCCGCCGGGTGCTCGCCCGTCCGTCCGGGCCGGCGGAGAGCTACGCCTCCCTGGAGGAGGCCAAGGCCAAGCTCCGTGAGCGCAGCGCGAGCGAGCGCAGCCGGTTCATCATCCGTTACGGGGTGGACAAGGCCCGGCTGCGCAACTATGACCTGATCTGCGACACCACGCGGGCGTCCGCCGGCGAGGTGATCGAGCACATCGTGGCCGCGTACGAGGGCACCCTCGGCGCCGAGGTGCTGCGCGACGCGCCGCCGCTGCTGCTGCTGGACCCGGCCCGGGTCTACCCGACCGAGGACATCGCCACCCTGCGGGGTCTGTGGGACACCGACTTCGTCGGTGACGTGGCCGAGGCCGGCGACGAGGCCCTCGAACCGTTGAAGATCGGGTTCACCGGCGAGTACTTCTTCGTCGTCGACGGTCACCGCCGCCTCAGTGCTGCGCTGCAGAACGGGTTCTCCCTGGTCCCGGCCCAGTTGGTCGCCGAGGTCGACGAGCCGGTCGTGGGTGGGATGACCGCTATCGACTACTTCGCCGCCCAGGTGCGCCCCGGCCTGATCTACGACTGGGAGGCGGCTCACAAGATCCAACTGCCGCTGCCCGAGCCCGCGCTGCTCCGTGGTGACGCGGTCCTCGCGGGAGACCCGGGCGCCAGCGTCTGACCCAGCGCGAGGCCGGGCCGACGCGCGGGGTACGCGCGCCGGCCCGGCCACCGAGTCGCACGGCGGTCGCCGAGACGCCTCAGCCGAGGACGACGCCCGAGGCGCCGACGCCGGCCATGCCGGAGAAGATGTCCTCGTAGTAGAACCGCCAGGCGCAGACCCGACCGGTGGTCACGTAGCCGGTACAGCCGACTGTGGTGTTGGTGTCGTCGATGGCGGTGTTGGTGCCGGTCGCCCAGACCTGGAGGGTGTTCGCCGCGTTCACGATCTGCACCGGGCCGCCGCTGTCGCCCTGACCGACGGCGTTGGTGCGGGCGGTGTTCTCCGCCTGCACCTGACCGCAGACCGTGCCGAAGTTGCGGACGTTGATGCAGAGGTTGCGGGCCTTCACCTGGATCGAGCAGCGGGTGCCGGAGTACGCGCCGGAGGTGCACACGAAGTTGCCGACCTGGCTGGCCGACGCGCCGATCACCTGGTTGCTGAACTCACTGACCACCGCGCCGGCGGCGGTGGTGCTGTTGTTGAAGATCCGACCGCCCGAGCTGCCGGCGAGGACCAGGGTGTCGCTGCTGACGTTGCGGCTGACGACGTTGCCGATCGGCTGCCCGGTCGGGTCGGTCGCGAGGACGTTGAGGTTGGCGCAGTGCGCGGCGGACAGCATCCGCGCCACCCCGCCGTGGAACACCCCGAAGCCGGTCGAGCAGCCGCCACCGGTGGCGGAGTTGCGCCAGGCGGCGCCGCCCCACCACGGTGAGGTGTCGTCCCACCGGGTCGCGGGCGCGGCGGCGACGCCGGTCTGCACGGTCACCGGTACGCCGGCCAGAGCCGCCGCGCCGAGTAGCCCGTCCTGCGTGCCGACGAGCAGGCCGGCGCCGTCGGCGCGCGGACCGACCGTGGTGATCTTGTTGCCGGCCGCGGCCCGCAACCGGTCGGCCGCGGCGGTGAGTTCCCGCTGTGAGTACGCGGCGGGCAGCACCTGGGTGGCGACGGTGGCCCGGGCGGTGGCCACCAGGTTGGCGGGCGGCTCCCCCTTCCAGTAGACCTGGAGTTGGCGGGTGGTGGGGTCGGCGACGATGCCGGCGAAACCGGAGTTCGCGCTGCGCTGTGCCGCGTTGGTGATCCGCGCGGCGGCGGTGTTCATGCGCTGCTGCAACCGGAGCAGCTCCGACCAGGAGGCGAAGCCGCCGGGCACCGGTGTGCTGTCGACGAAGGATCCGGTGGTGGTGGCCTTGCCGCCCGGTGCGGCGGCGGCCGGGGTGGCGGTCAGGCCCGCGGTGAGCAGCGTGAGACCGATCGCGGTGACGGCGATGCGACGCAGCATCGCCACGGGGCGTCGGGCGGTCGGGTGTGGACGGATCATCGGGTACCTCTTCCCCCAGGTGTCGTGGAGCGGGCCGTGCCCGCACCAGGACGGTGGCAGGGGCGTCGGCGTCGCGGGGCGGATCCTGGACGGGGCTGGACACCGTTGGACACCGCCGGACGGCGAACGGTCCGCAGTGGAACTGTCAGACATTGGCAACCGTCTATCGAGTGGTGCGGAGCTGGAATTACTCTGCCCGTGCGTATCCGGGGGGCCGGATGACCGGGGTGGGGGCCGCATGTCTGACCAGTGGGTACCATCCGGCACTCGTCAGACGTCAGACGGGTCGCCCGGAGCGTTCGAGTTGGCCCGCGCGGGCGTCGAGGCGCAGACCCTTCCGGAGCTGGCCGGGTTGCTCCGCCAACTGCGTCGCCGTGAAGCCCGTCAGCAGGGCGAGACCCTGCTGACGTACCGGCAGTTGGCCGCGAAGACCGGCTGGTCGCGCGGGATCATCGGGGAGTACTTCGCGGGCAACATCCTGCCGCCGCCGGATCGGTTCGACGTCCTCATCCGACTGCTCGGGGCGACCCCCGCCGAGCAGGGGGTGCTGGCCACCGCGCGCGACCGGGTCGAGGAGCGACGTCGACGCCCAAACCGGGACCACGCGACCACGGGGCGGGCGGTCGCGCGGGCCAGGGCCGGCGGCCCGCGCACCGGTACGACGTCCCCCCGGTTCCCGGTGCCCCGCCAACTGCCCCCGGCGCTGCCCGGGTTCGTCGGCCGCGTGACCCAACTCGCGCAGCTCGATGCCGAGTGCGCCGGCGCCGTGGCGTCCGGGGACGACGGCATGGCGTCGGTCACCGTCCTGACGTTGTCCGGCACCGCCGGGGTCGGCAAGACGACCCTCGCCGTCAACTGGGCGCACCGGGTCGCCGATCGCTTCCCGGACGGTCAGCTCTACGTCGACCTGCGCGGATTCGACTCCACCGGGACGGTGGTGACCGCCGTCGAGGCGGTTCGAGGCTTCCTGGAGGCCCTCGGCGTGCCGCCCGAACGCATCCCGACCCACCTGAGTGCCCAGGTGGGGCTCTACCGCAGCCTGCTCGCCGGCCGTCGGATGCTGGTGCTGCTGGACAACGCCCGCGACGCCGACCAGGTTCGGCCCCTGCTGGTCGGCAGCCCGAGCTGCCTGGTCCTGGTCACCAGCCGCAACCGGCTCGCCGGCCTGGTCGCCGCCGACGGCGCCCGGCCGATCGGCGTCGACCTGCTCAGCCCCGCCGAAGCCTGGCAACTGTTGGCCCGGCGGCTCGGCGCGGAGCGGTTGGCGGCCGAGCCGGAGGCGGTGGACGAGATCATCGAACGGTGCGCGCGGCTGCCGCTGGCGCTGGCCGTGCTCGCCGCGAGAGGTGCGGAGAAGCCGGCGTTCCCACTGGCCGTCCTCGCCGCCGAACTGCGGGCGGCACCGCGACCACTCGACTCGTTCGACGGTGGGGACGCCGGCACCGACGTGCAGGCCGTCTTCTCCTGGTCGTACCGGAACCTGAGCCCGGAGGCAGCCCGGCTGTTCCGGCTCATCGGCTGCCATCCCGGACCGGACATCGGGTTCGCCGCGGCGGCCAGTCTGGCCGGACTGCCCCGGGGTCAGGTGCCCCGACTGCTGGCGGAGTTGGCCCACGCCCACCTCGTCACCGAGCACGCCCCCGGCCGGTTCGGCGCGCACGACCTGCTCCGGGCGTACGCGGCCGAGCAGGTCGAACGGCTCGAACCGGCGCCGGCCCGGCGGGCGGCGATCCGACGTGGGCTGGACCACTACCTGCACACCGCGCACGCGGCGGCGCTGCTGCTGCAACCGGGCCGGGATCCGGTCACCCTCGCCGCCGCCGCGCCCGGCGTGGTGCCCGAGGAGATCAGCGACCACGGTCAGGCGCTCGCCTGGTTCGCCGCAGAGTATCCGGTGCTGCTGGCGGCGGTCGCCCACGCGAGGCGGGCCGGGTTCGACGGCCACGCGTGGCAGCTGGCCTGGACACTGGTGGACTTCCTGCAACGTCGAGGACGTTGGCCGGACCTGGCCGTGGCCCAGCGCAACGCGCTGGCCGGGGCGCAGCGGGCCGACGACCGACCCGGGCAGGCGAACGCCCACCGCGACCTCGCCCGGGTGCTGTCCCGGCTGGGTCGGGTGAACGAGGCGGCGAGGAACTACCGCCAGGCCCTGGCGATCTTCGCCGAGTTGGGTGATCACACCGGTCAGGCGCGTACCCACCGGGCGTTCGGCGCGATGCTCGACGGGCTCGGCCGGCACGCCGAGTCGCTGGAGCAGAGCGAGCGTGCCCTGGCGCTGTACCGGGCCGCCGGCCACGTCGCCGGGGAGGCCAGCGCCCGCAACGCGGTGGGTTGGGCGCACGCCCAGCTCGGCCAGTACGGGCCGGCGCTCAGGCACTGCCGGGAGGCGTTGGCGTTGCTGCGGACGACAGGTGACCGGCACGGTGAGGCGAACACCTGGGACAGCCTCGGCTTCATCCACGCCCGGCTGAGCGACCACCGCGCGGCGATCCGCTGTTTCCAGCGGGCGCTCGGGCTGTACCGGCGGGTCAGCGACCGCTACGACGAGGCGGACACCCTGTCCCGGCTCGGCGAGAGCCGCCAGGCGGTGGGGGACGCCGCCGGCGCTGGGCGCACCTGGCGACGGGCCCTGGGCATCCTCGACGAACTCGGCCACCCGGACGCGGAGCGGGTGCGTGACCTGTTGGCCCGGCAGCCCCTCCGGTGACGCTGGGCACACCGGCGGTGGTTGATCGAGGTGCGCCGCCCGGCGTCCGGCCGGGCACTCCGTAGACTGGTACGGCACCGCTCGTCCACCCGAAGAAGGAGCCGTCCCGCGTGACCGTCCAGCCCATCCGTCTGTTTGGGGATCCGGTGCTGCGCACGCCGGCCGATCCGGTGGTCGACTTCGACGCCGAGCTACGTCGGCTCGTCGCCGACCTCACCGACACGATGCGTGAGCAGAACGGCGCCGGCCTGGCCGCGCCGCAGCTCGGTGTGAGCCTGCGGGTGTTCACCTTCGACGTCGACGACGTCCTCGGGCACCTGATCAACCCGGTGCTGGAGTTCCCCGACGAGGAGGAGCAGGACGGCCCCGAGGGCTGCCTGTCGATCCCCGGGCTCTACTTCGACACCAAGCGTCGGCAGAACGTCGTCGCCAAGGGCTTCAGCTCGTTCGGCGACCCGATGCAGATCGTCGGCACCGGTCTGATGGCGCGTTGTGTGCAGCACGAGACCGACCACCTCGACGGGGTGCTCTTCCTGGACCGACTGGACGCCGAGGGGCGCAAGGAGGCCATGAAGGCGATCCGCCAGGCCGAGTGGTACGACGCGGCGGCCCCGCCCACGGTCAAGCTCAGCCCGCACATCAGCGATCCCTTCGGTCTGGGGCGATGACCCGGATGCGCGTGATCTTCGCCGGTACGCCGGCCGTCGCCGTTCCCGCCCTGGCCGCCGTCGCCGCCTCCCGACACGAGCTGGTGGCCGTGGTCACCCGGCCCGACGCGCCCGCCGGGCGTGGACGCGGTCTGTCCCGCTCCCCGGTCGGCGCGTGGGCCGACGAGCATGGCGTCGAGGTGCTCACCCCGACCCGCCCCCGCGACCCGGAGTTCCTCGACCGGCTGCGTGAGCTGGAGCCGGACTGCGTGCCGGTGGTCGCCTACGGCGCGCTGGTGCCGCCGGCGGCCCTGGAGATCCCCCGGTACGGCTGGATCAACCTGCACTTCTCCCTGCTGCCCGCGTGGCGTGGCGCCGCGCCCGTGCAGCACGCCGTGCTGCACGGTGACGAGCTGACCGGGGCCAGCGTCTTCCAGTTGGAGGAGGGCCTGGACACCGGCCCGGTCTACGGCACGCTGACCGACGAGATCCGCGCCGCCGACACCTCCGGTGACCTGCTGGAGCGGCTCGCCGATTCCGGCGCCGGGCTGCTGGTGGCGGTGCTCGACGCGATCGCCGACGGCACCGCCCGCGCCGAACCGCAGCCAGCCGACGGGGTGTCGCTGGCGCCGAAGCTGACTGTGGACGACGCGCGGGTGCGCTGGAGCGACCCGGCCTTCGCCGTGGACCGGCGGATCCGGGCCTGCACGCCCGCGCCGGGCGGCTGGACGACGTTCCGTGACGAGCGGGTGAAGCTCGGCCCGGTTGTCCCGGTGCCCGACGGCCCCGAGCTGAAGCCGGGGGAGTTGCTGGTGGAGAAGTCCCGGGTGCTGGTGGGCACGGCGACCGTGCCGGTGCGGCTCGGTGAGGTCCGTGCCGCCGGCAAACGGGCCATGGGCGCGACCGACTGGGCGCGCGGCGTCCGGGTCGGCACTGGAGAGGACTTCGCGTGACGGCACCGGAGGGAACCCGACCGACGCGCTCCGGCCCGTCGACCGGCCGTGGCGGGGACCGCCGCCCGGTCCGGCCGCCGCTGGACCGACCACGCCGCGCCGCGTACGAGGCGGTGGCGGCGGTGCACCGGGACGACGCGTTCGCCAACCTGGTGCTGCCCATCATCCTGCGCGACGAGGGGCTGTTCGGCCGGGACGCGGCCTTCGCCACCGAGCTGACCTACGGCACCCTGCGCCACCTGGGCACGTTGGACGCGATCCTGACCGACGCGGCCGGCCGGGACGTGGCCCGAATCGACCCGCCGGTCCGCGACGCGCTGCGGCTCGGGGCGTACCAGCTGCTGCACACCCGGGTGCCGGCGCACGCCGCGGTCTCGTCGACGGTGGACCTGGTCCGTTCGGTCGCACCGGGCGCCACCGGCTTCGCCAACGCGGTGATGCGTGAGGTCTCCACCCGTGACGCGGACGCCTGGGTGGCGAAGCTCGCCCCACCGATGGAGACCGACCCGATCGGGCACCTCGCGTTGGCGTACAGCCATCCGCAGTGGATCGTGCGGGCCTTCTCCGAGGCGCTCGGCGGTGACCTGGGTGAGACGGCCCGCCTTTTGATCGAGGACAATGAGCGCCCGCCGGTGCACCTGTGCGCCCGGCCCGGCTTGATCGACCCGGTGGAGCTGGCCGACCAGGTCGGCGGTGCGCCCGGCGCCTTCTCGCCGTACGCCGTCTATCTGCCCGGCGGCGCTCCGGGCGACATCCCGGCGGTGGCCGACGGCCGCGCCCACGTCCAGGACGAGGGCTCCCAGTTGGTGGCCGCCGCGCTCGCCGCCGCACCGTTGGACGGCCCCGACGGGCGTTGGCTGGACCTGTGTGCCGGCCCGGGCGGCAAGGCCGGGCTGCTCGGCGCCCTGGCCGCGCAGCGGGGCGCCCGGGTGACCGCGGTGGAGGTGGCCGAGCACCGCGCCCGGCTGGTCTCCCTGGCCACCCGGGACCTGCCGGTGGCCGTGCTGACCATGGACGGCCGGGATGTCGGCGGCGACCCGAAGCTGCCGGAGCAGCACTTCGACCGGGTGCTGGTGGACGCGCCGTGCACGGGGCTGGGTTCGCTGCGTCGTCGGCCGGAGTCGCGCTGGCGTCGCCAGCCGTCGGACCTGCCGCCGCTGACCCGGCTGCAACGGGAGTTGCTCGGCGCGGCGCTGCGGGCGGTCCGACCGGGCGGCCTGGTCGCCTACGTCACCTGCTCGCCACACACCGTCGAGACGCACGTGACGGTGACCGAGGCGGCCCGCCGCAGCGGGGTTCCGGTGGACTTCGTGGACGCCCGGCCGCTGCTGCCGGCCGGCATGCCCGGTCTCGGCGACGGGCCGACCGTGCAGCTCTGGCCCCACCGCCACGGCACCGACGCGATGTTCCTCGCCGTCCTGCGCCGAGGCTGACGACGTACGTGTCCGGCCGGTCACCCGACCGGCCGGACGCCGTGCGTCAGGTGACCGGAAGGCCCTTGGTGCCGGCGTTCTTCATCGAGCGGGTCAGGTTCCGGTCGGAGATCCAGAGGAAGCACTGCACGCCCCGGTTGCCGTTGCGCCATTCCTCCTCGTACGGCTGGTAGTAGATCGTCCCGGCGCGGAAGTCCAGCTGGGAGTTGTCCGGCACCTTGGCGTACTTGGCGATCATCGTCTGGCAGGCCCGGTGGGCCCGCTTGACGTCGCTGGTGAACGCGGCGTAGCTGACGTCCGGCGCCTGCCAGACGCCGACGAACTCGGCGTGGTGCTTGGCGGTGCAGGAGACCGGCACCATCTCGTCGATCTCGTCCTTGACCAGCTTCGGGTTGAAGCAGCGGTACGCCAGCGGCGCCGCACCGGACAACGCGCCGCGGAGGCTGCCGGTACGCAGATCGACCGCGGTGTCGTCGATGCTGGCGATCTCGGTGACGTCGCAGCGGTACCAGCGGGCCCCGCCCGACCAGGCCTGCGGCGACGGCAGCACGACGGTCAGGCCGAGCCGCCCGGAACGCCAGTCGGCGCCCACCGCCTTGTTGACCGCCGTGTCGCACCCGGCCTGCGCGGCCCGCATGCCGGCCGAGCCGGGCTGCGGGGGCGTGCCGCCCGCGGCGCCCGGGCCGGTGAGGGTGCCGACGTGCATGGTCTCCACCCGGTGCGCCTCGGTGCACGCCGTCGGGTTGTAGCCGGTCAGGAAGCCGACCTGCTGGGAGCTCTGGTGGCAGACGTCGACGGCGGGGACGAACTGCTGCGCGGCGACGGGCGCCGGCCAGTCGTCGATGAGGTCACGGTCGACTCCGGCGGGCACGCCGCACCCGGCCAGCGCCAGGGACAGTGCCCCACCTCCGGCCAACGCCGCCAACCACCGTCGCATCCCGACCTCCCGCCGCCGGTGGCCCCTGACCGGACCCAACCGGTCGGTAGCGCCACGGCGCAGCAGCATACGGCACCGTTGCTCAGATCGCGGGCAGTCCCTCGGGGCCGGCACCGCGCATCGAGCGGGTGAGTTTGCGGTCGTCGCTCCACAGGAAACAGCGCACTCCACGGTCGCCCTCCTCCCACTCTCGCTGCGACGGAGGGTAGTAGATGGACCCGGCCCGGTACGGCAGCTCGCTGTTGTTGGGCACCGCCGCGTACTCGGCGATCAACGCCATGCAGCGCTGGTGCGCCTGCTGGGCAGACTTGACGAACTCCGCCCAGCTCATGTCCCGCTCCTGGTAGACGCCCACGAACTCGGCGCGGTGCGGTTCGGTGCAGAGCACCGGCGCCATGTAGTTGAGGTTGTCGCCGATCAGCTTGGGGTCGAAGCAGCGGTGCGTCAGGGGCGTGTCGCCGATCAACGCTCCGCGCAGGCTGCCGGTGCGGTTCACCGCGCGGGTGTTGTCGATGCTGCCGGTCTCGCTGAGGTCGCAGCGGTACCAGCGGGCGCCGCCGGCCCAGGCGGCCGCGGACGGCAGCGCGAGGGACAGCGCGAGTCGGGCCGTGTGCCAGTCACCGCCGAGCACCTCCCGGGCCCGCTGGTCGCATTCGGCGCGAGCCGTGCGCAGCGCCGACGATCCGGGTTCCGGCCGGGCCTCGGTCAGCGCGTCGGGGCCGGTGAAGGTGCCGACGTGGATGGTCTCGGCCAGGTGGTTGCGCGCGCAGTCCACCGTCTCGTACGTGCTGGCCTGCACGACCGTGGCGACCCTCGGCAGACAGGTGTCGGTGGCGGGGGTGAACGGCTTCGGCACCCGCAGCGTCGGCCAGTCGTCGGTGAGATCACCGTCCGCGCCCCGCGCCGGCGCGCAGCCGGCCAGCAGCATCGTCGTGACGCTGGCCAGCGCCAGCGCTGGAAGCCACCGTCGCATCGTCCGCCCTCCCGGGAGCTGGCGGCCGGTCACCGCGCCCCGCGGCGATACCCCGGCGGGCGTGCAGCCTACGGCACCGTCCCGGTTGGAGTGTCGTCGCGTTTCCGTCGTTCGGCCAGCCGCTGATGTCTGTTCGTCCGGATTCGGAGGTCCGGAGCGTTCAATTCTGCACCACTGGTCACTGCTGGATCACAGCGCGTCGGAGTTGATGCCGCGATGCGGGTGGCGGGTGACCACGTTCGTACACTGGCCCCGTGACCGTACCGCCGCCGATCGTCGCGCCGAGCATCCTGGCCGCCGATTTCGCCCGCCTCGCCGAAGAGGTCCGTGCCGTCGAGGACGCCGCGGACTGGTTGCACGTCGACGTGATGGACAACCACTTCGTGCCGAACCTGACCATCGGGCTGCCCGTGGTGCAGAGCCTGCGGGCTGTCACGGCGATGCCCTTCGACGTGCACCTGATGATCGAGGACCCGCGCCGGTGGGCTCCCGGGTACGCCGACGCCGGGGCGTACAACGTCACCTTCCACGCGGAGGCGTCCGACGACCCGGTGGCGTTGGCCAAGGACCTGCGCTCGGCCGGTGCGAAGGCGGGCCTGGCCATCGACCGGGACACCCCGATCGAGCCCTATCTGGACCTGCTGCCCAGCTTCGACACCCTGCTGATCATGACGATCAAGGCGGGCTTCGGTGGGCAGCGGTTCATTCCGCAGTTGCTGGAGAAGGTGCGTACGGCCCGGCGGCATGTGTCGGCCGGGCACCTGGAGCTGCGCATCGAGGTCGACGGCGGGATCGCCGCCGACACCATCGAGCAGGCGGCCGCCGCGGGCGCCGACGCCTTCGTGGCCGGCACCGCCGTGTACGGGGCCGCCGACCCGGCCGAGGCGGTACGCCACCTGCGGTCACTCGCGGAACGCGCGGCTCCCGGGGCCTGAGGTGGAGCCCGAGGCCGACCGCAAGGACATCATTCTCGTCGTGGACGACGATGCGGACATCGCCCGTTTCGTCGAGTTCAACCTGCGGCTGCACGGCTTCGACGTGATCCACGCCAGCGATGGCCAGGAAGCCCTGGAGGTCATCGAACGCCAGCGGCCGGACCTGGCGGTGGTCGACCTCATGATGCCCCGCATCGACGGGCTGGAGCTGACCCGCCGGCTGCGCGCCGACCCGATGACCTCCGCCCTTCCGGTGATCATGCTGACCGCCAAGGGGATGACGGTCGACAAGGTGCACGGGCTCAGCGCCGGCGCGGACGACTACCTGGTCAAGCCGTTCGACACCGCCGAGCTGGTGGCCCGGGTGTCGTCCACCCTGCGCCGCAACAAGGAGTTCCGGGAGGTCTCCCCGCTGACCGGGCTGCCCGGCAACAGCCGGATCCGTCGGGAGATCAGCGATCGGGTCCGACAGGGCGTGGACTACGCGGTCGGCTACGTCGACATCGACCGGTTCAAGAGCGTCAACGACCGGTACGGCTTCGTCCGCGGCGACGACTTCATCTCCGCGCTGGCCCGCAGCCTGCACCGGGCGGTGGTGGGCGTCGGGCTGCCACCGGCCTTCCTCGGCCACGTCGGCGGTGACGACTTCGTCATCGTCTGCGCCCCGGACCAGGTGCGCCCACTGACCTCCCAGGCGGTGGTCGACTTCGAGAACGCCGCCGACACGCTCTACGACCCGACCGACCGTGAGCGCGGCTTCGTCGAGTTGAAGGACCGGCGGGGCAACATTCGTCGCGCCGCCCTGGTCACGCTCTCCATCGGGGTGTCCCTCTCCGACGCCGCCAAGCGGTTCGCCGACCCCCTCGAGGCGATCGCGATGGCCTCGGAGATGAAGACCGTCGCCAAGAGCCAACCGGGCTCGTACGTGGCCGTGGACCGGCGACGCGGCGTCACCTGAGCGTGATACCGCTGTGAAGTAGCTCGCCTAGGTGGCGGCGAAGGCGGATCGGCGTGTAAGACTTCCCGTGTACCCACCACGCGCTGGCGGGACTCGGTGAAATTCCGAACCGGCGGTGATCCACGGTCCAACCGTGGTCAGCCCGCGACCCGGACGGCTGTGCCGCCCGGTGGACCTGGTGAAAATCCGGGGCCGACGGTTGGGGGCGGTTCGTCCGCGCCCAGACAGTCCGGATGGGAGACAGCGCGCGGGACGGACGGGTCCGAGCCGGCCGCTGGCTTCAGCGTGCCGTGCCGACCCCCCGGGGCGGCTGTGCCGTTCCCGGAATCCGCCACCGCCTGCCCGTGGCCCCATGGCCACCGCCTCCCTGACCGCCCGCGCGCGGACCGGCGAGTGAGAGGGCAGGGGCAGGGCGATGGCCAGCGTCTCCGTTGATGAGGCGATGCGGCGTGCGATCGAGTTGGCGGCGCGCGGGCTCGGCACCACCAGCCCCAACCCGGTGGTCGGGTGTGTGCTGCTCGACGAAGACGGCGAGGTCGTGGGCGAGGGCTTCCACGCGTACGCCGGCGGGCCGCACGCCGAGATCGTCGCCCTGGCGCAGGCCGGGCGGCGGGCCAAGGGCGGCACCGCGATAGTCACTCTGGAACCGTGCGATCACACCGGCCGCACCGGCCCCTGTAGTTCCGCGCTCGTCCAGGCCGGGGTGGGCCGGGTGGTCATCGCCGTGCCCGACCCCAACCCGGTCGCGTCCGGTGGCGCCGCCACCCTGCGCGCCGCCGGGGTCCGGGTCGATCTGGGGGTACGCGGCGAGGAGGCCGAGGCCGGCAACGTCGCGTGGCTGACCTCGATGCGCCGGGGCTGGCCGTACGTGATCTGGAAGTACGCCGCCACGCTCGACGGGCGCTCCGCCGCGGCGGACGGCACCAGCATGTGGATCACGTCGGAGGCGGCCCGGATCGACGTGCACGCGCTGCGCGGCACTGTCGACGCGGTCATCGCCGGGGTGGGCACCGTGCTCGCGGACGACCCCCGGTTGACCGCCCGCAACCTGCGTGACGGCAGCCTGGCCATCCGTCAGCCGCTGCGGGTGGTGGTGGACAGCTCGGGGCGTACCCCGGCTGACGCCCGGGTCCGCGACGGCGCGGCGCGGACGTGGATCGCGACCGCCGACGAGGTCGGCGCCGGCCCGGACGGCCGGGTCGACCTGCCGGCGCTGCTCGCGGCGCTGCACCAGCGCGGGATCCGCGCGGTGCTGCTGGAGGGCGGCCCCCGGCTGGCCGGCGCGTTCCTGCGGGCCGGCCTGGTCGACAAGATCGTCGGGTACGTCGCGCCGCGGTTGCTCGGCGCCGGCCCGACCGCTCTGGTCGACGCGGGAGTGACCACCATCGCCGAGGCCATCGATCTGGAGTTCGTCGACGTTACGCAGATCGGTCCGGATCTCCGGATCACCGCTTTGCCCCGGAAAAGGGAGGGCTGAGATGTTCACCGGAATTATCGAGGAGCTGGGCGAGATCGTCCGGGTCGCGCCTACGGCGGGCGATTCGGCGTTGCTCGGCGTACGTGGCCCGCTGGTCACGTCCGACGCTCGGCACGGCGACTCGATCGCCGTGAACGGTGTCTGCCTGACCGTCGTGGAGGTGGCCGACGGGGTCTTCACCGCCGACGTGATGGGGGAGACGCTGCGCCGCTCCGCGCTGGGCGCGCTGCGCCCCGGCGACCCGGTCAACCTGGAGCGGGCCGCCGCGCTCGGCAGTCGACTGGGCGGGCACCTGGTGCAGGGCCACGTCGACGGCGTCGGTGAACTGATCTCCCGGGAGCCGGCCGAGCAGTGGGAGACAGTCCGGTTCCGGCTGCCCGCCGCCCTGTCCCGGTACGTGGTGGAGAAGGGCTCGATCACCATCGACGGTGTCTCGTTGACCGTGGCGGCCGTCGGTGCGGACGAGTTCGCCGTCGGGCTGATCCCGACCACGCTCAAGCTGACCACGCTC
Source organism: Micromonospora sp. CPCC 205558 (assembly GCF_036902955.1). NCBI lineage: Bacteria > Bacillati > Actinomycetota > Actinomycetes > Micromonosporales > Micromonosporaceae > Micromonospora > Micromonospora sp. CPCC 205558. Next base: position 127,032 of record NZ_JBAKHR010000023.1, read on the forward strand.
GGCGCGAAGGGCGTCGGTGACCCGGTCAACCTGGAGGTCGACGTGTTGGCCAAGTACGTCGAGCGGCTGCTCGGCGACCGGCTCACCGACGCTCGCGGGGTGGCCGTGAACCCGGGCGGGGTGGCCTGATGGGCCCGCTCAGCTGGCTGCTGGACGCCCAGGTGCAGGTCGCCGGTTCGCCGGTGCTGGCCCGGGAGATCGTCGGCAACGCGTTCGGGTTGATCTCGGCGCTGCTCGGGTTGCGTCGGCTCGTCTGGGCGTGGCCGGTCGGCATGATCGGTAACGCGCTGCTGCTCACCGTCTTCCTCGGCGGGGTGTTCGCCACCCCGCAGGAGCACGACCTGTACGGGCAGGCCGGCCGTCAGGTGTTCTTCTTCGCGGTCAGCGTCTACGGCTGGTGGCGCTGGCAGCGCAACCGTCGCGCCGACGGCGGGCAGGCAGCGGTCGTCCCGCGCTGGGCCACCGGACGCGAGCGACTGATGCTGCTGGTGGCCGCCGTGATCGGCACCGCCGCGGCGTACCCGGTGCTCAAGGCGCTGGGCTCGTGGGGCCCGCTGCCCGACGCCTGGATCCTCACCGGCAGCCTGCTGGCCACCTACGGCATGGCCCGCGGCTGGGTGGAGTTCTGGCTGCTCTGGATCGCGGTGGACGCGGTCGGCGTGCCGCTGCTGCTGCGCGGCGGGTTCTACCCGTCGGCCGTCATGTACCTGATCTACGGCGCCCTCTGCGTCTGGGGCTTCGCCGCCTGGTGGCGCACCTCGCGGGCGACGACCGCCGTCCGCACGCCCATCTACACGGAGGCCATCGCGTGACCAGTTTCGGGGATATCGAGCAGGCGATCGCGGACATCGCGGCCGGCCGGCCGGTCGTGGTGGTCGACGACGCGGACCGGGAGAACGAGGGCGACCTGATCTTCGCGGCCGAGTTGGCCACGCCGGAGTTGATGGCGTTCATGGTGCGCTACACCTCCGGATACGTCTGCGTGGCGCTGACCGAGAGCGAAGCCGACCGGCTCGACCTGCCGCCCATGCACCACACCAACCAGGACCGGCGCGGCACCGCGTACACGGTGACCGTGGACGCCCGCGAGGGGGTCAGCACCGGCATCTCGGCGGCCGACCGCGCGCACACCAGCCGGCTGCTCGCCGCCGCGACGACCGACCCGACCGACCTGGCCCGTCCCGGGCACGTGGTGCCGTTGCGCGCCCGCGAGGGCGGGGTGCTGCGCCGGCCGGGGCACACCGAGGCGGGCATCGACCTGACCCGGCTGGCCGGGCTGCGTCCGGCCGGCGTGCTCTGCGAGCTGGTCAACGACGACGGCACCATGATGCGCGTGCCGGACCTGGAGAAGTTCTCCGCCGAGCACGGCCTCACGCTGATCACCATCGCCGACCTGATTGCCTACCGGCGGCGGACCGAGAAGCAGGTCGAGCTGGTCGCCGACGCCCGGATGCCGACGAAGCACGGGGTGTTCCGGGCGCTCGGCTACCGCGCCGAGCACGACCCGGCCGAACATGTCGCGATGGTCCTGGGTGACATCGGTGACGGCCAGGACGTGCTGGTCCGGGTGCACTCCGAGTGCCTGACCGGGGACGTGTTCGGCTCGCTGCGCTGCGACTGTGGGCCGCAGCTGGACGCCGCACTGGCCCGGGTCGGGCAGGAAGGCCGGGGCGTGGTGCTCTACGTCCGTGGGCACGAGGGGCGCGGCATCGGCCTGCTGCACAAGCTGCAGGCGTACCAGTTGCAGGACCTGGGCCGCGACACCGTCGACGCCAACCTCGACCTGGGCCTGCCGGCCGACGCCCGCGACTACGGCACCGGGGCGCAGATCCTCTACGACCTGGGCGTGCGTTCGATGCGGCTGCTGACCAACAACCCGGCCAAGCGGGCCGGGCTGGAGGGGTACGGGTTGACCATCACCGGCCGCGAGAGCCTGCCGGTCGGCGCGCACCCGGAGAACATGCGCTACCTGCGCACCAAGCGGGACCGGATGGGTCACCTGCTGGACGAGTTGGACGAGGTGTCCGAGGCGCCGCTGGGGCGTCCGGTCGCCAACGACGAGATCGGAGCATGACGATGGCGGGTTTCGGTGAGCCGGGAGTCGAGGCGGTCGACGCCGCGGGGCTGACCGTCGGGGTCGTTGCCGCCCGCTGGCACGGCGAGCTGACCGACCACATGGTGGAGCGTGCGGTGGCCGCCGCCGAGGCGTGCGGCGCGCGGTCCGTGGTCGCCAGGGTTGCCGGTTCGGTCGAGCTGCCGGTGGTCGCGCAGGCCCTCGCCCGCCGCTGCGACGTGGTGGTCGCCCTCGGTGTGGTGGTCCGCGGTGCCACCGCCCACTTCGACTACGTCTGCCGCTCGGTCACCGACGGGTTGACCCGGGTGGCGCTGGACGAGGGCAAGCCGGTGGCGCACGGGGTGTTGACAGTGGAGACCATCGAGCAGGCCCGCGACCGCGCCGGTCTGCCCGGCTCGGCGGAGGACAAGGGCTGGGCCGCCACCGTCGCGGCCCTCGACGCGGCGCTGGCCGTGCGGACCGTGGCGGCGGGCAACGCCCAACGGGTCGGTTTCAGCGGCTGAGGCGCCTCACAGCCGACCGGCCTCGATGATCCGGCGCAGGAACTGCCGGGTTCGGGGCTGCGTCGGCTCGCCGAGCACCTGCGCCGGCGGGCCGCTCTCGACGACCCGCCCGGCGTCGAGGAAGCAGACCTCGTCGGCGACCTCCCGGGCGAAGCCCATCTCGTGGGTGGCCAGCACCATGGTCATGCCGTCGGCCTTCAGGTCGCGGATCATCGCCAGCACCTCGCCCACGAGCTCCGGGTCCAGCGCGGAGGTGACCTCGTCGAGCAGCATCAGTCGAGGTGAGTTGGCCAGCGCCCGGACGATAGCCACCCGTTGCTGCTGCCCGCCGGAGAGCCGGTCCGGGTAGGCGTCCGCCTTGGCGCCGAGCCCCACCCGGTCGAGCAACTCCCGGGCCTGCGCCTCGGCCTCTGCCCGGCCCCGCCGGTGTACGCGGCGCGGCGCGAGGGTGATGTTGTCCAACACGCTCAGGTGCGGAAAGAGGTTGTACGCCTGGAACACCATGCCGATGCGCCGACGGACCTGGTCCGGGTCCACCCGGGGATCGGAGATGTCCTCCCCGTCCAGCTCGATGGTGCCGTCGTCGAGTTCCTCCAGCAGGTTGACGCAGCGCAGCAGTGTCGACTTGCCGGACCCGGACGCGCCGATCAGGGCCACCACCTGGTGCTCGGCGACGCGCAGATCTAGTCGGTCGAGCACGACGTGCCCGCCGAACTCCTTGCGCAGGCCCCGACAATGCAGCAACGGCATGGGTCAGCCCCCCGACTGTCGGCGGGCCGCGCGCAGCGTCACCCAGTCGGTGACCGCGATCAGCGGGATCGCGAGCAGCACGAAGAGCACCCCCGCCACGATGTACGGCGTGTAGTTGAAGGTCTGTGCGGTGGCGATCTGGGCGGCGCGGACCGCGTCGATCGGCCCGGCGAGGGAGACCAGCCCCACGTCCTTCTGCAACGCCACCACATCGTTGAGCAGGGGTGGCGCCACCCGGCGGACGGCCTGCGGCAGGACGACGTGCCGCATCGTCTGCCGGTAGGTCAGCCCCAACGAGCGGGCCGCGGCGAGCTGGCTGGAGTGCACCGACTCGATGCCGGCCCGGAACACCTCGGCGAGGTAGCCGCCGTAGGTGAGGACCAACGCGATCCCACCGAGCACCAGCACCGGCGGCATGCCCTGCAACCGCAACCCCGGCACGCCGAGGGTGAGCAGGTAGAGCACGATGATCAGCGGCAGGCCCCGGAAGGTGTAGGTGTAGCCGGCGGCCAGCGCGCGCACCGGGAAGAAGACCGGCCCGCGCAGCGTCCGCAGCACGGCGATCACCAGCCCGAGCAGCAGCGCGCCGACCGCACAGCACACCAGCAGACGTACGTTGAGCCAGAGCCCGCTCAGCACCGTCGGCAGCGCGTCGCGGGCGATCTGCGGATCCAGGAACGAGCGTCGGACCCGGTCCCAGCCGGGCGCCCCGGTCACCGCGATCACCAGCAGCGTGCCGAGCGCCGCCGTCGAGAACGCCGCGACGAGCACGCTGTGGACGGTCTGCCGACGCCGGTACGCCGACCGCCGCAGCTGCGCCTCGGACGGCACATGATCCAGAAGCGTCACCGCAGCTCGGCCGCCCCTGCCACCTGCGCGAGCCACTTCTGTTCCAGCTCCTTCAGCGTGCCCGCCGTGGTGAGCTGACCGACCGCCCCGCTGACGCAGGAGGTCAGTGGGGAGTTTTTGTCCAGCAGCAACCCGAACGCCTCGGGCGTGCCGACCTGCGGCACCTGCCCGACGATCGTCGCGTCGGTGATCTCCGCGCCGGTGATGTAGAAGGCGGTCGGAAGGTCCACCACGAGACCGTCCAGCTGCCCGTTCTGCAGGGCCTTCTTGGCGTCGTCGTTGCTGTTGTAGACCTGCGGCTTGGCGGTTGGCTTGATCACGTCGGTGATCGCCTGGTAGCTGGTGGTGCCGACCTGCGCGCCGAGCCGGGCGTCGCGGAGCTCGGCCAGCGACGTCCGGCCGGCGATCTTCGAGGACTTCAACGCAATCACGGTCTGCCGCACCAGGTAATACGGCGCGGAGAAGTCGACAGCCCGCTTGCGTTCCTCGGTGATGGAGAACTGGTTGATGTCGAAGTCGAAGTCCTTCGGGCCGGGCGCGATCGCGGTGTCGAACTTGACCCGGATCCAGGTGACGTCGGCTCGGGTGTAGCCGAGCTTCTCGGCCACCGCGTACGCGACGGCGGATTCGAAGCCCTCGCCGTTGTCCGGCTTGTCGTCGGAGAACCACGGCTCGTACGCGGGCTGGTCGGTGGCGATGGTCAGCTTGCCCGGCGTACGCGTGGGCAGGCTGTCCTTGGCGCAGGACGACGCGGCGGTGACGGTGGGGGTGGGTTTCTCGTCCTGTGGCGCGCATCCGGCGGTGGCTACCACGACGGCGCCGGCGAGGGTGAGCGCGAGGGGACGTGATCTGCTGGCCATGGCGGACAGCGTAGGGCTCCATGAGCATCGATCGACAATTGTCCCACCATGTTGATAGGGAATTGTCCGCTTGCTGGATTCCGGCGGACCCGGACGTGGGGCCTCGCCCGGGCGGCTGGAAGAATCGTTCCTCGTGAAGACGTTCGAGGAGTTGTTCGCCGAGCTGCAGGCCAAGGCCGCCGCCGGCACCCCGGGCTCGGGCACCGTCGCCGCGCTGGACAAGGGCGTGCACTTCATCGGCAAGAAGGTCGTCGAGGAGGCGGCCGAGTCGTGGATGGCCGCCGAGCACGAGGGGCCGGAGCGCACCGCCGAGGAGATCTCCCAGCTGCTCTACCAGGTCCAGGTGCTGATGCTCGCCAGTGGTCTCGAGCTCAAGGACGTCTACCGACATCTGTGAGTGCCCCCCACCCCGTTGATCGCCATCCGGATCGAAGGAGCACTCCGTCATGCTGCGTGTCGCCATTCCCAACAAGGGCACCCTGGCCGAACCGGCCGCCCAGATGCTGCGCGAGGCGGGCTACCGCCAGCGCACCGACCCCAAGGACCTGGTCTGCCGGGACGAGGCCAACGACGTCGAATTCTTCTACCTGCGTCCGAAGGACATCGCCACCTACGTCGGCTCCGGTGACCTCGACCTCGGGATCACCGGCCGGGACCTGCTGATCGACTCGGCCGCGCCGGCCGAGGAGGTCGTCGACCTCGCCTTCGGGCGGGCCACCTTCCGCTTCGCCGCCCGCCCCGACGACATCGCCTCCGTCCAGGAGTTGGGCGGTCACCGGATCGCCACCGCGTACCCGGGGCTGGTCGAGCGGCACCTCGGCGAGGTGGGGGTCAAGGCCGACGTGATCCGCCTCGACGGCGCGGTGGAGAACGCCGTACGCCTCGGCGTCGCCGACGTGATCGCGGACGTGGTGGAGACCGGCGCGACCCTGCGCCAGGCGGGCCTGGTGGTCTTCGGCGAGCCGCTGCTGCGCTCGTCGGCGGTGCTGGTCCGGCGTGCCGGCGCGCCCGCACAACCGCAGGCCGAGCAGTTGCTGCGCCGCCTGCACGGTGTGCTGGTCGCCCGCCGCTACGTGATGCTCGCCTACGACGTGCCGGCCGGTCTGCTGGACCGGGCCAGTGGGCTCACCCCGGGCATCGAGTCGCCAACCGTGTCGCCGCTGCACCGCGAGGGCTGGGTGGCGGTGCAGGCGATGGTGCTCCGCGACGACGTGCACCGCATCATGGACGAGCTGTACGAGTTGGGCGCCCGCGCCATCCTCGTCACCAACATCCACGCCTGCCGCCTCTGACCCACCCCCCGCGCCCGGGCCCGCGCCCGCGCCTCGCGCCCGCACCCGCGCCCCGCCCGCGCCCCGCCCGCGTTCCCCCGCGTCGATCATGGAGTTGTGGTGCCCGTTTCAGCCGCTTTCGCGACTTGCGTCCACCACCACAACTCCATGATCGGCGCGCCGGCGGCTGCCCGGTCGCTGCTGGAAGCGGAAGATCGCGCTCGATCATTGAAGTAGTGGCCTCGATCTCGACGGAGGCCACTGAATCCTGGATTGAGCACGATCTTGAGGTGGCTGGCCGCCCTGGGCCCGGGGTGGTGGCTCTCGGCGGGTGGTGCGTTTGCTGGCGGGTGTGGGTGGCAGACTGGCGGGGTGAGTGAAACCGAGCTGGTCCGCCTGAAGCCCCGCCGCATCCGCGTGGTCTGCTGGTCGGCGGCGGTTGCCCTGGTGGTCGTGTTCGGTCTGGTCGCCACGTCGCTGAGCGGCCCGACCGGCGATGGTTACGGCAGCTTCCAGCGCGGCGACCAGATCGCCATGATCGGCCTGGGCGTCTTCGGGGCGCTCGGGTTCCTGCTGTTCACCCGTCCCCGGGTGGAGGCGGACGCGCGGGGCATCCGGGTGCGTAACGTGATCAGCTCCTACGAGCTGCCCTGGGAGGTCGTCCGGGGCGTCCGGTTCGACCGGGGCGCGCCGTGGGCCAGCCTGGAGCTGCACGACGACGACCTGCTGCCGATTGTCGCCTTGCAGGCCGCCGACAAGGAGTCGGCCGTCGAGGGGGTCCGCGCGCTGCGCCGGCTGCACGAGGCCCACCAGGCCCGCCTCGCCGAACGCGCCGTCGGCCGCTGACCCGGCCGCCCCGACCGGCCGCCCCGACCGGCCGCCCCGACCGGCCGCCCCGACCGGCCGCCCCGACCGGCCGCCCTGACCGACCGTCCGACCGTCCGGCCGGCTGCCCTGACCGGCTGGGCCGGTGCTGAGGCCGCGGGCCGTGCCCGGTTTGGGAGCTGCCGGGGCGCCGGTGTAGTGTTATCGAGTCGACCAGGCTGTCTCCGCGTGCGAGCAGACAGCCGTGAAAGCGGAGCGCCTGCTCCCACCCGAGTCGCCGCTACGGTGGCCGGGTCCGGTCACCGGTTCCGGGCATGTCCCGGGGTCGGGTGTGTGATCCTGTGATCACGCCGACCGGTCGAGCGGGCCCTGGCATGCGCCGGGGCCTTCTGCTTTTCGGGTCGGTTCCCTCCCGGGAGCCGCAGGGGTCGGCGACAGAGCAGAAACGACTCGAGGAGGCCCCATCAGCGTCGAACCACGCGTGAACGAGCAGATCCGGGCACGTGAGGTCCGACTGGTCGGCCCAGAGGGTGAGCAGGTGGGCATCGTCCCGCTGGAGCGCGCTCTTCAGCTGGCCGCGGACGTCGATCTGGACCTGGTCGAGGTTGCGCCGATGGCGCGCCCGCCGGTGTGCAAGCTCATGGACTTCGGCAAGTTCAAGTACGAGAGCGCACTCAAGGCGCGCGAAGCGCGGCGTAATCAGCAGCAGACCGTCATCAAGGAAATGAAGCTTCGGCCGAAGATCGACCCGCACGACTACGAGACCAAGAAGGGTCACGTGGTGCGGTTCCTCAAGGCGGGCGACAAGGTCAAGGTGACGATCATGTTCCGCGGTCGCGAGCAGAGCCGCCCGGAGCTGGGTTACCGGCTCCTGCGCCGGCTCGAGTCCGAGATCACGGACCTGGGATACGTCGAGGCCGCTCCTAAGCAGGACGGCCGAAACATGATCATGGTTCTCGCCCCGCATCGGGCCGTCAAGGCCTCCGCGGTCGCCGCTACGGCGTCTCGCGGCGGACCTCGGGACCGGGCAGCGGACGAGTCCGCCGCTCCGGAAGCCGATGAGACCGCGGCGGTCAGCGAGACCGCAGCAGCCGGTGACACCGGCCTCGCCGCCGACACCAGCGGCGAGTAACAGGGGAGAAGACGTTCCACATGCCGAAGATGAAGAGCCACACGGGTATGGGTAAGCGGGTCAAGGTGACCGGCAAGGGCAAGATCGTTGCCCAGCAGGCCGGCCTCCGCCACAACCTGGAGAAGAAGCCCTCCACCCAGACCCGCCGGCTGACCGGCACGGTCGTGCTGGCCAAGGCCGACGTCAAGCGCATCAAGAAGCTGCTCGGCCGCTGACGCGCGCCACCTTACGTAATTAGGAGTTGAGATGGCACGCGTCAAGCGGGCTGTAAACGCCCAGAAGAAGCGTCGTACCCTGCTGGAGACCGCGAGCGGTTACCGCGGTCAGCGCTCCCGCCTGTACCGCAAGGCCAAGGAGCAGGTGCTGCACTCGATGCAGTACGCCTACCGGGACCGTCGCGACCGCAAGGGCGACTTCCGGCAGCTGTGGATTCAGCGGATCAACGCGGGCGCCCGGGCCAACGGGATGACCTACAACCGTCTGATCCAGGGCCTGCGTCTGGCCGGCATCGAGGTCGACCGCAAGATCCTGGCCGACATGGCTGTCAACGACGCCGCCTCTTTCGCGGCGATCGTCGAGCTGGCCCGGGCCGCGGTCACGGCCGAGGGCACCGGCGGCGCGGCGGCTCAGGCCGCCTGATCCCCACGCACCAGAGCGAGGCGTCTCCCGTGTCGGCACCGCCGTCCGGGGGGCGCCTCAATCGTGTCGGAGGAACCCACACCATGGCCTTCACCCCGCGTACCCCCAGGGTTGTCGCCGCCCGCCGTCTGCAACGCCGCCGGGACCGCGACGCCACCGGCCGTTTCCTGGCCGAGGGCCCGCAGGCGGTCCGCGAGGCCCTCGCGCGGCCGGGGGTGGTCACCGAATTGTTCGGTACGACCACCGCGCTCGACCGGTATCCGGAGTTGGCCGCCACGGCGGCCCGCGCCGACGTGCCGGTCTCCGAGGTGACCGACGAGGCCCTAGCGGCGCTCGCCGAGACCGTCGCCCCGCAGGGGCTGGTGGCGGTCTGCCGGCACCTGGACGTGTCGCTGGAGCAGGCCCTCGCGGGTGGGCCCCGGCTGGTGGCGGTGCTCGCCGAGATCCGCGACCCGGGCAACGCCGGCACGGTGCTGCGCACCGCCGACGCGGCCGGTGCGGGTGCGGTGGTCTTCGCCGGAGACGCCGTCGACCCGTACAACGGCAAGTGTGTGCGGGCCTCGGCCGGCAGCCTCTTCCATGTCGACGTGGTGCGCGCCACCGACCCGGTCGCGGTGGTCGACGCGCTGCGCGCCGCCGGGCTGTCGATCTTCGCCACCACCGGGTACGGCGACAGTGATCTGGACGACCTGACCGACTACGGCCGGCTCGTCGGGCCCACCGCCTGGTTGTTCGGTTCCGAGGCGCACGGCCTGCCCGAGGAGCTGACCGCCGCCGCCGACACCACGGTGCGGGTGCCGCTGTACGGGCGCGCGGAGAGCCTGAACCTGGCTGCCGCCGCCGCGGTCTGCCTGTACGCTTCAGCGAGAGCGCAGCGCTGAGGGTGAAAGCCTCCGGCGCGACTGACAGCAGGGGAGAGCGTCCGTCCATGAACGCGACACGGCGTTCGTTTAGCCAGCCCGCCGGTGTCGGCGGGCGGCGGGCCTGACCTGCTCCCTGCGCAACTCCTACCGGCGGGCTGCGGCACAGCCGCGCGTCCGTAGACTCGCCTAGCCGCCCGTGGAGGGCTGGCGCCGCCGTGAGGGAGTGCCCGTACGCCATGAGCTACCGCAACGATCCGTACGACCCGAAGCAGGTCGCCCTGCTCGACCCCGCCGCCCTGGCCGAGGCCGTCGCGGACGCCACGAAGGCGTTCGAGGCCGCCGCCGACCCGGACGCGCTGACCGCGCTGCGCTCGGTGCACCTGGGTGACCGGTCACCGGTCTCGCTCGCCCGCCGGGAGATCGGCGCGCTGCCGCCAGCCGCGAAGTCCGACGCCGGCAAGCGGGTCAACGAGGCCCGCCGGGCGATCGAGTCCGCGTACGCCGAGCGCGCCGAGGTGGTGGAGCGCGAGCAGGCCGAGCGGGTGCTGGTCGAGGAGCGGGTGGACGTCACCCTGCCCTACGACCGTCGTCCACGGGGCGCCCGGCACCCGTTGAGCACCCTGATGGAGTCGATCAGCGACCTCTTCGTCGGGATGGGCTACGAGGTGGCCGAGGGGCCCGAGGTCGACCTGGAGTGGGTCAACTTCGACGCGTTGAACATCCCCGCCGATCATCCGGCGCGCGGGTTGATGGACACCTTCCACATCGCACCGGAGGGTTCCGGCCTCGTTCTGCGCACGCACACCTCCACGGTGCAGACCCGCACGATGCTCAGCCGCAAGCCGCCGATCTACGTGATCGTGCCGGGCCGCGTCTACCGCACCGACGAGATCGACGCCACCCACAGCCCGGTGTTCCACCAGGCCGAGGGCCTGGTGGTCGACAAGGGCATCACCATGGCGCACCTGCGGGGCACGCTGGACCACTTCGCCCGCGCGATGTTCGGCCCGGAGGCGAAGACCCGGTGGCGGCCGCACTACTTCCCGTTCACCGAGCCGTCGGCGGAGTTCGACGTGTGGTTCCCGGAGCACCGGGACGGCCCGCAGTGGGTCGAGTGGGGTGGCTGCGGCATGGTCAACCCGCGGGTGCTGCGCGCCTGCGGCGTCGACCCGGAGGTCTACTCCGGATTCGCCTTCGGCATGGGCATCGACCGGACCCTGATGATCCGGCACGGGGTCAGCGACATCCGCCATCTCTTCGAGGGCGACGTGCGGTTCAGCCGCGCGCTCGGGACCGGGGCGTAGGCGATGCGGGTACGAGACACGGGAACGGTGGTCTGAAGTCATGCGAGTTTCTGTCAGTTGGCTGCGGGAGTACGTCGACCTCCCCGCCGACCTGCCCACCGGTGACCTGGAGCAGGCCCTGGTCGACCTCGGCATCGAGGTCGAGTCCGTAGTGGACCTGGCCGCGACCGTCACCGGCCAGTTGGTCGTCGGTGAGGTCCGCGAGATCGAGGAGCTCACCGGTTTCAAGAAGCCGATCCGGTTCTGCCGGGTCGACGTGGGTGCCGCCAACGGCACCGGCGAGCCGCAGGAGATCGTCTGCGGGGCGCGTAACTTCGCCCCGGGCGACCGGGTGGTGGTGATCCTGCCCGGCGGCGTGCTGCCCGGCGGCTTCGCCATCGGCGCCCGCAAGACGTACGGGCACAACTCGGCGGGCATGATCTGCTCGGCGAAGGAGTTGGGCCTGGGCGACGACCACTCCGGCATCATCGTGCTGGGGCCGGACGTGACGGCCAAGCCGGGTGACGACGCGCGCCCGGTGGTCGGCCTCGACGACGTCGTGTTCGATCTGGAGATCACCCCCGACCGGGGGTACGCGCTGAGCCTGCGCGGCCTGGCCCGGGAGTTGTCGCACGCGTTCGACGTGCCGTTGCGCGACCCGGCCCTGGCGCCGGCACCGGGCGGCACCGAGACGCCGGCGTACCCGGTGGAGGTCCGTGACACGGTCGGCTGCGACCGGTTCACCGCCCGCCTGGTCCGCGGCGTCGACCCGACCGCGCCCACGCCGTCCTGGATGCAGCAGCGGCTCGTCACCGCCGGCATCCGCAGCATCTCGCTGCCCGTCGACATCACCAACTACGTGATGCTGGAGCTGGGCCAGCCGATGCACGCCTTCGACGCCGACCGGATCGTCGGGCCGCTGGTGGTCCGCCGCGCCGAGGCGGGGGAGAAGCTGACCACCCTCGACGGGGTCAACCGGGTGCTCACCGCCGACGACATGGTGATCTGCGATGACACTGGGCCGATCTCGCTCGCCGCGGTGATGGGCGGCGAGACCAGCGAGGTCGTCGCCGACACGACCAATGTGCTGTTCGAGGCGGCGCACTGGGACCCGGCGATGGTCGGGCGCACCGCCCGCCGGCACAAGCTGTTCAGCGAGGCCGCGAAGCGCTGGGAGCGGGGCGTCGACCCGGCCGTGGCGCTCGTCGCGCTGGAGCGTGCCGTGCGGCTGCTCACCGAGCACGGCGGGGGCACCCCGAGCGCGGAGATCCTGGACATCGACCACGTCCGGCCGCGTACCCCGATCAGCCTTCCGGCGGACCTGCCGACCCGGCGGATCGGCGTCGAGTACCCACCGGCGCGGGTGGTGGCCCTGTTGGAGCGGGTCGGCTGCACTGTCGCGCAGGGCGCGGACCGGTTGTCCGAGGACCCGGGCGCGGTGGGCGTGGCCAGCGGCGTCGGGACGGTGCTGAGCGTCACCCCGCCGACCTGGCGGCCCGACCTGACCGACCCGGCCGACCTGGTCGAGGAGGTGGTCCGCCTCGACGGGTACGACCGGGTGCCGTCGGTGTTGCCGACCGCACCTCCGGGGCGCGGTCTGACCCCGCGTCAGCGTCGCCGCCGGGCCGTCGCCAACTCGCTGGCCGAGCGGGGGTACGTGGAGGTGCTCGCGCACCCGTTCGTGTCGCCGGAGCTGGCCGACCATCTCGGCCTGCCGGCCGACGACCCGCGTCGGCCCTCGGTGCGGCTGGCCAACCCACTGTCCGAGGAGGAGCCGCTGCTGCGCACCACGCTGCTCGGCCCGCTGCTCGGCGTCCTCAAGCGCAACCTCGGCCGCGGTCACCGTGACCTCGCCCTCTACGAGATCGGTGCGGTCTTTCACCCGCGCGTCGGTGCCGGCAGCCCGCCGGCGATGGGCGTGGACCGGCGTCCCACCGACGAGGAGTTCGCGGCCGCCGACGCGGTGGTGCCGGCGCAGCCGGTGCACGTCGCGGTGGTGCTCGCAGGCGACCTGGACCCGGCCGGCTGGTGGGGGCCGGGTCGGCAGGCCGGCTGGGCGGACGCGATCGAGGCGGCCCGTGACGTGCTGGCCGCCGCCGGGATCCCCGACGAGCGGGTCGAGGTGCGCGCCGTCGAGTACGCCCCGTGGCACCCGGGCCGCTGCGCCGAACTGCGGGTCGACGGCTCCGTCGTCGGACACGCCGGCGAGCTGCACCCGTTGGTGGTCGCGGCGCTGGAGTTGCCCCGTCGCACCAGCGCGATGGAGCTCAACCTCGACACGCTGCCGCCGACCCCGGTGACGCCCGCGCCGACGGTCTCCGGCTTCCCGCCGGCGCTGATCGACGTGGCGCTGGTGGTGGACGACTCGGTGCCGGCGGAGCAGGTGCGCCGGGCGCTGGAGGCGGGCGCCGGCGAGCTGCTGGAGGACGTGCGGCTGTTCGACGTGTACTCCGGCGCTCAGCTTGGTGAGGGTCGGCGGTCGCTGGCGTACAAGCTGACGTTCCGGGCACCGGACCGGACGCTGACCGTCGAGGAGGCGGTCGCGGCCCGCGACGCGGCGGTAGCGGTAGCGACCGAGCGCCTAGGCGCGACCCTGCGCGGCGCCTGACGGCCCCCCCGCCCCCGCCCCCGCCCCCCACCACCCCACCACCCCACCACCCGCCCCCCGCCCCC